>NZ_ALAS01000103.1 GCF_000290615.1 Heyndrickxia coagulans DSM 1 = ATCC 7050
AAGTAAAGCACGGTAGCCGAAAGTGTACAAAAAGAGTGTCTTGGAATACCCGATATTTAAACCTTGTCGAGAAAAACTTGACACATACTACAGCCCGGCACGGATTGACATTTTTTCAATTCTGTATATAATAGAATAGTGATGTTTGTCACGAATTCAATGATATGCCGGTGTGGCGGAATTGGCAGACGCGCACGACTCAAAATCGTGTTCCTTCGGGAGTGTCGGTTCGACCCCGACCACCGGTATCGTGTAAAAATCAGGGTTCTCACATTGTGGGAGCCCTTTTTTATTCGTTCTGCGTGCCGGGTTGAAAAAATGAGGCCCGCGATCCGTGTGCAGTTTTGGGGGAAAAGGAAGAGTGAAAGAAAAGAAGTTACAGCCCATAAAATGAGACCCCCTCCTTCGATCGTGTGAAGGAGGGGACCGGGGTGCCGGAAAAGAATACCATCCCGGTTTACTACCTGCCTGTTTTAACAGAACAGGGTGTTACCGCCTTAAACGAAGCTGGAATTACTGCTGGTACAAAATCGTCTGGGCCACGCCTATAAAGTACTCTGATTCTATAATAATATGGTTCAACACCACTTTAGCTGTCGGGTTGGTGCTGATCGGTTCACTTGCTTCCATAAGCGTGCGGCAAAACCGGATAAATTGTTCACTCTGCTGTAAGCAAAATTGGGTGAGTTGCAAAATATCCTGGTAGAGTGCCTGAGAAACTTGTCCGTTTGAACGATTCACCGTCTCAATATACCTTATTACGCGATGATGTGCCTCTGAAAAAGCTTTTTCCCATCCCTGTAATGCCTCCACATATTTTTGCTCAAGATTTCTGACAAGCTCCCGGATCACAATCGTATGTTCTTCTTCCTGGTGTTTCTAAAACTCAGCCTCATCCAGTACACGAAGAGTCATTTGATTCCCATAATAATACTGCATAGCCGCATCCTCCATCCTATTGGTCACTTCATACATATTCAAAGGATGGGGCAGTAGAACAAGACAAGGGGTTGTGTACTGGTACGAAAACCGTTGGACTATCTTCCTGTTGCTTATTTTAAGAGCCATCGTGTGCAAGGCCGCTTTTTGCCGGAAAGGCAGCCGCGGGCACTTTCTTTGATGATTTGCACCGGGATAACGGCAGAACCCGGAAAAAAACCGGCCTAAAAAGAAGAGCGCGCGATTTTAAAAAGTCCGCTTCCTTTGCTATCCTTTAAGTTACAAACAGAAAAGAAAGGAATAGCGAAATGAAGAAGCATTTAATTTCTGCCATCTCCATTGTTTCCGCCGTGTCAGCACTGTTGTTTCTGGCCGGCCTGTGGATGGTTTTTGAAGACCAGCAGGCGAATACCGGCGTAAAGACGGAAAATACCGGAACTGGCAAAAACACGAAAAAAGCGGGCAATACAAACGAGATCACGATTACAGCAATCGGCGACTCGCTGACAAGGGGGACGGGGGATACAGCCGGAAAGGGGTATGCCGGTTATACTGCGGATGAGGTAAAGAAAAAAACAAAGAAGGCTGTTCTGTTGCAAAACAATGGGATCAAAGGGCTTACATCAAGCGGGCTGCTGGAACAGATCAAACAGCCGCAAATCAAACGTGAACTCCGGAGTGCGGATATCATTTTGCTGACGATCGGCGGTAATGATTTGTTTGCAGGCGGGGAGGCGCTTGGCCATTTGGATAACGCTTATATCGAAAAGTTGGAAAAGCCTTATTTGGTCCATTTAAAACAGATCTATGCAGGGATCCGGGCGGTAAACAAAACGGCAACCGTCTATCACGTCGGGCTGTATAATCCTTTTATTGATCTGTCTCAGGCGAAAACCACCTCTGCGATCGTCCGGAAATGGAATTTTGATTCGGCTTCCGTCGCAGCTGATTTTCCAAAGGTGGTCTATGTGCCGACATTTGACCTTTTTGAACTGAATGTGAACGACTATTTGTACAGTGACAAATTCCATCCGAATATGGCCGGTTATCAACTGATCGGAGAGCGTGTTGCTTCCCTGATCCATTTCCGGGAGGAGAAAGCGAAATGACGGCTATTCCCGCACTTAAGGTGCTCAATGTAAGGAAAAAAATTGGCAGGAAAGAAATCATCAAAGGCATCAGTTTTGAAGTAATGCCGGGAGAGGTGTTCGGGTTTCTCGGTCCGAACGGGGCAGGGAAGACAACAACGATCCGGATGCTGACAGGCCTGATCCGCCCGACTTCGGGAAAAATTTTCATTGGCGGAAAAAACGTCCGGACCGAGTTTACGGAAGCAATGAAAAATCTCGGCTGCATTGTCGAAAATCCGGAGATGTACCCGTTTTTGACCGGCTATGAAAACCTTGCCTATTTTGCGCGGATGGATCCGTCCATTCCGAAAAACAGGCTGGATGAAGTGGCAGCGCTCGTTGGCTTAAGCAGCCGGATCCATGATAAAGTGAAAACATACTCTCTCGGCATGCGGCAAAGGCTTGGCATTGCCCAGGCGCTCCTTGGGAACCCGAAGCTTTTGATTCTTGATGAACCGACAAACGGGCTTGACCCGGCAGGCATCCGGGAAATGCGCGAGTTTATCCGGTCGCTTGCTGAAAAAGAGCATTTAAGCGTCCTCGTTTCTTCGCATTTGTTAAGCGAGGTGCAGCTGATGTGCGACAAGGTGGCCATTATCCATAACGGCCGGGTGGTCCGCACCGGGAATGTACATGAGCTGCTTTCCGAAAAAGCGCGCACCTTTTGGAAAGCAGTCCCGGCAGAAAAAGCGCGCACCTTGCTTCAGGCGGAAACACAGGTGGCAGAGGGGGAAGACGGCCTCCTTATCACCCCATATGATGAAGAAAAAAATGCTTTATGGAACGAGATGCTCGTGCAAAACGGGGTCCGGGTAAAAGAAATAAAAGCCGTGCTGCCGGCGCTGGAAGATTTGTTTTTGGAACTGACAGGGGGCAGGAAAAAATGATCCGACTCATATACAATGAACAGCTGAAGCTTTGGAAGAAAAAGCGGATTCTTGTTATTATCCTGATTATCGCCTGCCTTGTTCCCATTTTTACCTACGCGCAGTACAAAGAATCAAAAGCGCTGCAGGAAAAAATCGGGACAAGCGACTGGCGGGTGCAGCTCCAGAAACAAATTGTCGATACGCAAAACCGGCTTGGATCGGCAAGCCTTTCCGATGATTTCAAAAAATATTTGCGTATGACATTGAGCCAGGAACAATATTATCTCAACCATAACATCAATCCGAACGCGCCGGGCGCCCCGACGTTTATGCGGGTATTTATTGAAAATGCGATCGGGATGCTTTTGCCGCTGTTCGTCATGGTGGCGGCGAGCGATATCGTGTCTGCCGAGGCGGGCAGCGGGACAATCAAATTATTGCTGACGCGCCCCGTGAAAAGATGGCGCATCCTGCTTAGCAAATACATTGCCATGCTGCTGTCCGTTTCGTTTATTTTGCTGTGCACAGCCGTTTTTACCTATGCCATTTCCGGAATAGTATTCGGCTACCGCGGCTGGAACATGCCAATGCTTACCGGTTTTACGATAAAAGGGGACGAGCTCCTTACTGCACATGTGCATGCTGTCCCGCAATGGAAATATTTGCTCATGGCGTTCGGCCTTGCCTGGTTTGTCTGCGTCGTTTCAGGCAGCCTCACGTTTATGCTTTCTGTCCTGTTGCGCAGCACGGCCGCCGTAATGGGGATTATGTTATCCTCATTGATTGCCGGCGCGATTTTGACCAACATGGTATCGGCCTGGCCAAGCGCAAAATATTTGTTTATGGTGAATTTGCAGCTGACGAATTATCTCAACGGCACAAGCCCGCCTGTTGAAGGCATGACGCTCGGATTTTCGGTTGCTGTGCTGCTTGTATGGCTTTTTCTTTCGCTTATGGTGTCTTTTGTTGTGTTTACGCAACGGGATGTTTATTAAGAAAAACGGAATTCCGCCAATTTCCGGTAAAATTTTTTCGCTGCATTAATACAATGATAAAGCAGGATTTTTTACGGGACAGCGCGAATTTCGTATGATAAGCAAAGGGGGAGATGCTGTGTTTCAACGGTTTATCGTTGGGATGGGGATTGCTGTGTTTATGTTTATTGCAGGTGTCACGTATTTTTACTTTAACAAAGGAGAAGCAATTGCAACGGAGGCAGCACCTTCGAAAAAACCGGCTGCAGAGGAAGAGACGGCTGCAAAAGCGGTTATACAGGCAAGTTTCCGCCAGAAGACGCCTGAGCGCAAACTTTCGGCATACAAAAGCATGAACGAAGAAGAATTGGTGCAGGAAGTACATAATATGACGCATCAAAAAGTGGCGGCAAATGAAAAATGGGGAGCTTCCGAAATCACAGAAGAAAAGGTGGACGCCCTGTATTCGGCGATCAGCAATCAAACTTTTGCGGATACAGAACTGCAGGATATGCTGCTCGGTATATTAAAACCGTGGAAAAAAGGCGATTTCAGCAATGCGGTGAAGGCCCATAATGAGATTTGGGCTTACCAGAAAGGCAACATCGGAAAAGCGGAGCGGCGGTTGACGCCTTCTGAAGAAGCGGCATATATTAAGGAAAATTTCAAATGACATCAGGAAGTGGAAACGGTGAAAATTTTAGGTATATCCGGCTCGCTTACCGGTGAGAAGACCTCCATTGGTGTATATGAGGTGCTTATGGCAATTAAAGCGGAAGATTCGGAAGCGGAAACTGAACTGCTCGATTTAAAAGATTATGAAGTGGAGTTTGCAAGAGGGTTTCCACTTTCTTATTACAATGATGATACGATTGCGGCCGTTAATAAAATGCTGGAAGCGGATATCCTTGTTTTTGGCTCGCCGGTATACCAGGTGTCCATTACAGGCGCTTTGAAAAATCTGCTCGACCATTTGCACCGCGATGCTTTTCAGTCCAAAGTATGCGGTATTGTGATGAACGGCGGCTCGGACAAACATTTTCTTGTTGCTGAATACCAGCTGAAACCGGTATTAACCTTTTTAAAGGCCACCTGTGCGGTCCGCAATGTTTTTATTCACAATGATGATTTTAATGAGGACAATGAAATCATCAATACCGATATCCAGGCACGCATCCGAAAGCTTGCGCATGAACTGTTGCAATTGGGAAAAGCTTTCTCCAGAGGCAATCCTGGAAATTTGGGATGATGCACTTTTGCAGCATGGTGCTGCAGCCGTTGCGCGCGGGCGGTAGCGTATCATCAGCGAAGCTTAGCGCAGGCGTGCTTAAAGCGAAGGAAGGCGCCGGATATTTTTGCCGCTATCTTGCCGCATGCATGCAGCACCAGCAGAAGGATGAAAAATTCGGGCAATTTTTTAGGATAGACAGAAGGCGAACACTTTTCCACGCTTTCTGAACGTTGTATCGTTCTTTAGGAAGAATAAAAAAAAGCGCCGGCGGGCAGCCGGCACTTTTTTACTGCAATTCCCTTTTCAAAATCTGTTCTGCATGTGCAACTTGTTCTTTTGTCGGCGGTTCGACACCTTTGAGGGGGTAGTCAATGCCGAGCGCCTCATATTTGTAGACACCTAACTTATGGTACGGAAGGATTTCGATTTTTTCAACGTTTGGCAGGGAATGGATAAAATCAGATGTTTTTTGCAAATCTTCTTCAGAATCGAAGCCGGGAACGAGCACATGGCGGATCCAGACCGGAATATGCTTGTCAGCGAGATACCCGGCGAAATCGAGAATATGCTCATTTGACATGCCGGTGAGCCATTTATGCTTTTCCGGGTCAATATGCTTGATGTCCAGCAATACAAGATTTGTATATTCCATCAATTCATCCAGTTTTTCCATAAACCGCGGGCTGCGCGAGAAACATCCGCCTGCTGTGTCAATGGCAGTATGGACGCCAATTTCTTTGCACGCTTTAAACAATTCGATCAGAAAATCGAGGTGCAAAAGCGGTTCGCCGCCGCTCACTGTAATGCCGCCGTGGGAAGCTTCAATAAAAGGCAGGTAATCGCGCACATCACTCATAATCTCTTCGACGCTCATTTCATTGCCTTCATTGATTTTCCACGTATCCGGGTTATGGCAAAATTTGCAGCGCAGCGGGCAGCCTTGCGTAAATACGACATAGCGGATGCCGGGCCCGTCAACCGTGCCAAATGATTCAGTGGAATGAATGCGCGTTGTCATGTTCATCTCAATCAAATCCTTCTATATAGATTCCCCATAAGTTAAGTGTTAAATAGGGGGGAGGGGGCATGCCGCCCGAATCAGTTTACATCATTTCATGGAACGTCCGGTTAATGACTTCAAGCTGTTGTTCCCTTGTCAATTTGATGAAGTTTACCGCATATCCCGATACACGGATCGTCAATTGCGGATATTTTTCCGGATGATCCATCGCATCCAGCAATGTTTCGCGATGCAGGACGTTGACGTTTAAGTGGTGCGCTTTTTTCGCCATATAGCCATCCAGCATGCCGTCCAGGTTGGAGACCTGTGTTTCTTCTTCGTGTCCGAGCGCTTCCGGGACAATCGAGAAAGTGTTGGAAATGCCGTCAAGCGAATATTTATAAGGCAGTTTCGCAACAGATGTCAACGATGCGACTGCGCCGTGCGAATCGCGGCCGTGCATCGGGTTTGCGCCAGGGGCGAACGGTTCGCCTGCTTTCCGGCCGTCCGGTGTGCTTCCTGTTTTCTTGCCGTATACGACGTTCGATGTAATCGTCAGGATCGAAGAAGTATGGACAGCGTTCCGGTAAGTCGGATATTTTTGCAGTTTTTGCATAAACGATTTGACGAGATTGACGGCAATTTGGTCGACGCGGTCATCATTGTTGCCGTATTTCGGATAATCGCCTTCGACTTCATAGTCAACGGCAAGGCCATCTTCGTCACGGATGACTTTTACTTTCGCATATTTGATGGCGCTTAGAGAGTCGGCCGCAACAGACAAGCCGGCAACGCCGCAAGCCATCGTGCGCAGTACATTGCGGTCATGCAATGCCATTTCAAGCCGTTCGTAGCTGTATTTGTCATGCATATAATGGATGATGTTTAAAGCATTGATATAAACGCCTGCAAGCCAGTCAAGCATCCGGTCGTATTTTTCCATTACTTCATCGTAATTGAGATATTCCGAAGTGATCGGCTGGAACGGAGGTGCGACTTGCATTTTATACCGTTCATCAACGCCGCCGTTAATCGCATATAGCAAAGCTTTTGCCAGGTTGGCGCGGGCGCCGAAGAATTGCATTTGTTTGCCGATCCGCATCGCCGATACACAGCAGGCAATGCCGTAATCATCGCCGTATTCTTCACGCATTAAGTCGTCGTTTTCGTACTGGATGGCGCTCGTCTTGATCGACATTTTCGCGCAATATTGTTTCCATTTATCCGGCAGTTTCGTCGACCAGAGCACGGTCAGGTTCGGTTCCGGCGCAGGGCCGAGGTTGTCGAGCGTGTTCAGGAAGCGGAACGAGTTTTTCGTAACGAGCGTACGGCCGTCCAAAGCCATACCGCCGATCGATTCTGTTACCCATGTCGGGTCGCCGCTGAACAGTTCATTATATTCTTCCGTCCGTGCAAATTTGACGAGGCGGAGTTTCATGACAAAGTGGTCGACGAGTTCTTGTGCTTCCCGTTCAGTCAAGACGCCGTTTTTCAAATCTCTTTCAATATAAATGTCAAGGAAAGAGGATGTGCGCCCAAGGCTCATGGCCGCGCCGTTTTGTTCCTTAATGGCAGCCAGATACGCGAAATACAGCCATTGGAAAGCTTCTCGTGCGTTTGAAGCCGGTTCGGAAATATCGAATCCGTAGCTTTGTGCCATTTGTTTCAATTCCTGCAATGCGCGGATTTGTTCCGAATGTTCTTCGCGTTCGCGGATGACTTCTTCTGTCATCAAGCCGCAGCCGATTAAGTCAAGATCTTTTTTCTTTTGTTCAATTAAATAATCTACCCCGTAAAGTGCAACGCGCCGGTAGTCGCCGATAATGCGGCCGCGACCGTAAGCATCCGGAAGGCCGGTTACAATGCCTGCATGCCGTGCAGCTTTGATTTCCGGCGTGTAGGCATCGAATACACCCTGGTTATGGGTTTTCCGCCATTCTGTAAAAATATGTTTGATTTCCGGATCAATTTCATAGCCGTAAGATTTTAAGGCGCTTTCTGCCATCCGGATTCCGCCAAACGGCATCATCGAACGTTTGAACGGTTTATCGGTTTGGAAACCGACAATTTTTTCAAGTTCTTTGTTTAAATACCCCGGGCCATGCGATGTAATGGTGGATACAATTTTCGTATCCATATCCAGGACGCCACCTTTTTCGCGTTCCTGTTTCGATAGTTCCATGACCTGGTCCCATAATTTTAAAGTGGCTTCAGTCGGACCGGCAAGGAAGCTTTCATCGCCTTCGTAAGGGGTTACATTTTTCAAAATAAAGTCCCTTACGTCGATTTCTTTTTGCCAGTTTCCTCCTTTAAAGCCTTCCCATTGTTTTTTAGAGAGCGGTGCTTTTGTCAGCAATTGTTCAGTCATTTTAAATTGGCCTCCTTTAAGCCTATTAATGAGCTGCCTTCAGAATTGGATGTTTGTTTGTTAAATAGTGAACATTTCTTATTACGCCTTCATTTTAGCACGGGCAATTTTAAAAAGATAGTGATAGCGTTCACATTTTAGGGCCGGAAAATGCAGTTGTCAAAGAATGTTCAAAACATTTGGCCGTAGATATATAATAGAAAAATGCGATGAAAGCGTGTTATAACACAAATTGATCAGTTTTTCACATGATTATTTTTCTTGGAAGGAGTTTGTAATTTGGTAACATGATCAATATTTCACAAAATAGACACAGCCAGATGAAAGCGGTTGCGGTATATTTTTCGTGTAAGCTTGAATTTTTTGCTTACATTTAAAAGCTGGATCATGGTATTCCCCCCTATATGACATCCATTTTTTTAATTTTAAGCGCTGATGCAATTAGAATGGCAACTTCTAAAACGAGTAAAATAAATATACTGTAATGAATATTTAAAATATTTGTAATATAAGCTATTCGCTTTGCCTAAATTTTGTTTGAAACCCATTCCGTAATTACTAAGGGATAAATAATAAATATACTTTGGCAGCCCTTTTTCACTAATTGAAATGCAGGAAAAAACGATATAAATATTGACGATCAGAAACGCAATGCAGGAATTTAAAAACATTTCCAAAAGAGACTGGAGGCTGATGATAACATAGATCATCAAAAAATAACTGAATAGCAATATTCCCATTCCATTATTTACATTCACTTGCCCCCAAAAAACCCTGATCAAATTGATAAGGCACTGGCAGCCAATGAACACCAGTAATGATGGCTGTCAAAAGCCCCTTCCTTTGTAATCGCTTCATAAACGTTCAAAATATATACAAACACAAACAGGGAAAAAGGGGATATGATAGAAAGGCAGTTATTTGTGATATAGTTCACAATTAAATATTTTTTCATGTTGGAGATGGTGTTTATGTACGAGGCCGTTGAATCTGTTGTTCAAATGGCATTAAATAAGAAAAAATATCTGGAAGAATCCTTGCTTCGTTATGTGACAAAAGCAGTGTTGGCAAGTATGTTTATCGGTTTTGCCATTATTATTTGTTACCGTCTTGCCGAGCCATTTTTTGATGCGAAGTCTCCGGTTACTTCCTTTATGGCTTCCATATTTTTCGGTGCAGCGCTCGTGCTTATTATGTTTGGCGGCGGCGAGCTATTTACCGGCAATACGATGATGATGACGATGAGCACGGTAAAAAAAGCGACAACTTGGAAAGATGCGCTCACAAACTGGGTGGCAACGTATGCCGGAAATTTGATGGGGGCGGCGATTTTCGCACTGTTTATCCATTACAGCGGACTCTATGCAGATTCGGATAACAGCCAGTTTTTAATGTCGGTTGTGGGCGGGAAAATCAGCCTGACAACAGCCCAAATGTTTTTCCGTTCGATCCTTTGTAACTGGCTTGTTTGTTTAGGGTTCTGGGTTCCGATAAACGTAAAGGGGGACGGGGCTAAAATCGCTTCGATGATGCTGCTCGTGTTTGGCTTCGTCATTTCGGGCTACGAACACAGCATTGCCAATATGGTGCTGTTCGCGCTCGCACTTGCTGCCCCGCACCCGGATACGATTACACTCGTTGGCATTTTGCACAACCTCGGCGTGGTAACGCTCGGAAATATGATTGGCGGCGGCGTCTTTGTCGGTGCCATGTACGCCTTCTTAACGTCAAAGAAAAAAGAAAAGGTGCCGGTTGCTGTTGTGGACACACACACCGTATCCCCTTTTTCTGTTGAAAAAATCAAGTAATATTAAAAAGAGCTGCCTTTTATTCAGGCAGCTCTTTTTAATATGGGATTAACCGCTCCGGCCCGTCAGCTTTGGATCAGCTGCAGGAATTGCTTGGTCCGTGCGTTTTTTGGATGATGGAACACTTCTTCCGGTTTGCCTTGCTCCAGGATGACGCCGCCATCCATAAATATCACCTTGTCCGCAACTTCGCGGGCAAACCGCATTTCGTGTGTCACAACGGCCATTGTCATGCCTTCTTCAGCAAGCTCTCACATTCAGCACGCCGCTTACAAGTTCCGGATCCAGTGCGGATGTCGGTTCGTCAAACAGCATCACTTCCGGCTCCATTGCAAGCGCCCTCGCAATCCCGGCGCGCTGCTGCTGGCCGCCGGAAAGGCTTGCTGGATACGCCTCTTTTTTATCAAGCAGGCCACCTTTTCCAGCAGCATTTCCGCTTTTTTTGCTGCATCCTGGCGGTTTTCCTTTTTTACAATGACCGGTCCCTCAATCACGTTTTCGAGAACCGTTTTATGCGGGAAAAGATTGTACTGTTGGAAAACCATGCCGGATTTTTGCCGCAAAGCTGCGAGTTCTTTTTTACCGGGATGCTGGGAAAAGTCAACGGATACATCATCGATCTGTATCCTGCCTTGATTTGGAATTTCAAGGGCATTCATACAGCGGAGCAGCGTGGTTTTGCCGGAACCGGACGGGCCGATGATGACGATCACTTTCCCTTTTTCAATGGTTAAGTCAATGCCTTTCAGCACTTCAAGGTTGCCGAATTGTTTATGTAACCCTTCTATTCGAATCATACAGGTCCCTCCTTACTTGCTGATGTATTTATCAAAACGGCCTTCCAATTTTTGCTGGATCATCGAGAGAATCAAACAAATCACCCAGTACAAAAAGGCGGCTTCGACATACAGCAGCATAAATTGATAAGTGGTGGAGGCAATTTCCTGGGCTTTACGGAACAGATCGGCCACCAAAATCAAGGAAGCAAGAGATGTATCTTTTACAAGGCTGATAAACGTATTGGAAAGTGGCGGCACCGATACGCGGACAGCCTGCGGGAACACAATTCTTCTTAAAGCCTGCGCATAGTTCATCCCGATCGAATAGGCTGCTTCCCATTGTCCCTTTGGAATCGACAAAATCGCTGCCCTGATCACTTCTGATGCATACGCGCCGACATTGAGCGAAAAGCCGATAATGGCGGCTGGAAAAGAACCAATGGTAATGTGCACAGACGGCAGCCCGTAAAAAATGATAAATAATTGCACAAGCAACGGGGTTCCGCGGATTGCTGAGACATAGATTCGGGCAATCCATTCCAGTATTTTAATGCCGGAAATACGTGCCAGCGCCGTAGCGAGTGCCAGCACAAGACCGATACAGAAAGTGATGATCGTTAATGGAATCGTATAATGCAAAGCTCCTTTCAGCATCGACAGAAGGGAACTTTGCACCAAATGCAGCTGGTCGCTGCTGATAAACGCAAGGTTATTGGGAAACATCTTCACCAAACCATTTCTTTGAAATTTTTGTTAACGTGCCGTCTTTTTTCATATCTTTCAAAGCATCATTTACTTTGTCTGTCAGTTTCCCTGAATGTTTCCGGAACAAAAAAGCGGATTTGCTTGCCTCGTTTGCTGTAGCGGCAACTTTAATGGCAGCATTCGGTTTTTGCTTTTTGTAGTCCAGATAGGTCAGGGAATCATTGACGGTGGCATCCACACGGTTTGAAGTCAAAAGCTGGACCGCTTGGTTAAATCCTTCCACACTTACAATATTGGCGCCATTTTTCTTGGCAATATCAGCATAGTTACTTGTAAGCGATTGGGCTGATTTTTTGCCTTTTAAATCAGCAAAGGACTTGATGTTCGTATTGTCTTTGCGGACAAGGACAACGGCTTTTGAAATCGTATAGGGTGTTGATAAATCATATTTTTTCTGGCGGTCTGCGCGAATCCCGACTTGGTTTGCGATCATATCAAACCGTTTGGAATTGAGCCCGGCAAACATGGCATCCCACTGTGTTTCTTTAAATTCGGCTTTTAATCCGAGCCGTTTTGCAACTTCTTTCGCAACATCAATATCGTAGCCTGTTAATTTCCCGTTTTTATGGAAAGAAAATGGCGGGTACGTTCCTTCTGTTCCGATCAAAAGGACGCCTTTTGATTTGATCTGGTCGTATAAGTCATTGGATTTTGAAGCGTTCTGGTTGTCCGTATTTTTTCCGCATGCCGTTAAAGCAAACAGCAAGCTGAACACGGCCAGCCATTTGATGTATTTTCTCATGTTGCCAACTCCCTTTCATGATTTTTGCAGTCTATGCCTATGCTTTAAACAGCATTTTGTATTGTAAACAAAGGGGTAAAAATATCCAGAAAAAAGGCTTTGTATCGTAAAATGGGTTAGCGGCAGAAAGGGGGGATAAAGCGGAACCGGCTTGAAAAAAAGCCGGCAGTTTTTCAAGATGTTTGAGCGCACGGTCAGCGGATATTGATGAGCAGATAAAGAAACCAGACGGCGTGATGCTGTTCGTCTTTTGCCGCTTCAAGAAACGCCTGCTTCATGGCAGGGCTATTTGCGGAACGCGCCAATTCTCTGTAAAAATCGACCGTGTTTTGTTCGTCTTTCACGGCAAATTCAAGCCCTCCTTTGTAAGTGGAAGGGCAGGCTTCGCTGATTTGCGGCTGCGGCCTTCTGCCTGTGAGGTTCGTGTAAAACTGCGAAAATGTGTGGAAATGGCGAATTTCATCATCACGGATTTCCATAATGATGTTCCGGGCTTCAGCCGACGGGGCTCTTCTTGCGATTTGCTCGTAGCAGGCGATGGCGCTGTATTCGCCGTTTATTGCCCGGATCAGATGGGCGAGCCATACTGCCTGCTGATTTCCGGCGTCAGGCTGTGTGTTTCTCAAACCGGCATGATTATCAAACGGATGGACAAACATTGGATTCCCTCCTCACTTTCAACCGGTATATCGTATGACGGGCAAAAGCGGATCGTTACGATTTTTTCTCATCCATCCGGCGGACAATGTTTAAAAATTTTCCCGAAATGTTTTATAATAGAAATGTCTATGCCAGATTTCCGTCATATTTTTTAAGAAAAGGAGCAAAGAAATGGAAAAGGTACTTGTTTTCGGCCATAAAAACCCGGATACGGATGCGATTTGTTCAGCGATTGCGTATGCAGAGTTAAAAACAAAATTAGGTGTTGATGCGGAGGCGGTCCGGTTAGGAGAATTGAGCAATGAAACGAAATTCGTATTGGAAACATTCCACAGGGAAGCCCCGCGCCTTGTCCAAACGGTTGCAAACGAAGTGGAAAATGTCATTCTCGTAGACCATAATGAACGCCAGCAAAGCGCGGACGACATTGGCAGCGTGCGTATCCTTGAAGTCATTGACCACCATCGCATCGCCAATTTTGAAACGAGCGACCCGCTCTATTACCGTGCGGAACCGGTCGGCTGCACAGCAACCATTCTAAAGAAACTTTACAAAGAGAACGGTGTGGAAATCAGCAAAGAAACAGCCGGATTAATGCTTTCTGCGATCATCTCCGACTCGCTTTTGTTCAAATCCCCGACTTGCACGGAAGAAGATGTGAAGGCGGCGAAAGAACTGGCTGAAATTGCCGGTGTGGATGCAGATACATACGGCCTTGAAATGCTGAAAGCCGGCGCGGATTTAAGTGACAAAACGGTGGAACAGCTGATTACCCTTGACTCCAAAGAATTTGATATGGCCGGCCATAAAGTGATGATCGCCCAGGTAAATGCCGTTGATACAAATGACGTGCTCGTGAAACAGGCGGAGATTGAACAGGCGATCCAGGCGCAGATTGCAGACAGAGGGCTTGATTTGTTCCTGTTTGTTGTAACAGATATTTTAACAAACGATTCCGCCGCGCTTGCACTCGGCAAATCGGCGGATATTGTGGAAAAAGCCTATCATGTCAAGCTGGAAAACCACACGGCCACTTTAAAAGGCGTTGTATCGCGGAAAAAACAAATTGTTCCGGTCTTAACCAAAGCCTTTCAGGGCTGAAAAAAGCCGATGCCGGCACATGGCACCGGCTTTTTTTAACCCGGAGGAAAGGAACGGGGCTTTCAGATCCCCGTATGTTCCTGGGAATTATGCTGTATTTTTAAATCCTTGCTTGCGGAATACCTGCTGTTTCCGAATATGGTACCGGTTTTTTCAACCTATGGGAAAGGAACTGGATTTTAACGGCTTTCCGAAAGAAGTCTCCCATCCTCAAGGAATGTGAAGGTGCGAATAGCACCAATGAGTAGGTGGGAGATGAATTTCGGTTGGCTTTAGCCAAAGTTATTTTTCCAATCCTTTTCTCAACAATTCTAAGATTGCGGCTGTTCTAGTTGGAATCCCATTTTCTTTTTTTTCGTTGGCTAGTAAAAGCAACGATAAGTCGAGAAGCCCCCACTTCAATCAAACCGTAAGGTTGA
Organism: Heyndrickxia coagulans DSM 1 = ATCC 7050; assembly: GCF_000290615.1. Classification (GTDB taxonomy): domain Bacteria; phylum Bacillota; class Bacilli; order Bacillales; family Bacillaceae_C; genus Weizmannia; species Weizmannia coagulans. The sequence continues at coordinate 14,786 of NZ_ALAS01000103.1, forward strand.
TAAGTGGTGGGTAGTTCACAATACCCGTTTGTATGGATATTGTGCCGTGTATTTCAAATTTCCATGGACCAGATTTTTTACCACCCGGGACCGGAACAGGGCTTTCGGATATCCGTATGTTCCGCATAAGGAAGCGGACTGTTTTACAGCTTCGGGAACAGGCCGTGGATGCCGCTTGCGATCATTTGAACCGCCATGACGGCTAGAATCAGCCCCATCAGCCTCGTTATAATGTTAAGGCCGCTTTGCCCGAGTTTGGAAATAATCGAAGATGAATAATAAAACAATACAAAGGTTAAAGCAAGCACAATCGTATAGCCGACTAAAACACTTGCCAAATTTGGCAGGGAATGGGAAGACGTTTGCGCCATGACAGTTGCGATCGTCCCGGGCCCGGCCAGGATCGGAAGGGCAAGCGGTGTAACGGAAATGTCATCTCGCGCTTCGACTTCTTTCCGCTCATTCGGATGCGGGCTTTGCGATCTTGCATTTTTAGCGTGCAGCAGGCTGTAGGCAATCCCGAAGATTAATATCCCCCCTGCAACGCGAAACGCATGAATCGTAATCCCGAAGACCTCGAACAATAATTTTCCAATCAAAAGAAAAACCGTTAATATGATAAAAGAAACAATGACCGCTTTGCGGGCGGTTTTCCGTTTATCCTTTAAGGAATATCCGCCAGTTAATGAAATGAAGATCGGAATATTCCCGATCGGATTCATCACTGCAAAAAAACCGAGCGTAAGTTTTATGATTTCGCCGAACAATTTCCACCCCCCTTTCCGTTTACTTTCTATAGCATTACCCTGTTGGCGGAAAATGTAACAAGGGCCAACGGTTTTTAGATCGGATCCCGCGTTTGAACGGGCGCCTTTACAGAAGCGGATGTCTTTAATATAATGTTCATATCGTTTTGATGTATGCAAGAAAGAGCGCAGTGTTTCACCCGGAAAGCGGGGGAGGATACCTGCGTTTTTGTTGTGGCCATCATTTTTACATTTGCATGATGGCGCTTTTTACAATGGGCAACAAGCAGCAATACTTATTTGTTTTTTATATAGATTGTTTGTTTTTTGGGAGGTGAATTATGGATACGGCCGAATTGAAAAAAGAAATCATTGCCTTCAGCAAAAAGATCGGGATCGATAAAATCGGTTTTGCCTCTCCGGATCCGTTTACAGAGCTGAAGCAGCGCCTTATCCGCCAGCAGGAACTCGGCTACCAGTCCGGTTTTGAGGAAAAAGATATTGAAAAAAGGGTGAATCCTTCTTTGATTTTTGATTCGCCCCAGTCGATTATTGCCGTTGCGCTCGCCTATCCGTCAAAAATCAAAGATCCGCCGAAAGGGAAAAAAGGCGCACGCCGTGGGATCTTTTGCCGGGCTTCATGGGGGGAGGACTATCACACCATTTTAAGGGACAAGCTTTCGAAACTGGAAGATTTTCTTAAAGAAAAAGTGGAAGGGGCCCGCTGCAAATCAATGGTCGATACAGGGGAACTCTCCGACCGGGCGGTAGCTGAGAGGGCCGGCATAGGCTGGAGCGGAAAAAATTGTTCGATCATCACACCGGAATTTGGTTCCTATGTGTACTTAGGCGAAATGATTACCAATATTCCGTTTGAACCGGATACGCCTGTCGAGGACCAGTGCGGGGACTGCCGGAAATGCCTGGACGTCTGCCCGACCGGCGCGCTTGTTTCTGCCGGGCAGCTCAATGCGAAACGGTGCATCAGCTTTTTAACGCAGACAAAAGATTACCTGCCGGATGAGTTTAAAGGGAAGATCGGCAACCGCGTGTACGGTTGTGATTCGTGCCAGACCATCTGTCCGAAAAACAAAGGGATGGATTTTCATTTTCATGAGGAAATGGAGCCGGAACCGGAAACGGCCAAACCTCTTCTGGAACCGATTCTCCGCCTCAGCAACCGCGCGTTTAAAGAACGGTTCGGCCATATGGCAGGATCGTGGCGCGGGAAAAAGCCGATCCAGCGAAATGCGATGATCGCGCTCGCCCATTTTAAGGAAGAAAGCGCGGTACCGGAACTGATCCGGATTTTGCAGGAAGATCCGCGCCCGGTTATTCGCGGGACGGCTGGCTGGGCGCTTGGGAAAATCGGCGGGGAAGAAGCAAAAGCGGCACTTCTTTCCGCACGCGAACAGGAAGAAGATCCGGATGCCCGCAATGAAATCGAAAAAGGCCTTGCCTTTTTCGAATAGCCCATGCCGCGGTGAACGCGGCACCAGCAGGAGAATGAAAACCAGCCGGCGCATATTTTTAGGATAGACAGGGATGCTGTTTCTTTTGGTGGATGCGGGTGAAAATCCGTTGCTGCGTTAAGAAAGCCCGGGGACCGTTCCTTCGGCTGCCGCTTTTTATGTGCCAAAAGCAGAGCCAACGCAAATTTTCAGCAAAACAAAAGAGCCATTGCGCTTTCACACTGATTTCCCCCGTTTTTTCATCATATAGTGATGAAGAGAGGGGGGTTTCTGATTGAAAGAACAAATCCAGGCACATCTTGAAAACAGGCTTGCCCACTTTACCGGGCGTGGAACAGAGCGGGAATTTGAAGACATTGAACGAAAAAAGACGGGGCTTTCAAATCGGGATGCCCGGATTGTAAAGGTGAAAGCGGAAGCAAAAGTAACCCGGGCTGACCAGGAGGGAAGCCACAACTTTCTTTATTATACGGTGCACATGCAATATATGATCAAACAAAAAGCGGCTTTTTACATCGAAGAAGCAGTGGAGGAAAGAAAAGCATCTTTTTATGATGGAAGGCTTTATGAAGATGAAGAACTTGTGCCGGATATTCCGGAATGGCGCGGCCCTCAGCCGGATGATAAAGAGCAGAAAGCTGTTTCATCCGGCGGCGAACGGATCGCATATGTGTATGACCGCATGAAAGCTGTCCAGTATGCGGAAAAGTGGTGGAACCGTTTTAATCCGGCTTACAAATCGTTCACGGATGACTGCACGAACTTTATCTCGCAATGCCTTCACGCCGGCGGGGCACCGATGCGCGGATACCCGGACAGGGCAAAGGGCTGGTGGATGATGCACAATAATTGGAGTTACAGCTGGACGGTTGCGCACTCGTTTAAGACATACCTGCAGTATTCTAAAACCGGTTTGCGCGCAAAGGAAGTTTCGTCCCCGCAGGAGCTGAAGTACGGCGACGTTATTTGTATCGATTTCCAGGGGGACGGCCGGTTTGACCATACGCTCATTGTCACGGGCTATGATTATTACGGCATGCCGCTTGTGAATGCCCATACGACCAATAGCCGCAAACGGTACTGGACATATGAAGACTCTTCCGCCTATACGCCGAATATCCGGTACAAGTTTTTTACCATTGAAGATGACAGTTGAGAAACGTGTTATAATAAGTCCCGAGGTGACAAATGTTGAGCTTGCATGTTGTATTGTACCAGCCGGAAATTCCCGCCAACACAGGTAATATTGCACGCACTTGCGCGGGGACCGGGACAACGCTCCATCTGATCCGCCCGCTCGGCTTTTCAACGGATGATAAAATGCTGAAAAGAGCCGGGCTGGATTATTGGAAGCATGTGAATATTGTCTATTATGATTCACTGGAAGAATTTTTTGAAAAAAATGCGGACGGCGAGATTTACTACATTGAGACGTTTGGCGAAAAGCCGTTTACGGATTTTGACTTCAGCGATCCGGACAAAAATTTATATTTCATGTTCGGCCGGGAAACCTCGGGGCTGCCGAATGACTTGATTGAAAAAAATAAGGACCGCTGCCTGCGTATCCCGATGACAGACAAAGTGCGGTCGCTTAACCTTTCCAATACTGCCGCCATCCTTGTGTATGAAGCATTGCGGCAGCAGCATTATCCGGGATTAAAATGACAAAGGGCCGGGCTGGTTTATCTCCCGGCCTTTCGTTTGCGGAAAAGCTCCAATGCCGAAAATGGTTCGGGAACATCCTCCCTTTTGCCCATGGAAGATGCCCGATACAAAAAAATCTTTCGAACGTTAAGCTTGCACTTAATACTCCGGTTCTTGCTCGCGAAAGTTTTCCCCTTTTTCTTCGTATCCGGCCGTAAAAATGGCAGACAGGAATGAAATCGCTACCAATATAATAAGGAACGTTTTCAATTGGACATTCCCCCTGTTTTTCCTTCTTTGAACCCATTATAGCCCATTTCACTGAAAGATGCACCTATTTTCAATTTTTGAACGTATCGGCTTCATCAGGATCCACCGGCTCTAAACCAAGTTTTCCCATCTCTGTCTTTCGCCGCCATCCGATGTCCTCCCGCTCCGAATGAGGTTGTCTCTTTTTATCATGTTCCCTCGCTTGGGGGCATAGATTATATAAACGTCTCTTCAAAAAGACTAAGGGGAGGTACGAAATGGATATTCTGAGGAAACTCACAAACTACCGTGAAGAAGAGGAAAAACTGAGATGGGAAGGAACGTTCAGGGATTATCTTGACTTGCTGAAAGAAAAGCCATGGGTTGCACAATCCGCTCATTCCCGAGTTTACAATATGATTAAGGATGCCGGTGTGGAGGAAGTAGACGGAGTAAAAAAATACCGTTTTTTCAGCCATCAATTATTCGGTTTGGAAGAGGCGCTTGAAAAATTGGTGGAAGAATATTTCCACCCGGCTGCGAAAAGGCTGGATGTCAGAAAACGGATTTTATTATTGATGGGACCTGTAAGCGGCGGGAAATCCACGCTTGTGACGATGTTAAAACGGGGCCTTGAAGCGTATTCGCGGACTGAACAGGGTGCTGTTTTTGCCATCAAAGGCTGCCCGATGCATGAAGATCCGCTCCACTTGATTCCGCAACATTTGCGGGCGGATTTTTACGGGGAATACGGCATCCGGATTGAAGGTAATTTGTCCCCTTTGAATATGCTGCGGCTAGAGGAAGAGTATGGCGGAAGGATTGAAGACGTGCTCGTTGAAAGGGTCTTTTTTTCCGAAGACAAGCGCACGGGGATCGGCACATTCAGCCCGTCGGATCCGAAATCGCAGGATATCGCGGATCTGACCGGCAGCATTGATTTTTCGACCATTGCTGAGTACGGTTCCGAATCGGATCCGCGCGCTTACCGCTTCGACGGCGAACTGAACAAGGCCAACCGCGGCATTATGGAATTTCAGGAAATGCTCAAATGCGATGAGAAATTTCTCTGGCACTTGTTGTCGCTGACGCAGGAAGGAAATTTCAAAGCAGGCCGGTTTGCGCTGATTTCTGCCGATGAATTGATCATCGCGCACACGAATGAGACTGAATACCGCTCTTTTATTGCCAATAAGAAAAACGAAGCTCTGCACTCGCGGATTATTGTCATGCCGGTTCCGTATAACTTGCGGGTAACCGAGGAAGAGAAAATTTATGAAAAAATGATCCGGGAAAGCGACGTGGCGGATATTCATATTGCTCCGCATACGCTGAAAGTTGCGGCCATGTTCACTATTTTAACAAGGCTGCGCGAACCGAAGCGGGCGGATATCGATTTGCTCAAGAAAATGCGCTTGTATGACGGGATGGCAGTAGAGGGGTACAATTCACAGGATGTAAAGGAACTGAAAAATGAATATCAGGATGAAGGCATGTTCGGGATTGATCCGCGCTATGTCATCAACCGTATTTCCTCTACGATCATCAAAAAAGAAATGAAATCCATCAATGCCCTCGATGTGCTTCTGTCTTTGAAGGAAGGGCTTGACCAGCATCCGTCGATTACCCCGGAATTGAAAGAGAAGTATTTAAATTTCATTTCTTTAGCGCGGAAAGAATACGATGAAATTGCCAAAAAAGAAGTGCAGAAAGCATTTGTATATTCGTATGAAGAGTCGGCGAAAACGCTGATGGACAATTATCTCGACAATGTAGAAGCATTCTGCAACAAAGTGAAGCTGCATGATCCTTTGACAGGAGAAGAAATTAACCCGGATGAAAAACTGATGCGGTCGATCGAAGAACAGATCGGCATTTCGGAAAATGCAAAGAAAGCGTTCCGGGAGGAAATTCTCATCCGCATTTCGGCTTATGCGAGGAAAGGGAAACGGTTTGATTATAATTCACACGACCGTCTCCGTGAAGCGATCCAGAAAAAATTGTTTGCGGATTTAAAAGACGTTGTCAAGATTACAACATCTACAAAAACGCCGGATGAACAACAGTTGAAGAAAATCAATGAAGTGGTGGCACGTTTAATTGATGATTACGGCTATAACTCCACATCGGCCAATGAACTGCTGCGCTATGTCGGGAGCTTGCTGAACCGGTAATCCGGCAGCCGGGCGATATCAGCCCGGTTTTTTCTTACCCGGTAGTGGTCTGTTTTTCAAAGAAAAATGTCAAATATTCTGCTTTATTGCATAAGATAATGTAATCTTAAATGTTATAATCCAATCTGGTTTTTAAACGCCAAAATAGCATATGAATTGATTTCCGGTATGGTGACGGCGCAAGCATTTTCAAAAAAGGGAGGATGAGCATGGATAAACAGGATCAGAAGCATTTTGTTCTTTCACAGGAAGACTGGTCGCTCCACCGCAAAGGGCATGATGACCAGGTCCGCCATCAGGAAAAGGTCCAGGAAGCCATCCGCAACAATCTGCCCGACTTAATTACAGAAGAAAGCATTATCATGTCAGACGGCCGGGATGTTGTCAAAATACCGATCCGGTCATTGGACGAATATAAAATCCGCTATAATTATGATAAAAATAAACATGTCGGCCAGGGGCAGGGCGATTCCAAAGTCGGGGATATCATTGCACGCGACGGTTCCCCGCAGGAAGGCCCGGGCAAAGGCCAGGGAGCAGGAGACCAGCCGGGAGAAGACTATTATGAAGCGGAAGTAACTCTGATGGAGATCGAGGAAGCATTGTTCAGCCAATTGGAACTGCCGAATCTCCAAAGGAAAGAGCAGGATGAGAACACAGTTGAAGCGATTGAATTTAACGATATCCGAAAGACGGGGCTGATGGGCAATATCGATAAAAAACGGACGATGATGTCGGCGTTTAAAAGAAATGCGATGAATGGCAAACCGGCCTTTCACCCGATCGTGCCGGAAGATCTCAAATTCCGCACATGGAATGAAGTGGAAAAACCGGAATCAAAAGCGGTTGTCCTTGCGATGATGGATACAAGTGGAAGTATGGGGATATGGGAAAAGTATATGGCGCGCAGCTTTTTCTTCTGGATGACGCGTTTTTTGCGGACGAAATACGAGACCGTGGAAATTGAATTTATCGCCCACCATACAGAGGCAAAAGTCGTATCGGAGGAAGATTTCTTTTCAAAAGGGGAGTCCGGCGGCACCATCTGTTCATCGGCTTACCGGAAAGCACTCAGCCTGATCAATGAAAAATATGACCCGTACCGCTTTAATATTTATCCTTTCCATTTCTCGGACGGCGACAACCTGACATCAGACAATGCGCGCTGCGTGAAACTTGTCCAGCAAATCATGAAAGTCTCGAATATGTTCTACTACGGGGAAGTGAACCAGTACAACCGCCACAGCACGCTCATGTCGGCCTATAAAAATATTAAAGATGAAAAATTTAAATATTACGTGCTGAAGCAAAAAGCGGATGTATTCCATGCGATGAAAAGCTTTTTTTCAAAGAAAGCGGACAAAGCTTTGGCATAAGAAAAAAGGGGCTGCACAACGGCTGGTGCGGGCCCCTTTTTTTGCGGGTGCTGAAACATGGATGATTCGCCTGAGTCGGTATGCGCCGCGCGCTGTGAGCTCATAAGTTTTCTACCCATATCTTATATTTAAGGATGCCATCTTCCCGAAATTCTTCTGTATGAACAAGGTATGTTACATCTGGTAATCCACATAAAGCATAGGTAAGAACACTAGCAACTTTCAAATCAGGAGTAATAAATCCCCTTCCTTCTCCCATGTCACTAACGCTGGAGAACCCCACTTCTTCAGCCTCCCGAAATGTATCATAAATTCGATCATCTATCGTCCATTCCATGGGGATATCTCCTTTCCTTTATTCTATGGACGCTAAAAATGTTCCTCTCTTAAAATGGAATAGATTTTGATATCCCAATGTTTTCCTTTTGCATAAACGGCTTTGCGCAAAGTGCCTTCATAGGTCATGCCGGATTTTTCCATGACGCGGGCGGAAGCAATATTTTCTGCAAAACAGCGGGCCTGGATGCGGATCAGATACATGCGTTCAAAACCGAAGGCGATTAGCTTTTTAGCGGCTTCTGTCATGATGCCTTTTCCCCAGTACTCAGGAGAAAGGGCATAGCCAATCTCGGCTGTTCCTTCTTCCGGCTTCCACCATACAAAATCGACCGTCCCGATCAGCTTCCGTGTCTTTTTGTCTTCAATTCCCCAGGGGGCAATCCTGTGTTCGCGGTACTGGCCGAGCACAAAATTAATGAAATTTTTCGAATCGCGGACAGACCGGTGTGCATCCCATGTCACGTATTTTGATACTTCACTTCTTGATGCATAGGAAAATAAATCGAGCACGTCATCCCGCTTCAGCTTTCTTAAAACAAGCCGGTCCGTTTCAAGCAGCGGCAAGTTCCGGTATATGTCTTCGATTCTCACGTCTATCCCCCGCAGTTCTGATTGGTTTATTAAAAATGTATCATAAAATGGAAATTCTTCAATTGTTTATGTAAATTTCTTTCGTATAAAAAAAGAGCACGCTGAACGCTGCTCTTTTTTTAACCCCGTTTTACCAAAAAAGGCTTACAATATGATAAATCGCACCGGACAAAACGGCTGAAATTGGAAGGGTAATGACCCAAGTGATCACCATTCTTTTTGCAGTATCCCACTTGACCCCTTTAATCCGGTGGGCCGAACCAACCCCGAGAATGGAGGAAGAAATGACATGGGTGGTGCTGACCGGCAAGTGGATAAATGTCGCGCCAAAAATGATGAAAGCTGAACTCAGGTCGGCTGCAACCCCGTTAATCGGCCGGATCTTCATAATATTGCCGCCAACCGTTTTAATGATCCGCCAGCCGCCCATCGCAGTGCCAAGCCCCATTGCCGCCGCACAACCGACCTGGACCCAGAACGGAATATGGTTATCAGCGATATAATGGTTGGCAATCAAAGCCATTGTGATAATCCCCATCGATTTCTGGGCATCGTTTGTCCCATGGGAGAAAGACTGGAGGGCGGCGGTGAAAATTTGAATCAGCCGGAAGTGCCGGTTTGTTTTTGCAAGATTAAAATTCTGGAATGCAACTTTAAAAATGCTGTAAACCGTAAAACCGATCGTAAAAGCGAGGATCGGGGATAAAAGTAAGGCTTCGATAATGCTGATAAAACCACGGTATTCGATCACATGAAATCCTGACGAGGCGATCGCCGCGCCGGCAATGGATCCGATAATCGCATGGGAAGAACTGCTTGGAATGCCGAAATACCATGTAATCAAATTCCAAATAATCGCTGAAATCAATGAGGACAAAATGACAATCTGCCCGTTTGCAAGGGTGAACGGGTTCACAATACTTTCTGTAATCGTCTCCGCAACACCTGTAAATGAAATGGCGCCGAGAAAATTCATAAGCGCGGCCATTATAATCGCATGCCGGGGTTTTAATGCTTTTGTCGAAACGGCCGTTGCAATCGCGTTCGCCGTGTCATGGAATCCATTGATGAAATCGAATCCAAATGCAAAAATCACAATTAAGACAGTTAATACTAAAATGCTATCCATTCAGCAGACTCCTCACGCATTTTTCATGATAATCGTCTCTAAAATGTTTGCCACCGTCTGGCAGTAGTCGGCCACATCTTCCATCTTTTCATACAAATCCTTATATTTGATCAGGCGGATCGGATCTTTTTCGTTTTGAAAGAGGTGGATTAATGATTTTCTTAAAATTTCGTCACAATGGAATTCAAATTCTTTAATTTTAATGGCATGCGGGCGAATCTTGTCGAGTTTTTTCGAAAAAAGGATGTCGATTGCTTTTTCAATTTCTTCGGTACAGCGGCGGATCATTTCAACGAATTCGACCATAAAATCGTCTGCCTGGTAAATATTGTACAGTTCAAACAATCCGGAAACTTCTTCAATGCCGTCCAACACGTCATCGAGGCTGTTCGTCAGTGACAAAAGGTCTTCCCGTTCAATCGGGGTGATAAAGGCATCGTTCAGTTCCAGAATCATGTCATGGACGTAAGTATCCCCTGTCGTTTCATACTCTTTCATTTTTTCAGTAAAAATTTTTAAATCGTCTTTATTATGGATTTTATAGTCGGCAAAGTAATTGGTGGCTTCCCGGAGATTGGTCGAAATATGGCCAAACAGCACTGTAAACTTGTCTTTCTTGTTTTTAAATACCATGTAAGAGCCCCCTCATATCCTTTTCATTATCAAACGTCTTTATTTTATCTGATTTCATGCGAAGATAAAAGAAGAATGTCGAAAATAAAATTTTGTATCCGGTTTCAATTTTCGACTTTCATCAAAAATCCGGAACAGGGTGCTTTTATTGGAGGAAAGTCCGGCCATGAGGCTTCAGCTTTTCCGGAAAAAATCCCACCCTTTTGGGGTGCAGGCCCATGGTCACATTTACCATACTTTTTTCCTGTTTTCCTATGCTATGCTGTACTTAAATATTGCGCCGGCGATTTGGCTTACATATGGATTTTTTCAAAAAGGGTGGGACTGCTGTGAAGATCGTTTATGCTGCTACGGAAGAACAGATGGATAAGATCGCGGAACTGGTCCGCCATATGTTTACGGAAGTATTTCCTGATTACTTTACGGATGAGGAGATCATCGCATTCCAGCGCGACAGGGTGCTTGCCCTGTCGGATGACCTAACAGAACAAATCGGCACTTTAAAAGCAGGGTATCAGATGATTGCCAGCCTGCAGACAATCATTTCTATTTTGGAAACGGAAGAGCATAAGCGGGACGAGCATTACGCCGGCCTGTTTGAATTTAATAAATTTACGCTTGAACAGTTTGGCTTGCACTTTCCTTTTTCGTTTTCCCATTTTCAGAAGAAGCATACGGATACGTTTAGCATGTTTAAAAAAGCAGCCAATCGCCTGCTTGTGTAAGAAATAATGCCCGGAAAACCGGGCATTATTTTTTTGGGGATTTTTACTTCGCAAGCACGCAGCCTTATTTTTTGACATGCGCTTTAAACCATTGGCGGAACTCCTGTTTTGAATGCTCTCCGACAATGCGTGCGGCTTCTTTGCCGTTTTTGTAATGGACGATCGTCGGTGTCGCTTTGATTTTGTAGTCATCCCAGCCGCTTTCAAATTCAGTCAGGTTAAATTCCTTCAAATCGATGCCCATATCTTTCGCGAGCGGTGATACAACAGGCGTAGTCCGTTTGCAATGCGGGCAGGTCGGCATGAAATAATAAACGGTGAACGTTTTGCCGGATTTTAAATCATGATTCAATTCTTTTGGCAAAATAATATTCTGGTAAAGGGGGTCATCCAGCTGGTCGCGCGTTTCCGCCGATAATTTGCCCACACTTTTTGCAGGTGCATACGGGTTGTTTTTCGCCTGCCTGGATTGCTTGTACTTTGTGATTCCGGCAATCCCGCCAAAAACAATGAGAACAATGGCCAAAAAAAGGATGATTTTTTTCATTATAATCCTCCAGTTGTGTTTAATGAGAAGCGCGAGCCTGCTTCCAAACGATGAGACTTGAAATAAAAATCAGCACAAACGCTGTGAGAGCCAAAAAGGGGATGGTGATAAAGCCGAACCAGTTGATGTATTCCGACGTACAGGGGATGCGGCCGCATGCAGGAAGCCTGTCCGAAAAAAAGGCAAGTTTTTGCAGACAGTAATGGTAAAGTGACACACACATGCCGATTCCGGACAAAACAGCGGTATAAAGCGACATGCGGTAATCTTTCCTGGCAACGGCAATCCCGATCAAGACCGTCATCGGATACATGAGAATGCGCTGGTACCAGCACAGTTCACACGGTTCATACCCTTTAATTTCTGAAAAATAAAGACTGCCGAGCGTGGCAACCACCGAAACCGCCCAGGCAAAAAACCAAACCTCTTCCCTCCGTCCTCTACTCAACCCCTTACCTCCTTTTCATCAATCCCTTCCTTGTAAATTATAGTATCCAACCCAAAAAATGAAAAGCGGAGGCGACTGTTTAGCCCCGGCCGGCGAAGTTTCGGCCGGAATGAAGCCCCTACTTCATGACGGACGGATTATTCGACCCTAGGGGCTAGGAGCCACAGCTGGACAAAGAAAAGCGGAGGGCGTTTGCCCGTGGACGGTGCAATCACTTGTCGAATCAGCCCGGCAAGTTTACAATAAATGATGTCTATCGTTCTGACTTTTTGCATGATTATGCATTCAAGGGAGGGTCTCAAATGAAAATTGTTTGTTTCGGGGATAGTATTACAAGAGGTGTAACTTGTATAAAAGGAAGGCTCCGGATTTTAAAAGACAATTATCCCGCAGTGCTTCAGCGGTATTTTGGCGACAGCAGCACAGAGATTGTCAATAAAGGGGTGTTCAATGATAATTCCGACCTGCTTGTCCAGCGTCTCGGCAAAGATGTAATCGGCGAGCATCCCGATGTCGTGCTGATCTGTATTGGCGGTAATGATTGCAATTTCAAATGGAACGAAGTAGCAGAGAGACCAGATGATACGCATGTCCCGGTTGTGCCCCTTGAGCGTTATGCGGACAATATCAGGCATTTAGTCAAAAATGTAAAAGAACAGGGCATTACGCCCGTTTTGCTAACGCTGCCGCCGCTTGACCCGAAACGCTACTACCAGTCCATCAGCGCCCGCTTTGGGAAAAGCATCGGCCACTGGATTGGATTGTCGGGCGGCATTGAACACTGGCACGGCCAATATAACAGGTGCCTGAAAAAATTCATCAAACAGTTGAACGTCCCGGCCATTGATGTTCGGACAGCGATCAAAAAAGCCGGTGACCTGAAGGGCCTCATCAGTGATGATGGCATCCATTTAACAGCAGAAGGTTATAAAGTAATGGCGAAAAAAATTTATACGGACTTAACTGCACAATTTGCCGGGCAAAAAGCCGGGAGCGGAATTTAAGAAATACAAGCAGGCAGGAGGGGTTCCTGGCCGGCCGTTCCAGAGCGTCACAGATGCTGCCCACCCCTTGCACAAAACAAACCAACCATATTTGCGATCAAGAAGGCCGGTACCGGCCTTTTTGCAATGCTGTTAAAAATCATCTTGGTTTAAATGAATTTTTACCGTTTTGTAATATAAAGTTTGTATAATAGGAACCGCAGGGTTTCCTGCATGAATATTGATTCATTTTGCCGTGCAGGGGGTATAGAAAACGAAAGGCGTCGACATCGCAATACTTGCTGTACAACAGGAACGGAGGATGGCAGATGTCAGCAGCAAAAAGAAATTCGTATTTTGACAATGCAAAATTTATTCTGATTTATCTTGTCGTTCTCGGGCACCTGATCAGCCCGTTTAAAACCGAAGACAATTTCCTCTTTACGCTGTATACCGTCATTTTCCTGTTTCATATGCCGGCATTTATTCTTATTTCAGGCTATTTTTCAAAAGCATACCGAAAAAAAGGCCATATTTCAAAATCTTTTAAAAAGATTTTGGTTCCGTATTTCATTTTTCAATGTATTTATTCCGTTTATTATTATTATACAGGCGAAGAATCGCACCTGACGGTAAACTTTCTGGAACCGCACTGGACATTATGGTTTTTGCTGAGTTTGTTTTTTTGGAACCTTATGCTCCATTTGTTTGCCCGTTTCCACTTTTTCGGTCTTGCGGCTGCGGCAGCGCTCGGCATTGGGATTGGCTACTGGGATGAGGCCGGAAGTTTTCTGAGCCTCTCCCGCACATTCGTATTTTTTCCGTATTTTTTGCTCGGCTTTTTGCTGGAAGGAAGGCATTTGCAAAAAATCCGCAATATTCCTTACGCGCCGGTGGCTGGCATTTTGATCCTGTGTGCCATCACGCTTGCAACCGGCCAGTTTTTCCCGAAAGATGCCGTGCCGTGGCTCCTTGGCAATACTTCTTACGCAGGCATGGGGATGGAATACTGGTTTAGCGGGCTGATCCGGCTGGCCCAATATGCTGTCACGCTGCTTGTTATTCTCGGGTTCTTCCTGTTAATCCCGAGCAAAGGGTACAAGTGGACAAAAATCGGCGAGCGCACGCTTTATGTGTATTTGCTGCACGGTTTTATCATAAAGACAATAGAGGCAGCCGCTTCCCCCAATGTGCTTGACTGGCTGGCGGACAATTACCTGCTGCTGATTGTCTTTTCACTTGGCATCTGTTTATTTCTTGGCAGTTATTATATCCGGAAATTTACAAGGCCAATTATTGAACTCCGGTTGTAAAAAATAAAACATCTGAAAAGTGGCGGAAAATCAAATGATTTTTCGCCGCTTTTTTGGTATGCCACCCCCCAGGCATAAAAGCCGTTTTTGCATGGAGCGGGGGGCTCGTGCTTTTTTACATGTATTTCCGTTGCACGCTTCTTCCGTCATAAGAGAAGACAATCGGCTTTTCTTCCACAACCGTTTCGAGGTGGACATTTCTGCCCCATAACTGGTAAAGGTAGGGCAGCACTTTTTCCAGGTATTTTAAATCAAGTTCAATGCCTTCATACCAGTGTTTAATATACAACTCCCCGTTTTTCCGGTAGTCTCCGTCCGTGACGGTTAAATAAGGAAAACCGCCGTTTACGCGCATATTGACAAGCTGGTCACGTACATGCTCCCACTCTTTGTCCACCACTTTATAGTCCCGCCCCTGTTTTTGGAACAAGTACATATCTTCCCTTGTAGCCAGTTCTTTCGTCAAGTAATTGCGCAGAAATGAAATATCACTTTCAATTTCGCGCACTTCGAATATTTTTTCGCGCCCGGTCCCTGGCCGTACACCCCGTTTTTTCATTTCTTCCGTCGGGTTGTTCCAGCGTTCTTCAATATCTTCAAAAATTTTGATCCCCAAATAATAGGGATTGATGCCAGTTTTGGATGGCTGGACAACGCTCGCATTCAGTTTCGCATATTCAATTGCTTCATCCGTCGTCAAATCAAGTTCGCGCATGATCCGCTGATGCCAGAAAGAGGCCCAGCCTTCATTCATGATTTTTGTCTCGAGCTGCGGCCAGAAATAGAGCATTTCTTCGCGGATCATGGTCATAATGTCGCGCTGCCATTCCGTCAATTCCCGGCTGTATTGTTCAATAAAAAGGACAATATCTTTTTCTGGCTGCGGCGGAAACTTTCTGGTTTTTTTCGCCGCTTTCTGTCCCGGCTTTTTCTCATCAAGCGACCACAATTCATCATACGGCCCTTCTTTGCGTTTCGGTTCTTCATCCCATTCTTCCGCATCTTCCATGGTCCAGTTCAATTTCGGCCGCATGAGCGACGGATCGATATGTTCTTCAATTGCCAGCACGGAATCAATAAATTGTTCCACTTCCTTTTTGCCGTATTTCAGCTCATATGCCCGGATTCTTTCCGCCGTTGCAGACATGCTCTCCACCATATCCCGTTTCGTATTTTGAAAGCGGACATTGTTTTTGAAAAAATCGCAATGCGCCAAAACATGCGCCACAATCAGCTTATTTTGGACAAGCGTGTTGGAATCCAGCAAAAAGGCGTAGCACGGATCAGAATTAATGACAAGCTCATAAATTTTACTCAGCCCGAGGTCATACTGTAACTTCATTTTGAAAAACTGCTTGCCGAAACTCCAGTGCGAAAATCTGGTCGGCATGCCGTAAGCGCCAAAAGTATAAATAATATCCGCCGGGCAGATTTCGTAGCGCATCGGGTAAAAATCAAGCCCGAAACCGGACGCGATTTCCGTTATCTCATCAATCGCATATTGCAGGCTTTCATGATCATGCATGAAATGTTCCTCCCCTTTAAAAGTCACCCTTTTTTCCAATGTATGAACGGAAGGGAAAAAACATGAGGACACGAAGAAGGATTTTTCGCATGATCCGCGAAATGAAAACATCCTGCGCACGAGCAGGCACCGCCATTTCCGGGACTGTGAGATCCAAATGATTCGTCCGGCTGCATGGAAGCTTGCCGCGGGCTGAAAACCGGAAAAATACGTTCCAAATGATAACAGCCTTTCGTTTCCCGCAAGGCAAGTTTTTCAACGCGCAAAATCAATAAAAACACATACAATAATGCTGACTCCTTTTATTAGGGTTTGCTTTTTAATAAAGCAAATGCACAAGAAAGGGGGAGCCGGGATGAATCCCATTGATTATGACCGCGCTTTATATTACACACACCGCTCGCAATGGGATAATTTGCTGATTTTGATGGTGCGGACGAAAGATGATTTTCTTTCCAAAAAAATTGAGCATGTTTTACATGCTTATCATTATTCGCATGATTATAACGTCATTGAAAGATGCCTGTTTGCATTGCACCGCTATATTGATCATGCCAACGAAATGGCGGACCGGAGCGGGGCGGCGGAACCGGGTTTTCTGTACCAAAGCGGGGGCCATGCCTGAAGAAGGCGCCTCCGCTTTTTTGCTTCCCCATTGTCCTGGTGCCCGGCTTCATTCCGGGCGGATGCGGGGTATTCAGCTGCCCTCATTTCAGCCAGCCTTTTTTGTAAAACCAGTAAGTCATGCCGACGCCGATCAGAAACATCACAATAAGAGTGACGAAATAGCCGTATTTCCATTCCAGTTCGGGCATATATTTGAAATTCATGCCGTACACCCCTGCAATAAAAGTCAAAGGCATAAAAATCGTGGTGAAAATGGTGAGAATCTTCATTACCCGGTTCGTTTGGTGCGAGTTTAAAGACAAATAACTGTCACGGATATCGGTCGTAAACTCACGATTAGACTCCACCATCCCGGATAGTTTTAGCAAATGGTCATGGATGTCATGGAAGTACGCGAGCTTTTTCTGAATGCCGGGAACCGAATGGGAATTCAGCATCCGGTAGACAAGATCCGTCATCGGCATAATTGTGTTCCTCAACACAAGCAAATCATGCCTTGTTGCATACAGGCTTGCAAGCAGTTCCTCCATCGATTCATTTTTTGAATTGTCTTCAATTTCATTCAGACGGTCTTCTATCTTATACAAATAAGGAAAATAATGATCAACAATCTTGTCCAGCACTTCATAAAGAATAATCGCAGGCCCCCATCTGCCCGGTTCATCCGTTTTTTTCAGTTTATCCCGCACTTCGCTGATTTCTTTTGACGGGAGATGGTGAAAGGTCACGGCAAAATGCTCCCCGAGAAACATGTTCAATTCTTCTTTCTGCAGCCTGTTGGGATTAAGGCTTTGGAACACAAAAAAGACATGGTCTTCGTAATAATTCAGTTTCGGCCGTTGCAGCTTATGCATACAGTCTTCGATGGCCAGCGGATGGAAACCGAGCGGATTGCGCAGTTTTAAAATTTCTTCTTCCGAAGGCTGGTCGAAATCAATCCAATACCATTTCCAGCCGCTCCCTTCCAATTCTTCAATGGAAGCCGGGGCTTTCAGTACATTTTCTTTTGTCATCGCCATAATATGTATCATAAACAGGCACATCCTTTTCACATGGGGTTTGCCAATCTTCCGTTTAGCATTATTTTACTATGTCGCAGACGGCCTTGCATTAAATCAAAATGAAAGGCGGTTCGCCCGTCCTTTTGCCGGGATTACGGGCGCAAAAAAGATGGGCATCCGCTGCGCCGAAAGCGGCAAGAACATAAACGTCACGGCCATTTATGCCGGGTCCGGCAGAAAAGCCAGCCGCAAAGACAGGCGCCCGTGCTGTTAAAACAAGAAAAAGCGAAAGGATGATGAAAAATGAAACCGGTGATCGGTATTACATGCAGCGCCAATCAAACTTCCCAGTATTTGGCCGATGACTACATCAAGGCTGTCCGCATGGCGGGCGGCGTCCCGGTATTGCTTCCGGCCGGCGGGGAAGAAGACATCCCTTTATTATTGTCCAAAACGGACGGAATCCTGCTTTCCGGGGGAGGGGATGTAGATCCATCCTGGTTCGGGGAAGAGCCGGTTCCAGGGCTCGGTGAAATTGAGCCCGGCCGCGACGCATTTGAGATTGCGCTATGCCGGTTTGTGGTCCAGGCGGATATGCCGCTTTTTGCTATTTGCAGGGGCATCCAGATTCTCGCTGTTGCATCCGGCGGGGATATGTTCCAGGATATTTATAGCCAGGGAAAACCCCCGCTATTACAGCACAAACAGCGGGCTGCCCGTTCACATCTTTCCCACACGGTCCATGTTTTGCCGGGAAGTTTACTGGAAAAGTGGGCAAAAAGCGCAACAATTAAAGTGAACTCCTTCCATCACCAGGCAGTCCGGACCGTGAAAGCGCCGCTTGCGGTTTCCGGCCGTGCGCCTGACGGGATCATTGAAGCGGTGGAAAATCGCAACGCCCGTTTTATGCTTGGTGTCCAGTGGCACCCTGAAGCTTTGGCCACCATACAGGATCCTGTTTCCTTGAACCTTTTTTCCGCTTTTATCGCTTCCTGTAAAAACATTTAGTCCGCTTTATTGTAATCGCGCTTTCCTTATCGCTTTTTGCAAACCGGAAAAATTTGCAGGCTCTTGCTTAACTCCTGACTTCTGCCGGTGGCGGACAAGAAAAAAATAAAAGCGATTTCCATATTCCGAAAATATTACTATTGTAGAATTAAAATAAATATTGAATGCTATTGAATTTTTCGCCTATTTAGTATATAAATAAAAATATAAACACAACAGTATGCCCATTTTAAACATGAGAAGGTGTCTGCATATGGCAAAGTATGTACTCAAAAGGCTCGCCGCCATGGTTGTCACACTGTGGGTGATCACCACCTTGACTTTTATCATGATGCAGGCTATTCCGGGATCGCCTTTTAACCAGGAACGCAACACATCGGAAGCCGTGCAAAGAAATATGGAAACGCAATACCATCTGGATAAGCCGGTTTATATACAGTATTTGTATTATGTGAAATCCATTGTTTTATTTGATTACGGCCCGTCCATCAAACAGCCGTCCCAGACGGTAAACGATATGCTGGGAAGGGGGTTTCCGGTTTCATTTGAACTTGGCATGACAGCACTTCTGGTTGCGGTTTTATCCGGCATCGTGCTTGGCGTTTTTGCCGCTTTGAACCATAACGGCATCATCGACTATCTGGCGATGACCATTGCCGTGCTTGGCATCTCGATTCCGAACTTCATCCTGGCAACGATGTTAATCCAGGAGTTTGCGGTCAATCTGAAAATCCTGCCGGCTGCAACCTGGACATCCCCGGCGCATATGATCCTGCCAACTGCCGCCCTGGCCGTCAGCCCGATGGCCATTATCGCCCGCCTGACAAGGTCAAGCCTATTGGAAGTGCTGACGCAGGATTACATCAAAACCGCCCGTGCAAAAGGGCTTTCTCCAATAAAAATTATCATCAAACATGCCCTCAGAAATGCGCTGATGCCGGTGATTACCATTTTAGGGACATTGACGGCGAGCATTTTGACGGGAAGCTTTGTCATTGAAAAAATATTCTCCATTCCGGGCATGGGAAAGTATTTTGTCGAAAGCATCAATAATCGGGATTATCCTGTCATCATGGGGACAACCGTATTTTACAGCATTTTTTTGATTATCATGCTGTTTCTCGTTGATATTGCGTACGGCATTCTCGATCCGCGGATCAAGTTACATAAAAAGGAACAATGAGCACTGGTTCCGAAAAGAAGCAGCCCGGCTCTGCATAGAGATAGGGCATCAGGCCCCGGCTTTTCGTAACATCCGGCGCCAATGGCCTGCAAAATCATATTTAAAAAGAGCCATCGTCCCGATTCCGCAAAATCTGGTGCATAAAAATAGAGCAGTAAGGGGTGGACATCTTGCAAATAGCCAATCAGGATAAAGTGGATACCGTTTCAGAGATTCCGGATGAATGGTTTGTCCCGAAAAAGAAAGAAGCCGGAATGCAGGAAGCCGTTGTCAGGCCGGGCATATCGTACTGGCATGATGTATGGAACCGGCTTGCCAAAAATAAGCTGGCGATGCTCGGCCTTGTGGTGCTGATTCTTTTGATCATTATGGCCATCATCGGCCCGCTGATTGCGCCTGAGAGCGTGACGAAGCTGTCACTGACGAACCAGAATCTGCCGCCTTCCAAGGAGCATTGGTTCGGGACCGACCAGCTCGGGCGCGATATGTTTTCAAGAACATGGTATGGCGCGCGTATTTCACTGTTTGTCGGGTTTATGGCGGCCATCATTGAATTTTTCATTGGGGTGATATACGGCGGCATTGCGGGTTACAAAGGCGGCCGCATCGACCAGATGATGATGCGGATTATTGAAGTGCTGTACGGCCTTCCTTATCTGCTTGTTGTGATCCTGTTGATGGTTGTGATGGGGCCGGGGCTCGGCACGATTATTGTTGCGCTTACCGTAACGGGCTGGGTCGGTATGGCCAGAATTGTCCGCGGCCAGGTATTGCAGATTAAAAACTATGAATTTGTAATGGCCTCTAAAACGTTCGGCACCAAAACGTCACGGATTATCCGCAAACATCTGCTCCCTAATACAATGGGCCCAATTATTGTCCAGATGACGCTAACCGTGCCAAGTGCCATTTTCAGTGAAGCTTTCCTCAGTTTTTTAGGATTGGGGGTTCAGGCGCCGCATGCGAGCTGGGGCGTGATGGCGGATGACGGGTTGTCAGCGATTTTAACGGGCGAGTGGTGGCGCTTATTTTTCCCGGCGTTCTTTATTTCGCTGACGATGTTTGCGTTTAATGTGCTTGGCGACGGGCTGCAGGATGCGCTCGATCCGAAGCTGAGGAGGTGACGGAATTGAACAAGATTCTCGAAGTGGAAGACCTGCACGTTTCTTTTTCGACATACGGCGGAACGGTGCAGGCCGTGCGCGGGGTGAACTTTTATTTAAACAAAGGCGAGACGCTTGCCATTGTCGGTGAATCCGGATGCGGCAAAAGCGTGACATCGCAAGCGATCCTCAAGCTTCTTCCCAATACCAATGTGAAGAAGTTAAGCGGCTCGATCCGCTTTAAAGGCACGGATATTTTAAAATACAGCGAAAAGCAAATGCGGAAAATGCGCGGGGCGGAAATCTCCATGATCTTCCAGGATCCGATGACAGGGCTGAACCCGACCTTGTCCATCGGGAACCAGTTGCTCGAAGCGGTACAGGAGCATCAAAATCTTTCCCGCGAGGCAGCGAAAAAAACGGTCATTGAAATGTTGCACATGGTCGGCATTCCGGACCCGCACGAACGGTTAAAACAATATCCGCACCAGTTCAGCGGCGGAATGCGCCAGCGGATCATGATTGCGATGGCTTTGATTTGCAATCCGGAGATCATTATCGCGGACGAACCGACTACTGCTTTGGACGTCACCATTCAGGCACAGATTTTTGAACTGTTTAAGAAAATCCAGCGGGAGACGGGCGTATCCATCATTTTGATCACGCACGACCTCGGTGTTGTGGCCCAGGTTGCCGACCGGATTGCGGTGATGTATGCCGGTAAGATTGCCGAAACCGGCACAAGAGAAGAAATTTTTTATCATCCGGAACACCCTTATACAAAAGGGTTGCTAAACTCGGTTCCAAGGCTCGATATGGAAGAGGAAGAACTTATTCCGATTCCCGGCACGCCGCCGGATTTGTTTGCGCCGCCTCCCGGTTGCCCGTTTACGGCGAGATGCCCGATGGCAATGGAAGTATGCAGCCGTGTGGAGCCTTTTCGCGCGAAAAAATCAGCTTCCCATCAGGTTTACTGCTGGCTGCAGGACGAACGGGCCAAATTTGCGGTTTCAACTACGGGTGTACGCCTGTAGATGAAATAGAAAGCAGGCATTGACGGCGCCCGGATACTGCAAGGGGGACAAACGGGTCAGGGCTGCCCGCAATGCGGAAAAGAAAAGGGGGAAATGTATGAAGAAATTTTGGAGTATGGTTATCAGTTTTGCGCTTATTGCTTCGCTTGCTGCCTGTACGAGCCAGTCAAGCTCAAAAGACAGCCCGGGCGGAAGCAGCAAAGAAAAGGTATTAAATTTAAACAACGGGTCTGAGCCCACCTCATTTGACCCGCCAATCGGGTTCGATTCCGTTTCATGGAATGCACTGAACAATTTAATGGAAGGGCTTGTGCGCCTTGGCAAAGACAATAAGCCGCACCCTGCGATTGCAAAAAGCTGGGATGTCACAAATGGAGGCAAGACGTATACATTCCACCTCCGGGACAATGCAAAATGGTCAAACGGGGATCCGGTGACAGCGGGTGATTTTGAATATGCGTGGAAAAGAATGCTCGACCCGAAAACTGCTTCGCCTGCCGCATTTTTAGGATACTTTATTGCAGGCGGGGAGGCGTATAACACCGGAAAAGGATCAAAAGACGGCGTCAAAGTGAAAGCGGCCGATGACAAAACACTGGAAGTCACGTTAACCGGGCCGCAGTCCTATTTTCTGAACGTCATCGCAAATCCTGCTTTCTTCCCGATTAACGAGAAAGTGGCCGAAAAAAATCCGAAATGGTTTGCAGAAGCGAAAACGTATGTTTCAGACGGGCCATTTAAACTCACAGAATGGAAACACGATGACCATTTCATCATGGAAAAAAATGAAAACTATTGGGATGCC
Organism: Heyndrickxia coagulans DSM 1 = ATCC 7050; assembly: GCF_000290615.1. Taxonomy (GTDB): domain Bacteria; phylum Bacillota; class Bacilli; order Bacillales; family Bacillaceae_C; genus Weizmannia; species Weizmannia coagulans. The sequence continues at coordinate 37,441 of NZ_ALAS01000103.1, forward strand.
AAAAATGTAAAACTTGATAAAGTGAAATGGGCAGAGGTTGACGATCCGAACACTGAATATCAAATGTACCAAAACGGGGAACTGGATGTTTCAGATGTCCCGGCAGATATGGCAGCCCGGCTGTTTAAGGAAGGAAAAGTGAAAGTAGAGGATCAGGCCGGCACCTATTTTTACCGGTTTAATGTCAATAAAGAACCGTTCCAGAATAAAAATATCCGGAAAGCATTCGCAATGGCCATTGACCAGAAGCAAATTGTCAAATATGTCACGAAAAATGATGAAAAACCGGCTTACGGGTTTGTTTCTTACGGGTTTACCGAACCGGACGGCAGCGACTTCCGGAAAAAAGGCGGCAATTTGTATACTTCAAATGCAAAAGAAGCGAAAACCCTCCTGAAAAAAGGAATGCAGGAAGAGGGGTATACAAAACTGCCTGAGGTCACCCTCACTTACAGCACGGACCCGGTCCATAAAAAAATTGCGGAAACAATCCAACAGATGCTAAAAGAAAACCTGGGCATCCATGTGAAGCTTGCCAATATGGAATGGAATGTCTTCCAGGCTGAGCAGAAAAAATTGAAATTCCAATTGTCCCGCAGTTCATTCCTGGCTGATTACGGGGATCCGATTAACTTCCTCGAAAGCTTCACAACCGGGCAAGCGATGAACAGAACAGGATGGAGCAATAAGCAATATGACCAATTGATCCAGCAAGCAAAAAATGAAACCAATGAAACGAAACGTTATGAGTTGATGCACGAGGCAGAAAAAATTCTCATTGACGACATGCCGATCTTCCCGCTCTATTTTTACAACCAGGTATTTTTGCAAAAAGATCATGTAACAGGCATCGTCCGCCATCCTGTCGGCTATCTTGAGCTGAAATGGGCCAATGTAAAATAATGCTCTGTTTTTGGCAGGGGGCTGTTTGCCCGGGAAAGCATTTGGCGGGCATTGTCCGCGGCCCGGCTGCCCGGACGAATGGAAAAGAATAGGCACTATCAGCGGGGAAACTCCCCGCCTGATACTGCCAAAAATAGAAATCTGAGGGAAAGGGGGCGGAACATGGGAAAGCAGGTTTATTTGGTGGATACCCCTGTCGCCACCGTTTGGACTTCCGCACAATCGCCGGGTGCCGGAGACGAAGAAGCCCTCCGGAACCCGGCGAATATGAAGCAATGGCTCACCGGCCTTTCATTGGAACAGCGGCACGAACTTTGGCGAAAAAATAAAATCCAGACACAGGTGCTCTACGGCCGAAAAGTCATTGTCCATAAAACAGAGGGGAAGTGGGCGTATATTTCCGTTCCGGAACAGCCTTCCAGCAAACATCCGGACGGCTATCCCGGCTGGGTCCCCCGCTGCCAGCTGAGGCAGGGAGAAGAATGGCCGCAAGATACTGCTGTTTGTGCCATTAAAAAGCCATTTGCAATGCTCTATGATGAAAATCAACTCCCTTTATTTGAAGTGAGCTTTCAAACACGCTTTTCTGTAGTGGGTGAAACAAAGGACCGGTTCGTTGTAAAAACGGTACGGGGGAAAACGGCATCGCTTAAAAAACAGGATGTGCAGTTGAAGGGGAGCAGTCCCGGCAGCCAGGGCAGGCATATGCTTGACGCCGGAAAAATGTTTCTCGGCCTCCCGTATTTATGGGGCGGCATGAGCGGATATGGATATGACTGCTCTGGATTTTCCTATACAATGGTGCTTGCTGCAACAGGCAGGGCCATTGCCCGTGATGCCCATGAACAGGCAAAAGGAGGAACGACCGTCCCGCTCGGAAGCATCGTACCTGGCGATCTTTTATTTTTTGCCCATGAGGAAGGAAAAGGCGTCATCCACCATGTCGGAATTTATGCGGGGGAGGGGAAGCTGCTCCACTCGCCGAAAACAGGCCGGCCTGTTGAACTGCTGGATATGGAAGGAACGATTTACGAAAAAGAACTATGCGGTGCGCGGCGTTACTGGATGTAAAGTCGCGCATAAGATGGGAATCCGCAACGCAACGGGTTGCGAAAGGAATGCAGCGCGGCGTTGGTGGCCGGGAGTATGCGGCAAACCGGCTGCAAAAGCAATACGGGTTGCGGCAGCCGGGTGAAGGGAGTGCGCCATGATGGAAAAACTGTTGGAAGTCAAGCATGTCAAAAAATACTTTGAGATTGGAAAGAAACAATTTTTAAAAGCAGTGGACGATCTTACTTTTGATATTTATAAAGGGGAAACGTTCGGGCTTGTCGGGGAATCGGGATGCGGAAAGTCGACGGCAGGGCGGCTGATGATGGGGATCTACACCCCAACCGAAGGGCAAATCCTTTATGGCGGAAAAGATATCCATGTACTGAATGAGCGGGAGCGTTTTCTGATGAAAAGAAATGTCCAAATGATTTTTCAGGATCCGTATGCTTCCCTGAATCCCCGTTCCACTGTCCGCGAGATCCTTGCTGAACCGCTTGAAGTCCATGGCATTTTTAAAAATAAACGGGAAGAGCTTGAAAGAATATATGAATTGCTCGAAGAAGTCGGGCTAAACAGAGAGCATGCAGGCCGGTACCCGCATGAATTCAGCGGGGGGCAGCGGCAGCGGATCGGGATTGCAAGGGCGCTCGCGCTTGACCCGGAGTTTGTGATTTGCGATGAGCCGATTTCCGCACTGGATGTTTCTGTCCAGGCCCAGGTTGTCAATGTATTGAAAAAACTGCAAAGGGAAAAAAATCTCACCTATTTGTTTATTGCCCATGATTTATCGATGGTAAAGCATATCAGCAACCGGATCGGCGTCATGTATCTCGGCCATCTTGTTGAATTGACGGGGAGCAAGAGCCTGTACCGCAAACCGCTGCATCCTTACACGGAAGCGTTGCTGTCGGCCATTCCGATTCCGGATCCGAAAATTGAAGATAAACGGGAAAGAATTATTTTAAAAGGGGAAATCCCAAGCCCGGTCACGCCGCCGAGCGGGTGCGTATTCCGGACAAGATGCCCGAAAGCAATGGACATATGTGCTCGTGTAAAACCGGAATGGCTGGAGATTGAAGACCGCCATTATGTCGCATGCCATCTTTACGATGGGAAGGGCAGTCCGGCAGCAACCGTTTCTTCCGGCGCAAATCAGGTTGGAAAAGTTTGATTGCTTGAAAAGGCATGCAGCTGCGGCAAGCCGGTGGAACAGCGGGCGGGCAATGGTATGTAGAAGCCGTACGAATGGTTTTCTTGTAAGCGTTTGGAAAAAAGAAGCCGGGCCCGTGCCCAATAAGGCCGGGCCCCGGTTCTTAGAACAGGTAAGCGGCACCGACAATAATCAACAGAATAAACAGCACAACAATCAGCGCAAAGCTGTTGCCGTATCCGCCGCCATAGCCACCGCCATAGCCGCCGTATCCGCCGTATCCGCAGCCCCAAAAGCCCATATTTTTCACCTCCGTCTTTCCGTCGTGCAATGTTAATGTATGCAAGATGGAAGGCAGAAGTTTGGACGTTTATCAAGGAATAGAAAAAAAAGCATTCTGATCCGGGCGGCCCTGGCACTGCTTTCCTGCACGTCCGCCCCGGTTTTCCGCCAGAATGCGGCCATGTTTGCCAGTCCGGGATTGTTCGCCGGCAAACAAGTTTTTTGTCTATTTGAATTGCTTTTCCTACAGTTTTTCCCATGAGCGGTGCCGGTGGCTTATTTTACGACAAGCACATCCACATCCGCATTTTTTACAAGGCTTTTGCTTACACTTCCAATGAACAAACTTTTTACAGCATTTTTTCCGCTGCTTCCGGTAATGATGCAGTCTACATTCTCGTTACGGGCGAAATCAATGATGCTGTCGGCCACCTTGCCTTCTAAAATATGGGTATCGGCTTTGACCCCTTTTGCATCCAATAATTCGCGGGCATGATTCATGACTTCCTCCGCATCGTTCAGGATGAATTGCTGTGTGGAAGGTTCATCAACAGGCGGCGGGTCAACCGGGTAAACCCGCCCGTCCAGCCCCGGAACGGAAATGGTTGGCGGCACGCCGATGTTTTCATCCGGTACCGGTGCTGCCACTTCACTTTCCTGGTTCACGTGGACAACGGATAATTTTATATCTCTTAAGGCAAGGGCAAATGAACAGGCCCTGTCCAGCGCTTTCCGGCTCCCCTCCGAGTCATCGTATGCAATAGCAATATGCTGATACATGTACCATCATCCTCTCATGTATGGCTTTGAACACCCTCTTTTCTTTACCCGGAACGAGAAGAAAAAAACGGTTTCAGCATATTTTTTTGGTTTTAAAGAACTGCATTTTCTACAGGGGTCATTGATTTTTCCGGCCATTCATAATATCCTTTTGCTTAAGGGCCAATCAGCCGGGTGTTTGAGATAGCAGTTTCACAGATTGGGGAAAGATGAGGACATCGACAGATATGAACAAATTCAAACCTTATATAGATAAATTCAGACCTTATTTCTGGGGATTTTGGAACGGTTTCAAAAAAGTTTGGAAAAGGGCCCATATGACTCAAATTATCATTCTGGCAGCCTCTCTTTCATTGCTTGGCTTTTTAGCTTTTTTTGCTTATTACGCAAAAAGCGCGAATGTCGGGCAGTTAAAAAAAGGGCTGGAACAGACGACCGTTATTTATGACAAAGACGGGGACACAGCAAGCAGAATTTCTGCAAACCGCTCGGAAGGCGTATCGATTAAAAAAATGCCGGAAGACCTGCAAAATGCGGTGGTAGCAATCGAAGACCACCGTTTCTACAAACACCATGGGTTTGATATCATCGGTACCTTGAGCGCTCTTTTAAAAGATATCCGGATCGGCGGGGCGGCTGCCGGGGGAAGCACCATTACCCAGCAATTAACGAAAAATGCGCTACTTTCCCCGGAACGGACATTAAAAAGGAAAATTCAGGAGCTTTTTTTGGCGATTGAAATTGAGAAGCATTACACAAAAAAAGAAATTTTGGAAATGTATTTAAACCAGGTCTATTTCGGGGAAGGCGCTTGGGGTGTTGAAAAAGCGGCCAATAAATATTTTGGAAAAGACGTGGAAGATCTGGACTTATCCGAATCGGCAACTTTGGCGGGCCTTGTTAATTCACCGAATGCACTCGACCCGTACCGCCATTATAACCGTGCCATTCACCGCCGCAATGTCGTGCTTTTCGCAATGAAAGAGTACGGGATGATCACGAAATCCCAGTATGAACAGGCAAAAAGCGAAAAGCTTGCGCTAAAAGATAAAAAAACAGATGCGCTGACGGGCAAATACCCATATTACGTCGATGCGGTGCTGGACGAGGCAATCGATCAATATGGCCTGACACAGGAAGAGATCTTAACAAGAGGGTATAAAATTTATACGGCAATGGATCAAAATATTCAAACGGCATTGGAAAATGTTTACCGGCAATCATCACTCTTTCCGTCCGGCACATCCGGCCAGATCATCCAAAGCGGGGCAATCCTTGTAGATCCGTCAACCGGCGGCGTCCGCGGTCTTGTCGGGGGAAGGGGAGAAAAAGTATTCCGCGGCTTCAACAGGGCAACGCAGCTGAAACGGCAGCCTGGATCGATCATGAAGCCGATTACCGTCTATACGCCGGCGCTTGAAGAAGGGTACAACCCCGAATCGATGCTGCAAGATAGAGTAATGACGTTTAAAGGCGGTTATGCGCCGAAAAACTATAACAACCAATATCTCGGTAAAGTGCCGATGTACATGGCTGTCGAAAAATCGCTCAATCTTCCTGCCGTCTGGCTGTTGAATAAAATCGGGGTGGAAAAAGGGTACGAATCGGCGAAAAAATTCGGCATCCCGGTCACCAAGAAGGACAAGCAGCTCGGCATTGCGCTCGGGAATATTCAAAACGGCGTTTCCCCCGAAGACATTGCCGAAGCCTACACCACGTTTCCAAACAATGGGAAACGGTCGGAAGTGCATATCATTACAAAAATCGTGAGCCCGACCGGAAAAGTTTTGGTAGCATATAAAGACAAGCAGGAAAGGGTCATATCGAAAAAAGTTTCCCAGGAAATGACATCCATGCTGCTGAATGTTGTGGAATCCGGAACCGGCAAAGGGGTAGCGGTCCCCGGTTATAAAATTGCCGGAAAAACAGGCTCCACCCAATTGCCGTTCAGCGGGGTTGACGGTACAATGGACCAATGGTTTGCGGGCTATACGCCTAATCTTGTCGGGGTGGTCTGGATGGGATATGACCATACAGACCGGAACCATTATTTATACGGCCTGAGCGAACAGGGCATTGTGCCGGTTTTCAACAGCGTGATGAATGCCACGCTAAAATATACAAAGCCGGGTGACCTCGGGGTGGAATCTATCAATGACCAGAAGGAAAACGGCAACCCGTTAAAAGAAAAACTGCAAAACATCGATGAAACGATAAAAGAACAAGCTGATAAATTGCAGAAAAAAATCGAGGATAACCAGGGATTCTGGAAAGGTGCAGCAGATAAGTTGAAAGAGCAGCTGAAAGGAATTCTTGGCCAGTAAACATACTCATTTATAAAGCCGGAATGTCTTTCAATCAGGGGGAGGCGTTTCGGCTTTAATTGTTGATTGCCTTTCAAAAAGGTTGCGGGGGACTGCATGCTTTCCCCCGTATGCTGCTTCATTCCGCAACCTGGGAGAGTGAAAAGCACTTGAAGAACGGACATTTGTCCTATAAAATAAAACTGAAAAATAAGAAAATAATTGGATGCTGGCCCGGTTGGAACTTGACCCGGCAAAAATGAGGCTGTTGTATGGTTTCTTTGATTTTTATTTAAAACTGAACGAAGAAGAGGAGGCGGAAGTAATGAAAACATTAAAATGCTGGACACGGACGAAGCAGAACAAGTACTGAAGCTGCCAAATTCCTACTTTGACCGCGGGTATAGGAAGGGAAAAGAGGAAGGAAAGAAGAGAGAAAAACGATTGTTGCCAGGATGCTCAAGAATGGCCTGGAACTACAATTGATTGTTAAAATGACCGACCTGAGCCGGACAGAAGTGGAAAAAATAAAACAGCAACTGGAGCATTCCTAAGGCGCAACACAATGCAGCGGGAATCTGAAAAATTCCCGCTTTTTAACAGGAGCTGTCCATGAAATTTATCGCAAGGCAAGATAGGAAATCAAGTTTAAAACAAACGGGGCCATCACGATGCCCAAAGCGATGGCAACGATTGCTATAGGCAAATATTGTTTTTTCATAAACCCGTTCATAAATTCCCCACCCTTAGCTGTTTAATCCTCTCTTACAGGTAGCATCCACAGCCGGTTTTTGCAAGCCTCCATCCATGTTTTTTCATTTTTTCGAACCCGCTTTGCCGGATGCAGGGAGCGGGACAAGTCAAGGCAAAGAATAGATGTCCGCGCGCGGCGGCCCCTCCAGTTTGGATTTCTTCAGTTTTCCTTGCTCAACCAATTCCCTGATGGCCTTCTCTATTTCACGAGGGTCCGTGTCAAATAAATCGGCCAGCTTGACAGCAGACAGTGCAGTATATTTCGGTTCTTTTGTGGATGATATGATCATGTTTTTGATTCGTTCATACAATTTCGCTTGTTCCATGGTTTAATCCCCTTTTTTAAAAATCTGCTTTTATTATGCACAAAACGGCAAAGAAACAATCCCAAAGCAGTTATAGAAGAAAGCCAATTGGCAATCCTAATAAAAAAGGCATGAAATGGGGGCCGATGATGGAAGAAACAACCTTTTCGATTCGAATAAACGGGCAAGAACTGGCGGCTCGTAAAGGGCAAACGATTTTGGAAGTGGCCAATGCCCACGATATATACATCCCCGCCATCTGTTACCACCCGAATCTCGGATCAATTCAAACTTGTGATACCTGTTTTGTGAACGTGGACGGGAATTTGGTACGGGCATGTGCAACCAAGGCAAAGCCGGGAATGGACGTGGAGTCCGTTTCCAAACCTGTAAAAGATGCCCAATATGAAGCAATGTCACGGATTCTGAAAAACCACGAGCTTTATTGCACTGTGTGTGACAACAATAATGGCAATTGCGTTGTCCATAACACGGCCGAGCATCTTGAAATCGAGCATCAGAAATACCAGTTTGAAGCCAAACCCTACCCGCCGGACCAATCCCATCCTTTTTACCGCTATGAACCGGACCAGTGCATTCTTTGCGGAAGGTGTGTGGAGGCCTGCCAGGATCTGCAAGTCAATGAAACATTGACGATTGACTGGGACCGGGAAGTGCCAAGAGTGATCTGGGATCAGGATGTTCCCATTGATGAGTCCTCATGTGTATCTTGCGGCCATTGCGTCACGGTCTGCCCGTGCAATGCGCTTATGGAAAAGTCCATGCTCGGGGAAGCAGGGTATTTAACCGGCATCCCGCCAAAAGTGCTGGAGCCGATGATTGATCTCACAAAAGAAGTCGAACCGGGGTATAAAGAAATTTTCGCCATATCCGAAATGGAGTCGGCGATGCGGAAATCGAGAATCAAAAGAACGAAAACAGTTTGTACCTATTGCGGGGTCGGCTGCAGTTTTGAAATTTGGACAAAAGGGCGCCATATTTTAAAAGTTGAGCCGCAGGAACATGCGCCGGTAAACGGCATCTCGACATGTATCAAAGGAAAGTTCGGGTGGGACTTCGTCAACAGCGAAGAGCGTTTGACAAAGCCGCTTATCCGCAAAGGGGAAGAATTTGTTGAAGCAAGCTGGGATGAAGCCCTGAATCTGATCGCAAGCAAATTGCAGGAAATAAAAGAACAGCACGGGCCGGACGCGCTTGGCTTTATCGCTTCATCCAAATGTTCGAACGAAGAAAACTATCTCTTTCAAAAATTCGCCCGCGCGATCATCGGTACCAATAATTTGGATAATTGCTCGCGTTACTGCCAGTCGCCGGCAACGTCAGGGCTCTTGCGGACCGTAGGCATCGGCGGGGACTCCGGCACCATCCGGGATATCCAGCAGGCGGATTTGGTGGTTACGGTGGGCGCGAATCCGGCCGAATCCCATCCTGTCCTTGCGACACGCATAAAACGGGCGCACAAATTGCACGGGCAAAAACTTATGGTCGTCGATTTAAGGGAAAACGAACTGGCCAGCCGCGCCAATTTATTTATCCATTCGAAGCCAAGCACGGATTTGATTTGGATTAACGCTGTGACAAAATACATTCTCGATCAGGGCTGGGAAGACAAAGCATTTCTTGAAGCCAGGGTCAAAGGGTTAGACCGGTTCAGAGCTTCACTGGAAAAATACACGCTGGCATTTGCCGAAGAAAAAACCGGCATTTCCAAAGAGAACTTAATCAAAATGGCAACGATGATCCATGAAGCCAAATCCGTTTGCATTCTTTGGGCGATGGGCATCACCCAGCACATATGCGGGACTGATACAAGCACGGCCATTTCCAACTTGTTGCTGGTTACCGGCAATTACGGCCGCCCTGGGACGGGGGCATATCCGCTCAGAGGGCACAATAATGTGCAAGGCGCCTGTGATTTTGGAACGATGCCCGCCTGGTTCCCGGGCTACGAACCGGTAGAAGATAAAGAAGTAAGGGAACGATACGAAAAAGCTTGGGGGGTTAAACTTCCGGAAAACCCGGGGCTTGACAATCATCAAATGATCGGCGGGGTAGAAAGCGGAAAGCTCCGGGGGCTCTATCTGTTCGGTGAAGAAATGGCGATCGTTGATTCCAATATTAATTTTGTGGAAGAACATCTGGAAAAGCTCGACTTTTTTGTTGTGCAAGATATGTTTTTCAGCAAAACGGCCCAATTTGCCGATGTGATCCTGCCGGCTGCGCCGAGCCTTGAGAAAGAAGGAACGTTTACCAATACGGAACGGCGCATCCAGCGCTTTTACCAGGTATTTGAACCGATGGGCGAATCGAAGCCGGATTGGGTCATCTTCCAGGAGCTCGCGAACAAAATGGGTGCCCAGTGGCATTACCAGCATCCCGGCGAAATCATGGCGGAAGCGGCAAGCCTGGCAAAGTACTTTGCCGGCATCAGCTACGAGAGACTGGAAGGCTTTAACAGCCAAATTTGGCCGGTTAAAAAAGACGGTACGAGCACGCCGCTTCTGTATCAAGACCGTTTTGCCTTTCCGGACGGCAAAGCCCGGCTTGTGCCGGTTGACTGGGAACCGCCTTTTTCAGCCGGAGAGGGATTCGATTACCATCTTAACAATGGCCGCCTGCTAGAACAGTTCCATGAAGGAAATTTGACGGACCGTTCCCCGGGCATTCATCACAAAGTGCCGGAGCCGTGGCTTGAAATTTCACCGGATGCGGCGGAAGAACGGGGGATAAAAGACGGGGCGCTTGTACGGCTGACATCGCCTTACGGAAAGGTGAAAGTGCGGGCTGTTGTGACCGGGCGGGTTCAAGGAAAAGAATTGTACTTAACGATGAACGCCCGGAAAGAGAATGAAATGGTGAACCGGCTGACGAGCAGCTATCATGACCGGGTGACCCATACCCCGAACTACAAAGAAATAGGCGTAAAAATGGAGATTTTGGAAGAAAAAGGAAAAACGCCGCTGCCAAAGGTGAACCACCGTTACGGCAACCGGATTCCGCAAATCAGTGTAAGAGTGGAAGAAAAATGGAAGCGGGATGACTTTATCCCGATCACGGCACTATTTTCACCGGGAGGAAAAGCAGATGGCGAAGGTGACCAGGCAAACGGGACGGGCCGGTAATCGGAAAGAATACCGCGGGCGGGAAGGCTCTGTCCCGGCCGTGAAATTAATAAAGCCGGGAGGGAAAGCGTATGGCGAAGGCGATCAGGCAAATTAAACAAGTGGATCCGACCCCAGAAGAATGGCAGGCAGCGTCTATGTCGGCGGTTGTAAAGGCAGCCGCTGAAAACGGGGAATCACTGATTAAATTGTTGGAGATCATCAAACAGCTGGATGGCATGGGCGTGCTCAACGCGATGGAAGGCCTGCTCCAAAACCGCGTTGATGTTGCCGAAATTGCTTTAGGGCAACTGAACCAGCCCGCCATGTACCATGCCATCAAAAACGGGATGAACGTATTTAAATTTTTAGGTTCCATCGATCCGGAACAACTGCAAACGATCCTGGCAGGCATCACGAGCGGATTTGAAAAAGCAGCTCAATCCGGGGGGGCAGGAGAGCCTGTGGAAGTTGGGAAAAAGCATGCGCTCCCCGGAAGTGAAACGGTCGCTTGCTATGATGGCTGGCGTTTTGGCGGGGATGGGGGAAGCCATGGAGCAAAACCATTCGCTTCCTAAAGGAGGAACCGACATTGGCTAAAGGGATGTTGAAAGTAAGTGATATGGTAAATGAAGAAGATGCCGCCAAAGTCCGACGCGCCCTGAATGAAGTCTGGGGCGTCCGCGAAATTGAAATAAGCTTGGCAAGAAAAGAAGCGACGTTTACCTATAATGACCAATCGGCATCCTGCCACGACATGGTGCAAGCCGTGACGGAGCAGGGATACCGTGCCGAAATGATGGAACCATAAAAGGAGGAAGGCACTTGAAAGTATGCGAAATCTGCGGTTCCCAAACACCGGAAGAAAACGAAGCGGAATCAAGAAGAGTGCTTTATGTCTGTGAAAACTGCCGGACCGACCGGAAATTCGATTTTGAAGATGAAAATTAAGCAAATGGCGTTGCGGCATCGCAACGCCATTTATATGCGCATATTTTCCGAAAAAATAGCGCCTTTATTGCCGGCTGCCCATATCCCCGAAAGCATGGGACTTCTTGCGTATGTGTAAAATTTTACTCGAAGGGCAGATGAGTGGAAAAAAATGGGAAGACGCTCTATCATTTAAATGTACGCTTGTGGGCGAATAC
>NZ_ALAS01000104.1 GCF_000290615.1 Heyndrickxia coagulans DSM 1 = ATCC 7050
TGCTTTACGCCCACTGACGGGCGTACAGGCTGCTTGAGTAGTTGAGACATCCTGATGGATTGTTTCAAGTTCCGTTGCTTTCTCTCGCTTCTTGAACGGTGTTTCAGATAGGCTTCTCTCAATGTCCCATTGAGTATGCCTTGTTTGATTTTCACCATGGCTTCTGCGCCAAGTTCACTCCAATGCATGCCCCTTTTTTTCA
>NZ_ALAS01000105.1 GCF_000290615.1 Heyndrickxia coagulans DSM 1 = ATCC 7050
AAAATCTGGATGAAAAGGCAAAAAAAAAATCGGGATAATTAATTTTCCAGAGCCTCGCTCAAGGGTATATTTTTATTTTGGCAGAGGCTCTTAAATAAATCAATCAATTGTTGAATCGCTTCTGCGAAGGTGATGTCAGTAAGTTCATCAACCATGAGATAAAACAACTTACCCAGGGTCCGATCATCTACCTGTTCACGGTGTTGGACTGCAAGGATTGAGTAACCAATTGCGACAAGAGCGGTATGTGCAAAGATACCGTCATAAGACAATCCTTGATATTTTGCTAGGCGGAGGTACTGTTTACACATCTTGAAGTATACTTCAATCGATCAGCGCTTTCCGTAAAGCTGAATAACTTCATCTTCAGAGAGCCGGGTGTCCGTTGTCGCCAAGACAAGGTAATCATTTCGTTTATTGCGGTTGCGGATATAAACAAGTTTGACTGGCACCGACGTTTCCCCGTCAACTGCTTCAACAAGAACGGATAACAGATAGCGTGAACGTCCGCGACGTTTCTTCTGGGTGTTAAAGATCGTTTTCACATTCATCAGTCCACCGTTGAACTGGTAATAAACTTTCTTAGAACGTTTCACCATGGCTACTCCATGAAGTCCCATTTCACGCAACTGATGAAACATCTTAGGGCTAGAAAACCAGGAATCAAACAAGACGTAGGAAGCATTCACTCCTTGAGACAAGGCTGATGATAACAATTCCAACACTACATTGGTTGCTTTGCGCTGTGCCTGAATCTTACGCTTTCCTGAAAATGTACGGCCGTCAATGGATTTTGGGCTGCACACTTGATTCTTGCCAGAAAGCAAGGAAAAGTTAACAGGGAGGAATGTGTTGCCGTCACTCCAACCGAGTTGAAGAAACCGAAAGCCACGGGTATGTTTGTGTTTCGCATGGTCAAACTGAAACGCCGCAAGTTCAACGTGCTTTGCGCTGGCTCGCTCATACATGGAATCATTCAAAATGAATACATTCCGGCGTGTTGGTTCGGTCAAGGGTTCGATGAACACAATGATACGGCGGCAGAGCAAAACCAAGAACTTTTGCCAATTGATTTTGCCGTTATTCAGTAGATTACGGAAAGTCTTATCTGAGAATCCGAGCTGATCTTGATGCTTCAAATAATCACGGTATGCAGATCTGTTTGAGAAAAGTGTACCGATCAAATAACAGAACAGCGTTCGAAATGGAACACCTTTTGTCTTTACAGCGTTTGAAACCTTCGCAATTTGAGATAAGCGAAAACGCAAAAAAATGCTTCGATTGAAGATAAAACTTCAAGAGACTGATGGTCGTTTTGTGTTATAATTTTCATAACATGAACACTCCTCGATTAATTGTTAGTTAGCACTTCAATTATACCGAGTTTCCAGTGTTCATGCTTTTATTTTTGCTCTAAACCCTTGTAAGACAAGTAATGAGAATGAATTTTAGTGTTTCAAGTTTTAGTTATTATTTAATCATCGTTCCGGTAATCATGTTTGGGCTGATATCAATCGGTTATTATCTACAATCCGCCTATGAAAAGTCAGACTTTAATATTTTGAATCATGTCAATTGGGATGTAGTATTTGCGACTGCTTTTTTGTCTCTGGTCCTGTGTTTTGGATATAATTCAAATATTAAAGAATCCAAGTTCTTTGTTCGTTTCCCTCCGGCCCAGCAGACCTTTGCGAAAGTGATCAATCAAACGCCTAATCCAACCCTGCTTAATTATGGAGCTTTGGACGGCGGCTTTTACTTGGCAGCAAACATAGTTCCCAAGGTGAAATATTTTGAAAAGCAGAATATAGACCCGAAAATTTATCCGGAAAACATGCAAGCACAAAATCGTTATATTATGGAAAAAAAGGTG
>NZ_ALAS01000106.1 GCF_000290615.1 Heyndrickxia coagulans DSM 1 = ATCC 7050
AGGAGGCTGTCAATTGAAACAGGACATTAAAGAATTATGTAAGTCATTGAGGTTAGCTTATGTTGCGGATGTATACGAGCAAATACCGTTTGAAACTCCAGAACAATACTTGTATGGGCTACTTCAGGAGGAAATAAGATTAAGAGAAAAAGCGAGAGCGATCCGCTTGATAAAAAAGGCGAAGTTCTTAGATAAAAAGAGTTTACATGATTACGAGTGGACCGAACAACTTCGGTTCCCTCCTCACTTAACCAAAGAGGATTTGTGTAGCCTACAATTTATTGAGAATCGAGAAAATGTAGTTTTAGTTGGTTCACCCGGGACAGGAAAGACTCATTTAG
>NZ_ALAS01000107.1 GCF_000290615.1 Heyndrickxia coagulans DSM 1 = ATCC 7050
GAAAAAATAGATGGAAAAATTTTCTAAATGTGGATAAGTCATTTTATCATAAAACATCTAAAAATTGATGAATTTACTCTTCAGAACTGCAAACCTTGCAGGAAGTTTTTGCCTGGCTTATCATATATGGTATAATGAGAAGTCTAATGAACCGATAAAAGTGTCGAACGCGATCGTGTTTGGGCATTTTTTTGTACGATACACCAGAGGAAAAAGCCTTACATTTCTTTGTTTAAGACAGGCTGATTGGTGAAAACTATGAACAGGACTTGTATATTGGAGAGTGATTGAAAGATGAATATTACGATTTATGATGTTGCCCGTGAAGCCAACGTTTCCATGGCAACGGTCTCGCGGGTCGTTAACGGAAACCCGAATGTGAAACCGACAACAAGGAAGAAAGTGCTCGAAGTGATCGACCGGCTCGGCTACCGCCCGAATGCGGTTGCGCGCGGCCTCGCCAGCAAAAAGACGACAACCGTGGGCGTCATTATCCCGGATGTGTCGAATATGCTGTATGCGGAACTTGCCCGCGGGATTGAAGATATCGCGACGATGTACAAATACAATATTATTTTAAGCAATTCCGACCAAAATAAGGAAAAGGAACTGCGCCTTTTGAACACGATGCTCGGCAAACAGGTGGACGGCATTGTGTTTATGAGCGGGAATATTACGGAAGAGCATATTGAGGAATTTGAAAAATCTTCAGTCCCGATCGTACTCGCCGGGTCGATTGAACCTACGGGGAAAATTCCGTCCGTTAATATCGATTATAAAAAAGCGACCATTGAAGTGATCAGCGAATTTGCCAAAAAAGGCCATAAGGAGATTGCATTGGTAATCGGGCCGCTGCATGATGCGGTCAACCGCGAATTGCGCCTGGAAGGATACAAAGAAGCGCTCCGTAACGCAGGCATCGAATTCAATGAGGATTATGTGCTGGAAGGGGACTATACATATGAATCCGGCATAGAAGCATGGCAACGGCTTCAGGAATTGGACAAGACCCCTACGGCCGTGTTTGTCGGAAACGATGAAATGGCACTCGGCGTAATCCACGGCGCCCTTGATGCCGGCGTCAACATTCCGGAACAGCTGGAAGTCGTTTCTTCCGATAATACGCGTCTCGCTGAAATGGTGCGCCCGCAGCTGACTTCCGTTGTCCAGCCGTTGTATGATATCGGTGCTGTTTCCATGCGGCTTTTGACGAAATACATGAACAAAGAAACCGTAACGGAAAACCAGGTCATCCTGCCGCACCGCGTGGAGTACCGGAATTCGACAAAATAAAAAAGCAGCATGGGCGTAAAACGCTGCGCACCATTGAAACGAATAAAATTAAGGCCGGTGCTGCCAGAATGGTCTGGCAGGGCCGGCTTTTTATTTTGTTTGTTTAATGAATTGCAGCAACCGGTTCAGCACAAGCCGGTTTTTTTCTTCAATTTCCGGTTTGCGCGGGATCGGGCGGTATAAACCTTCCGGGTCGTCCCATCTTTCAGGCAGGGGGTAGGGGGAGATTTTTTGCCATTTTTCGAGC
Source organism: Heyndrickxia coagulans DSM 1 = ATCC 7050 (assembly GCF_000290615.1). Taxonomy (GTDB): domain Bacteria; phylum Bacillota; class Bacilli; order Bacillales; family Bacillaceae_C; genus Weizmannia; species Weizmannia coagulans. The sequence goes on from NZ_ALAS01000107.1 coordinate 1,541, forward strand.
CATGCAGCAGGGATCTCTCCGCCTCCGCCTGCCTTTTCCGCCATTTCCAGCCAAATGAGTGACCAGGCCCGCGGCACGACCCGCCAAATGTCATAGCCGCCCCCGCCGGTTGCAATCCACCGGCCTTCGCAATATTCGTGCGCAATTTTGTGGGCCAGTTTCGGAATTTCGCGGTAAATGTTCATCGTCGCGGACAAATGGGTGAGCGGGTCATAATAATGGGCGTCCGCCCCGTTTTGCGTGACCAGTACATCCGGCTTGAAATATGCGGCGATTTCTTCCAATGCTTTTGAATAACATTCCAGCCATGATTCGTCTTCTGTAAACGCATCCAAAGGAATATTGAAAGAATAGCCATATCCTTTTCCCGTTCCCCATTCGTTGACATTACCGGTGCCGGGGAAAAGGTAACGGCCTGTTTCATGGATGGAAAACGTACAAACATTTTCATCATCGTAAAAAGCCCACTGCACGCCGTCGCCGTGGTGGGCATCCGTGTCCACATAAAGAACGCGCGCGCCGTATTGTTTGCGCAAATATTTGATTGCAATCGCCGTATCGTTATAGATGCAAAATCCGGAAGCTTTGCCGCGGAATCCGTGATGCAGCCCACCACCAAGGTGCAAGGCATGCCGCGCCCTCCCCGACATCACTTCTTCGGCTGCCTGCAATGTGCCGCCAGCGATTAAAGCGCTTGCTTCGTGCATATTCGGAAAAACAGGGGTGTCTTCTGTCCCGAGCCCGTAATTTTCAGCTTTGACCGGATCAAGTTTTCCATGGCCGGCCAGTTTTACGGCTTCCACATAAGACGGGTCATGGATAAGCAACAGTTCTTCATCAGCAGCTTTCCGCGGTTTGACGATATCCTCCCCGCTTAAAGCCCCGATCGTTTCGAGCAGCTCTTTTACCAATTGGAGCCGCATCTGATTAAACGGGTGGTCATCGCGGAAACGGTAAGCCAGCAAATCGGCGGAATAGACGAAAACAGCATCTTTCATCGCGGCATCCCCGGCATATTCGGCCAGAGTACTTCATAGCCGGCCTCCTTCAAATGCGTAATGAGGGACACCGGATTCATCGTGCTGACCCGGAACACGAGCACACGGTTTTCCTCATTTTTACGGTCGGGGTAAATCAGCACACTTAAAATATTCAGATGATGTTCGTATATGATTTCGGTAATATCGCGCAGGATGCCGGTCCGGTTGCGGGTGCGGATTTCAATCTGCGAACTCGGATGCCCTGCGCCGGTCAGATCGACAAAAGTCTGAAGCAGATCGGTCCCTGTCACAATCCCGGCCAGTTGCCCGTTTTCAAGAATCGGCAGGCAGCCGATCCGGTTGTCATTCATGAGCGCGGCAATGTCTTCGATAAAGTCGAGCGGATGCCCTGTCAAAAGGTCCGTTTTCATAATTTTTTCAAGCGGCAGCGAAAGTTTTTCCAGCTGCTCGCCCGGGAAAAACGGATTGGGCGCCACTTCCTTGATGTCACGTTCAGTGACGACCCCGCACAGTTTGCCGTTTTGGTCGAGCAACGGGATATGGCGGATCTGTTCCTTCTGCATCAATTTTAGCGCGTCCTGTACGGTATGCCGGGGCGACAGCGTCTTGACGTCTTTTTGCATGATTTCTTCCACAATCATCTTTACCCATCCCCTTTTGCCGAAGTTTTAGTACATATACCGGTTTTTAAAGCGGATCCGGTCAAATTTTTCAATCGATTCCTGATCGACTCTTTTCCCGATCCGCACCATTAGGCAGTTTGCCGGATGCGAGCAAATTTCGGGATCGTCCGTGGCGAACCATTTCAAGCCGCCTGCTGCCATCATTTTTTCCATCATCTTCCGGTATTCCCATACGTTCAGGCCGGTTCCTTTCATATCCCAGTGCCAGTAATATTCGGTCGTGATAATAATATAATCTTCCATCGCGTCGTCCATCATGGAGACTTTCAGCAAATGCTTGCCGACAGCGCATCCCCGGTATTCCGGAATGACTTCGATTGCGCCGAGTTCGAGAAGATTGTCCATATGGCCCTCTGACCAGCGTTCGAGCGGGTCCGGGAAAAGAAACGTGACATAGCCGACGATTGTATTGCCGCTGCGTGCCAGAATGATCCTCCCCTCCGGTAGGTCGGCAATTTCAATCAGGGCAGCATGCTGTTTCGGCGCGGGGCGGAAAGCTTTTAAGTCTTCATGGAATTCCATTTCCGCAAGCCTTTTCCCGGGAACCGGCCCTTCAATCACAAGCGGCCCTGCTTTTGTAGGCAATTCGATAGCATAATATGTTTTCTTATGTTCCATTTTTCCACCATCCCTTGAACAAATCAAAGAAAAAAACAGTATGATGAATGACCGTTCATTTCACAATTTCATCATCTCATGTTTACAGAACAAAAACAATATGGAAAAAGGGAAATTCCAGAATTGTTCACAATGGTGGCATTTGCGGAAAGAAGTTTTAAATTGTGAATAAAACAGTTTTCATATATAATAAATGTGTGAATCTAAACAAAGGGGGACCTTACATGAAACTGGAAGCGTTACCAACCGTACAAGGGGATTTCAATCTGAAAAACTATGAAGAAACCCGCAAAACGTTCAGCTGGAAAGACGCCGAGAAAAATTTTTCATGGTATGAAACAGGGCGTGTCAACCTGGCGTATGAAGCCATTGACAAACATGCGGAAAGCTCCCGCAAAAATAAAGTAGCGCTTATGTACTTAAGTGATTCACGCAACGAGAAATATACTTACTATGAAATAAAAAGGCTGACAAACAAGGCGGCAAATGTTTTAAAAGAAAAAGCGGGCGTCCAAAAAGGTGACCGTGTTTTCATCTTTATGCCGCGCTCTCCGGAACTGTATTTTGCCATGCTTGGCGCCATCAAGCTCGGCGCCATTGTCGGCCCGCTGTTTGAAGCGTTTATGGAAGGGGCTGTAAAAGACCGCCTTGAAGACAGTGAAGCGAAAGTGCTTGTGACAACCCCTGACCTTGTCGGGCGTGTCCCGGCCGGCCAGCTTCCGGCATTGGAAACCATCTTTGTTGTCGGGGAAAATGTCAAAGAAGAAGGAAAGTACAAAGACTACCTGAAATATTTTAACGAAGCTTCCGATAAACTGGAAATCGAATGGGTTGACCGGGAAGACGGGCTGATCCTCCACTATACGTCCGGTTCAACCGGAAAGCCAAAAGGCGTCCTCCATGTCCATAATGCCATGATCCAGCATTACCAGACGGGAAAATGGGTGCTTGATTTAAAAGAAGATGATATTTACTGGTGCACGGCAGACCCGGGATGGGTAACGGGAACTTCTTACGGCATGTTTGCGCCATGGTTAAACGGCGCAACAAACGTCGTTGTCGGCGGCCGCTTCAGCCCGGCAGCGTGGTACAGAACGATTGAACGGTTCGGCGTCACCGTTTGGTACAGCGCCCCGACTTCGTTCCGGATGCTGATGGGGGCCGGCAATGAAATCATTAACCAATATGACCTCTCGACATTGCGCCATATTTTAAGTGTCGGTGAACCGCTGAATCCGGAAGTGATCCGCTGGGGCAATGAAGTATTCGGGCTCCGCATCCATGATACATGGTGGATGACGGAAACCGGCGCACAGCTGATCTGCAACTATCCTTGCATGGATATCAAACCGGGATCGATGGGGAAACCGCTTCCTGGCATTGAAGCGGCCATTGTTGATGACCAGGGAAATCCGCTTCCGCCGAACCGGATGGGCAATCTCGCCATTAAAAAAGGCTGGCCTTCCATGATGCGTGCCATCTGGAACAACCCGCAAAAATATGAATCTTACTTTTTCCCGAACGGCTGGTACGTTTCCGGTGACTCGGCTTATATGGACGAGGACGGCTATTTCTGGTTCCAGGGCCGCGTGGACGATGTCATCATGACGTCCGGCGAGCGGGTCGGGCCGTTTGAAGTGGAAAGCAAACTGATCGAACATCCGGCCGTTGCGGAAGCCGGCGTCATCGGCAAGCCGGATCCGGTCCGCGGCGAAATTATTAAAGCCTTTATCGCTTTAAGGGATGGATACGAACCGTCAGATGAGATGAAGGAAGAAATCCGCCAATTTGTGAAAAAAGGGTTGGCTGCCCATGCCGCGCCGCGGGAAATCGAGTTTTGCGAAAAACTGCCGAAAACCCGGAGTGGGAAAATCATGCGCCGCGTCCTGAAAGCCTGGGAACTGGATCTGCCGGCCGGGGACCTTTCGACAATGGAAGATTGAGTACGAAACCGGACAGCCTTAATGCTGCCCGGTTTTTTCGTCTAAAGGTTTCATTGATACAGAACAGTGGAAAAATCCCCGGGTAAGTGAAAAAATTGAGAAAGAAAAAATATTCCGTTATCATAAAAACATATCCTTTTATAAGAGTGTAAGGTTGGTGTTCAATATGAAAAGGTTCGGTATGACGTTGCTTTGCCTTTTCCTGCTTGCGGGCTGTTCCGCACAAGGGAGTGCATCCGGCTCAGCCAAGAAGCAATCGAAACAAACAGAAATCAATGTGGCGGCAGCTTCAGATTTGACAAAATCTTTCCGGCAAATCAGCAAACAGTTTGAAAAACAGACCGGCATCAAGGTGAAACTTGTTTTTGCCGCATCCGGCGAGCTAGAGCAGCAAATTGAAAACGGCGCGCCGTATGATGTGTTTGCGGCGGCGAACGCGGATTACGTCAACCAGCTGGCGGATAAAAACATGCTCGTTCCTGGCACAAAAACCGTCTACGCATACGGGAAAATCGGGATTGCCGCCAAACAGGGCAGCCATCTTTCCATCCGCAGCCTTAAAGATTTAACCCGCCCTGAGGTGAAAAAAATTGCCATTGCCAACCCGGAAACAGCGCCATACGGATTGGCGGCAAAACAAGCGCTTCAAAAAGCGGGGATTTGGGATGAAGTGAAATCAAAATTGGTTTACGCCAAAAATATTTCAGATACCCTCACATACGTAAAATCGGGAAATACAGAAGCCGGCATCGTTTCTCTTTCTCTTGCGCAAGGTGAAAAGCTGGCTATTGCCAGCATTTCAAGCAGCCTGTACAATCCGCTGAAACAGACGGCAGCGGTTGTGAAAAGCTCGAAAAAGCAGGAAATTGCGAAGAAATTTGTGCATTATTTAGCCGGCAGGGAAGCGCAAAATACGATGAAAAAATACGGCTATGCAGTGTCTGCGGGGCAGTAGCAAGTGGGGCAGGTCGATTTATTTCCCATCTATCTGTCTTTTAAAGTGGCATTGCTTTCAACTGTTTTTTCCCTTATCCCCGGACTGTTGGCAGCCTATCTTTTAAGCCGGTCGGAGGGAAAAGCGACGGATGTGGCAGACGCTTTGCTGACGCTTCCGATTGTGCTGCCGCCGACCGTGCTTGGCTATTATCTGCTCGTGATCCTCGGAAGGCAAAGTGTGTTCGGCCGGTTTCTTGAACAACAATTCGGAGTGACGATTGTATTTACGCAAACAGGAGCGGTCATTGCGGCAATGTGCGTATCCCTTCCATTTTTCATCCAGTCGGCGCGCACGGCTTTTGCCAGTATTGATGAATCGCTCCTTCATGCCGCACGCCTTTTGGGGCGGACGGAATGGAATATCTTTTTTTCTGTCATGATCCCTTTATCATGGCGGGGGCTCACAAGCGGCGTCATGCTTGCATTTGCACGCGCCCTCGGCGACTTCGGGGCAACGTTAATGGTGGCCGGCAGCATTCCGGGAAAAACGGAAACGATGTCCATTGCCATTTACAATTGCCTGATGAACGGGGATGAACGGACGGCAGGGCTCCTCGTTGCGATCATGACGTTTTTATCGCTGGCTGTCTTATACGGCATGAAGCGGATGGAAAAAAAGATGGGAAGGGGTGGCAGCAGGCATGCTCCGCATAAACATAAAAAAAACATTTCCGGAATTTGAGCTGGATGCCGCATTTGAAGCGGGCCCCGGCGTCACCGGCATTTTAGGGCCGTCCGGAAGCGGCAAAAGCCTGACGCTGGAGTGCATTGCGGGGATCGACAAGCCCGATGAAGGAAAGATTGAACTAAACGGCCGGATATTATTTGATAAGGAAAAGCATATGGATATCAAGACGCGGCACCGCCATACGGGCTATATGTTCCAACATTACGCCCTTTTTCCGCATTTAACGGTAAAACAAAATCTTGCATTTGGTTTAAAGGGGCGGCCAAAAAAGGAAATAGAAGAGAAGACGGCTGCTTTTCTAAAAAAAATCAAAATGGAAGGTTTTGAAAACCGCTACCCTGCTGAACTGTCCGGCGGGCAAAAGCAGCGTGTGGCGCTTGCAAGGACGCTCATCACGGAGCCCTCCTGCCTGCTTTTGGATGAACCTTTTTCCGCATTGGACCCGGACACGAAGGAACTTGTGATGGAAGAATTTTTATCGTTTCTTCACGATCATTTTCACGGGGCCGTTTTACTGGTTACCCACAATATGGCAGAAGCCGATCTGCTTTGCGACAATGTCATTTTGTACAGAAACGGGAAAGTATTGCAGGCGGGCCCGAAAAACGAAGTGCTGAAACACGCCGCCCGGCAAGATGCCCGGAAGTGCGGAACCAGAACATGAAAGCCGGGGACCAAAGAAAAAGGCGTGCCGTCCGGTAAAATGCCCGGATTCCTCTCAAAGAAGCGGCATGCTTCAGGCAAACATGGCAACCGTGGACAAAGAAAGCGGTGTGCGCCCGGCAAGATGCCCGGAACCGTGGAAGCAGAACCGGGGACCGAAGAAAGCGGTGGGCCGCCCGGCAGGATGCCCGGGTTCCCGCGGCATGACAAACCGTGGCCAGTGCGTGCGCCTTACGACGGGCATGGGAACTTTGGCGATTAAGAATGGCAGCCGGGCGCCTGCAAACATTTGGCAAATGCATTTTTAACAGAGAAACAGAATTTAAAACGGAGATGATGGAGAACATGCTGACCGATAAGCTGAACCGGCCGCTTTTGGATTTGCGGATTTCGGTAACGGACCGCTGCAATTTCCGTTGCACGTACTGCATGCCTGCCGATAACGGCCAGAAATATTGTTTTATGAACCGGTCCGAACTCATGACATTTGAAGAAATCACGCGCCTTGCGAGACTTTTTGTATCCCTTGGCGTCCGGAAAATCCGGCTGACGGGCGGGGAGCCTTTGCTGCGGAAAGACATCGATCAGCTTGTGGCCATGCTCCATCAAATCAGCGGCCTTGAAGATTTATCGGTGACAACGAACGGCTTTCTGTTGAAACGATATGCCGCACCGTTAAAAAAGGCCGGCCTTTCGCGCATCAATGTCAGCCTGGATGCCCTCGATCCGGAAATCTTTCCGGCCATCAACGGCGTCGGGGCAAAACCGGCAAGAATTTTGGAAGGGATGGAGGAAGCCATCCGCCAGGGCATCAAAGTTAAAGTGAATATGGTGGTCAAAAAAGGGATGAACGATTCGCAAATTGTACCGATGGCCGCCTATTTCAAGGAAAAAGGGATTTCCCTCCGTTTTATCGAATTTATGGATGTCGGCTCCCTGAACGAATGGAAGCTGGATGAAGTCGTGACCAGCAAAGAAATTCTCAACATGATTTCAAAAGAAATGCCGCTTGAACCGTTGAAAGAAAATTATTACGGGGAAGTTGCCAAACGGTACCGTTACAAAGGGACGGATACAGAAGTCGGGTTCATTTCATCCGTATCCCAGCCTTTTTGCGGCGACTGCACGCGCTTGCGGCTGTCGGCAGACGGGAAAATATACACCTGCCTGTTTGCCGCACAAGGCACGGACCTGCTTGGCGCCATAAGGGAAGGGGCAAGCGATGAAGTGCTGGCTGCCCGCATTGCAGGCATATGGCAGAACCGGGCGGACCGCTACTCACAAGAACGGGGAAAAAACCCGACTTTTAGAGGAAAACGGATCGAAATGTCGTATATTGGAGGGTAAAGGATTGAGCACGAAAGAACATAAACAACAGGCTGATCTTCCGGTGCTGTGCAAAGTGATCACCGTTTCCGATACCCGGACGGAAGAAACAGACAAAAGCGGCAGGCTGATGATAGATTTGTTAAAACAGGAAGGGATGGAAGCTGCGGAATACAGCATCGTTAAAGATGAAGCGGACGAAATCAGGCAGGCGGTTTTACAGACGAAAGAAACCACCAATGCCATTTTGCTGAACGGCGGCACCGGCTTTACGAAAAGGGATGTTACAGTGGAATCGGTCCGGCCGCTCCTCGATAAAGAAATGCCCGGTTTTGGCGAGCTGTTCCGCTATTTAAGTTATGAAGAAATCGGAAGCGCCTCGATGCTCAGCAAAGCGCTTGCCGGCACAATCGGGAAAAAAGCCGTATTTTCAATGCCGGGCTCCAGCAACGCCGTGTCCCTTGCCATGAAAAAACTCATTTTGCCGGAATTAAAGCATATTGTCTGGGAGCTCAGCCGGCAATGAATACAGCCGGAATTGTTCTGGCAGGCGGGAAGTCGAGCCGGTTCGGCGGCGAAAAATCGCTTGCGAAAATCGGCGGCATAGAGATGGTCGCACGTAGCGTGGATGCGCTCGCCGGAACTGGGGCGATCATTGTGGTAGCGCGGCCCGGGCTTGCGGAAAAAATCCCGCGCAACCGGCCGATTGAGGTGATTTTCGATCTTCCCCGCTACCGCGGAAAAGGCCCGCTCGCCGGCATTTATTCGGCGATGCTCGCAGTGGACGCCCAGTGGTACGCTGTGTTGCCGTGCGATACGCCGTGGATCGGAAAAAGAACGGTTGCCCGGCTGCTTCAAGAACGCGATCCGGCATATGACGCCATCGTGGCCCGGGCAGAGGGGAGAATCCAGCCGCTCGTTGCCGTTTTTCACAACAGGGTGAAAGAAAAAGTAAGGGAGCAGCTTGAAACAGGCCGCCTCAGCATGCGGGCGCTTTTTGAACGCTGCCGCCTGAAATTTATCGATTTTGCGCAGGAAAAGGCGTTTGCCAATATCAATACAAAAGAAGATTATATTTTACAACAAAAAGAAGCCGGTGATGTTGATGAGAAAACCAATCAAAGTGGCGGAGGCCATCCGCAAAGTGATGGCCCATCCGCTTGCAGGCGAAAAGGAGCTTGTGCCGATTCAGAGCAGTTTTAACCGGGTGCTTTCCGATGATTTGGCTGCAACCCATGACGTGCCGTGGTTTAAACGGTCGCCGTATGACGGGTATGCGATTTTTTCCGGATCCACACTTGAAGCGGGCGCGGACCACCCCGTTCTCCTTGAAGTTGTCGCCACAATCGGGGCAGGTTTTACATGGGATGAAGGGATAAAGCCGAATCAGGCCGTGAAAATCATGACCGGCGCCGCCATCCCGGACGGGGCAGATGCCGTGATCATGGTGGAGCTCACAAAAGAAGTGGTGCAGAACGGGAAAACATTTGTGCAGATTAAACGGAAAGTCCGGCCCGGTGAGAACATTGTCGGCATTGGCGAAGATATGAAAAAAGGCGAAGTGCTTGTCCCGAAAGGCACGCTCGTTAATCCGGGCGTAATGGCGGCGCTTGCAACTTTCGGATATACAGAAGTGCCGGTCACAAAAAAACCGAAAGCCGCCGTTATTGCAACGGGGACGGAGCTGCTCGAAGCCGGCGAGCCGCTCGAAAAAGGGAAAATCCGCAACAGCAATGCCTATATGCTCTGGGGGCAAATCATCCGCGCCGGGGGCGAACCGGTTTTTTACCGGCTTGTGAAGGATGATTTCGAGGAAACATATGAAGCGGTTAGGCAGGCGGTTAAGGAAGCGGATATCGTCATGACAACGGGCGGCGTTTCGGTCGGCGATTTTGACTATATTCCGAATGTCTACGAAAAGCTGGGGGCAACGCTTTTATTCAATAAAGTGGCGATGCGCCCGGGGAGCGTGACATCGGCGGCCGAATTGGACGGGAAAATCCTTTTCGGCCTCTCCGGCAATCCGTCCGCCTGCTACGTCGGTTTTGAACTGTTCGTCCGCCCGTACTTAAAAACGATGCTTGGCGAACGAAATGTTTATTTGAAAAAAACGCAGGCTGTACTTGGGGAGGATTTCCCGAAACCAAACCCGTTCACCCGTTTTGTCCGCGCCAAACTTTCTTATCAGGAAGGCCTGCTGCACGCGCTTCCGGTAAGAAGGGACAAATCGAATATTGTTTCCTCTTTAATAGAAGCGGATGCGTTGATTGTGCTGCCGGGCGGGTCCCGCGGTTTTACAAAAGGGACCATGGTGGATGTGCTGATGCTGGAAGACGGGGAAGGGGCGCCTCTTTGGGATGAAAATATTACAGATCGCAGGCCGCAAAGACAGCGGTAAAACCGCCCTTGCCGAACTTTGGACACGGGCTTTGGCGGATAACGGATACCGGGTCGGAACACTGAAACACCACGGCCATGGCGGGAAGCCGTTGCTCGCTCCCGGCAAAGATTCCACGCGGCACTTTGAAGCGGGTGCCCGGGCAGCCGGGGTGGAAGGGGACGGCTTGTTTGTCCTCGCCGTTCGTGCCGATCAAGGGCTCTCACTGGAGCAGCTCATCGGCTGGTACGAGGCATTGCCGCTTGATTTGCTGCTGATAGAAGGCTACAAATACGCGCCTTATCCGAAAGTGGTCTGCCTGCGTGATGAACAAGACAGGGATTTGCTCAGCCTGACGAATGTGCGGGCCGCCTTCAGCCTGAATCCGGCATTATCCGGCTGCATGAAACTCTCTGACCGGAAAAGCTGCGTCGAATGGGTTGAAGCGTTTTTAAAGGGGTGAAAAGATGTTTGAAATTGTAAAAGAACCGGTGGATGTTTCCAAACTGATCCAGGCTGTTGCCGACCGGAATGCAGGCGCCATTGTCACTTTTATCGGTACTGTCCGGGAAATGACAAAAGGAAAGAAAACATTGTATCTGGAATATGAAGCATACGAACCGATGGCCCGGAAAAAGCTGGAACAAATCGGTACGGAAATCCGGCAGCAGTTCCCGGAAGCCAAAACGGCGATCGTGCACCGGACCGGGCGCCTCGGCATCTCCGACATTGCGGTTGCCATTGCGGTTTCCGCCCCGCACCGGGATGAGGCTTACCGGGCAAACCGGTACGCGATTGAAAGAATCAAAGAAATGGTGCCGATCTGGAAAAAAGAACATTGGGAAAACGGCGAAATGTGGGTCGGCAACCAAAAGGAAACGGTTTTCTATGAATCAGGGGCACCGGAGGCGTTTGAACGATGATTAAAGTATTGTTATTTGCCCATTTAAAAGAACAGGCCGGCCGTTCTGAAATGGACATCAACTGCGAAAAAATGACGGTCGCCGAACTGCGCCAGGCGCTTGCGGAAAAAGGGATTTTGCAGCAGGATGCAGTTATGGTGGCCGTGAACGAAGAATTTGCCCGCGATGAGGAAATGGTCCATAGCGGCGATACCGTTGCCCTCATCCCGCCGGTCAGCGGAGGTTGAAAGATGGGAAACTTGACGCATATGAACGAACAGGGCCGCGCCAAAATGGTCGATGTAACGGCAAAACCGGAAACCGCCAGGACGGCGCGCGCAAAAAGCAGTGTGATCGTGTCAAAGGAAGTCTATGAACAGATTACAAACTTTAAAATCAAAAAAGGGGACGTGCTTGCCGTCGCACAGGTAGCCGGCATTATGGGCGCAAAAAAAACGGCGGATGTCATTCCGATGTGCCACCCCTTGCCTTTAACAGGCGTTGACATTTCGTTCAGCTGGCACGAACAGGAAGACGGGTACAGCCTTGATATCGAAGCGATGGCCAAAACGAAAGGGCAAACGGGCGTGGAAATGGAAGCTTTGACAGCGGCGTCCGTATGCGCGCTGGCCGTTTATGATATGTGCAAGGCACTGGACAAAGGCATGGTCATCGGGCCGACCTATCTGATCGAAAAAACAGGCGGAAAAAGCGGGCATTATATCAGGCAGGAGGAATGAGCATGGAACGGTATTCCCGGCAAATGCTGTTTGCCCCGATCGCTGAAAACGGGCAGCAAAACATTTCAAAAGGCCATGTGCTGATCATTGGCGCCGGCGCGCTCGGCTCCGCTGTTGCGGAAAGCTTGGCGCGGGCGGGCGCCGGAAAAATCACGATTGTGGATCGTGACTATGTCGATGAATCGAATTTGCAGCGGCAAAATTTGTATTGTGAGGAAGATGCGCGCACCCATTTGCCAAAAGCCATCGCCGCAAAAAAACGGCTTGAAGCCATCAACAGCACCATCCGGATCGAGGCGCATGTGATCGATGCATTTGACTCGAAATTTCTTTCTGTTTTGGAAGAAGGCGTTGATGTGATCATTGACGGGACCGATAATTTTGAGACGCGCTTTTATGTGAATGACCTGGCGCAAAAATACCGGATTCCGTGGATTTACGGCTCCTGCGTTGGCAGCTGCGGTGTTTCGTTTCCCATTATTCCCGACGAAACGCCTTGCCTCCGCTGCCTGATTGGCCATCTCCCCGCTTACCACGCGACGTGCGATACAGCGGGCATTATCGCGCCGGCTGTGCAAATGACCGCGGCTTATGAGACAACAGAGGCTTTAAAGCTGCTTTCCGGGGAAAAGCCGCGACCATCTGTTGCCGTGTTTGATATTTGGCAGGGCGAACACCATTTTATCAAAGCAGGAAAAATGAAAAATAAGGACTGCCCGTCATGCGGAGGGCATCCGGTCTATCCGGCCCTTCAATCCCAATCATCCGCCGATGTATTGTGCGGGCGGGATACAGTCCAAATCCGCCATCCGGGCACGTTCGAGCTTGAAAACATGGCGCGGGAGATGAAAGCGGGCGGTGCTGCCGTGCAATATAACGGCTACTTAATGATCACTGCGCTTGAAGGCCACCGGACGGTTTTATTTCCGGACGGGAGGATGCTCATTCACGGGACGAAAGATAAGAGAGAGGCCCGTTCGCTTTATCAAAAATATTTTCAATGAAAAAGGAAGCACGCATTTCCGTGCTTCCTTTTTGAATGGCGTTAAATATTTGCCAATGTTTCATGATCCACGTCTTCTTTTTTCGGCACCGGTTCCTGGAGCGCTTTTCCCATGCCTTTCAAAAAGGAAATGGCGAAACCGACTGCCCGGTTGACGTCCGGGTCGCTCAACGATTTCAGCAGCCCGAACAATGTCACTTTTTCCTCCGAGCCAATGAATTGCTTGCCTTCATCAAAGCCTGATGATACACCGTTCATCAAGTGGATAATAAGGTCGTGGTCGGCTTTCATAAAGACGCCGGCCGTGCCGAGCAGCATGTTGATCAGGTTGACGACCTGTTCCCGGGACAATTGCTCGAGGACGATTTTTAAAATATCGTTTTTTGCGAGAATCATTGCATTTGCGGCTTCCAGTGCACCGGTATCATTGAAATCATCGATCAGGCGGATCAAATTTTCAAACGCATCTTTATGATCGGCAACCAGTTTTTCCAATTCCTCGAGCTTTTGCCGGGTGATTTCTTCTTCCGCCGGCTGCTGTTTTACAATCTCTGTGATCGGAGCGGCCATCCTTTTTTCCCTCCCTTAGCGTACGTCTGTTAATGGTTGATAGCCTTCGCGCTGCCATTTCCGTTCGACTTCCACGCCGCGTGTAGGATTGCGTTTCTTATCGCGGTGGTTTGTTTTTGGCAGCGGCGGCTTCCCACCTTTTTGGATCAGTTCCATCTTCACTTTCGTTTGTTTAAACGCCGGTGTGCTTTGCCGCTTATCGTAAATCGGCCCGGTTAAGAAGTTGATCGCCGATTCCTTTTCTGTCGAGTGCATCGGCAAGTACAGCTCATTGCCCTGCACGCGGTCTGTAACCAGCACATGCAGTTTCAGCGATCCGAACGGGGAAGTGACGCGGACAAGGTCTCCGGTGTCGAGATTGCGTTCTTTTGCAAGCTCCGGTGACACTTCAACAAATACGCCTGGAACTTTTGATTCGATGCCTTCCGATTTATTGGTCAGGTTGCCTTCGTGGAACTGTTCCAGCATCCGGCCGTTATTAATATGCAAATCGTATTGTTCCGGAAATTCAGCCGGTTTTACCCAGTCTGTCAGGGCAAACCGCGCTTTGCCGTCCGGGAACGGGAAGCCGTCCTTGTAAAGAAGCGGGGTATTGGCGCCATCAAGGCTTCCCCAAAGGAAACTGTTCCAGCCTTCCAATTTGTCGTAGTCCGCCTGTGCAAACAGCGGAGCCAGGCTGGCCATTTCGGCAAATATTTCGCCCGGGTGGCTGTAATGCCAGTCTGCGCCGAGCCGTTTTGCCACTTCCTGGATAATCCACCAGTCCGGTTTGGATTCGCCCAAAGCCGGGAGTGCCTGGTACATCCGTTGCACACGGCGTTCCGTGTTTGTAAAGGTGCCTTCTTTTTCAAGCGACGGGGCTGCAGGCAAAACAACATCCGCATATTGGGCCGTCCTTGAGAAAAAGACATCCTGGACGACAAGAAAGTCAAGATTGGAAAGTTCCTCGCTAACATGGTTGGCGTCGGAGTCGACAAGCGCCATGTCTTCGCCGATGATATACATGGCTTTTAACTGCCCGGCTGCAATCGAATGCAGCATTTCAATATTGTTCAGCCCCGGTTTGTTGCTGATTTTGACGCCGTACGCTTTTTCAAATTTTTCGCGTGCCGCATCATCCTCCACATGCTGGTAGCCCGGCAGCCATCCCGGCAGCGTGCCCATATCGCATGCGCCTTGCACATTGTTATGCCCGCGCAACGGATAAGCGCCTGTACCCGGGCGCGCGTAGTTTCCGGTGGCAAGGAGCAGATTGGAAATAGCGGCGGACGTATCGGAACCGCCTGTATTTTGCGTGACGCCCATGCCCCAGAGGATACATGTCCCGTCTGCCTGATGGATCATTTCGGCGATTTGGACCAGCGTTTCCTTCGGGATGCCGGTAATCTTTTCAGCGTAGTCGAGCGTGTATTTTTCAAGCGTTTCTTTAAATTCATCGAAAAAGTTCACTTTTTCCTCGATGAATTTTTGGTCATGCCAGCCCTGGTCGATGATATATTTTGTCACCGCCATCAGCCATACCTGGTCTGTGCCCTGGTTCGGATGGATAAAAAGATCGGCGCGCTCTGCCATTTCGTTTTTGCGCATATCGGCAACAATCAGTTTCTGGCCGTGCAGTTTATGGGCCCGTTTGATGCGGGTCGCAAGGACCGGGTGGGCTTCCGCCGGGTTCGCGCCGACAATCATGACAAGGCCGGCTGACGCAATATCTTTAATCGTGCCGCTGTCGCCGCCCATGCCGACGGTTCTGAGCAGGCCGTCCGTTGCCGGCGACTGGCAATAGCGCGAACAGTTGTCGACATTGTTGGTTTCAAACACCTGGCGCGCCAGCTTTTGCATCAAATAGTTTTCTTCATTGGCAACTTTTGAAGAAGAAATAAAACCGACGGAATCTTTTCCGTATTGGGAATGGATTTCTTTCAGCCGGCTTGCCACCACGCTGAGCGCTTCATCCCATGACGTTTCTACAAATTTTCCGTCTTTACGGACAAGCGGTTTTGTCAGCCGCTTATCGGAATTCACAAAATCCCAGCCGAATTTGCCTTTGATGCAAGTGGAGATGGCGTTTACCGGTCCTTCATGCTTCGGTTCGATTTTTAAAATTTTCCGGCCCTTTGTCCATACTTCAAATGTGCAGCCGACACCGCAGAAGGTGCAAACGGTTTTCGTTTTTTTCGTGCGCTGTTCGCGCATCGAAGCTTCGATTTCGGATATGGCAAAAATGCTGCCGTAACCCGGTTCGACTTTTTTCACAAGATCAATCATCGGGTCAAGCAGGTCTTCTTCAAGCCCGGTTAAATAGCCTGCCTCGCCGAGCATTGATTTTTCCATCAATGCATTGCAAGGACAGACGGTGACGCAATGCCCGCAGGAAACGCATGACGATTCGTTGATCGGAACGCCGTTATCCCAAATGACGCGCGGGCGTTCTGCTTCCCAGTCAATGGAAAGCGTTTCGTTCACCTGCAGATTTTGGCAGGCTTCCACGCATCTCCCGCATGCGATGCACTGGTTCGGGTCGTACCGGTAAAACGGGTGCGAATAGTCGACCCCGCTTGCGTCCGTTTTTGGCGTAAACGGATATTTCTGGTGTTCGATGCCCATTTTTTCCGTTGTATTGTGGACGATGCAGTTGCCGTTGTTATTGTCGCACACCGTACAGTATAAAAGGTGGTTGGCGAGAATCCTGTCCATCGCTTCATGCCGGGCCGCTTCCGACCGGTCATCGCTGAGGTGGACCACCATGCCGTCCTCCGCCGCCGTCGAACAGGTGCGCATCAGTTCCCCGTTCACTTCCGCAATACACGTGTCGCAAGTTTGGATCGGATCTACTTCCGGGTAATAGCAAATTTGTGGATGAAAAATATCATTCCGGTTGATCACATCGATGATTTTCTCGCCGGGGCGGGCTTCATAATCCCGGCCATCAATCGTGATGTGAATCGATTTGGTTTCCATTTCTTTTCCTCCTTTTGCAAACAGTGAAGGCAGGCCTTCAGGAAAGAATACAAAAAACCGGCAACTCTGTTACTTATACCAATCCTTTGCAAAAATAAAACTACCATTCTCTTTTTTATTCTAGCATCTGATGCAAAAATGAACAAACCATCAGAATGTTTTGCCTATTTGAGCGGGCGGCTTTTGTTTTTAATCTGATTCCTTTAAAATAAAACATTATAGATAGGGGGCTGTTGAACCCATGAAAAATGTGGACACGCAGAGGGAAATTCTCCGTTTCAAGAACGGGCGGCTCGAACGGGCGCTGGATACAGTCGCAACGGAATTCCCGGTGACATTAAAAGTGAATGGGCAGGAATGGGTGACGATGGTGTGCACACCTGAATATATCGAGGACATGGCGGTCGGTTATCTTGTGTCGGAAAGGGTTGTCCGGCGCTATGAAGATATCCGCGACATCTGGACGGATGAAAAAGGAGGATTCGTCCATGTCCGGACCGATCATCTTAATCCTTATTACGAACAGCTGCAAAATAAACGTTATATCACCTCCTGCTGTGGAATGAGCAGGCAGGCGTTTGTTTTTGTCAATGATGCTCTGGCGGCGAAAAAAATGGACGGTGTGCACGTCCGGATTACAGTTGATGATTGTTTCCGGCTGATGGAAGCATTGCAGGAGAATGCCGAAGTGTTTAAAAAAACAGGGGGCGTCCATAATGCTGCACTGTGCGATGCCGGCGGGATCCTTGTCAGCCGGATGGATATCGGCCGCCATAACGCGCTTGATAAAATTTACGGATATTGTTTGAAAAATCAGGTTTCCACAAAAGGGAAAATCCTTGCATTCAGCGGGCGCATTTCCTCGGAAATTTTATTGAAGACAGCGAAAATCGGCTGCGAGGTGATTTTATCGAAATCGGCACCCACCACACTCGCCCTGGAATCCGCTGAAGAACTCGGCATTACCACGATCGGCTTTATCCGCGGCGGGTCGATGAATATTTACACCTGCCCGGAACGGATTGCCGGTGTTGCCGCCCATGCCCGGTGATTGCCGGGTGTATACGATCGGAAAGGCACGGTTTGGGTTGGAAGAAAACGGGAAGACACGCTGGAAGGCGTGCTTCGGGACGGAACAGGGCCTTTGCCGGATGAGGAAAGGTTAAAATGGGCATTACCGAATTTGAAGAAAGCGCTGGTGCAGCCTGCTTGGCAAGGTTGACATTTCAAAATGTATATGGTAAAAATAACTTACAATTTGATGAATGAAGCGTCGAAAGGATCAAGTAGCTTCCTGTTGCTGCATACAAGAGAGCCGGTGGGTGGTGCGAACCGGTACAGGCAGGCGGCGAATTACACCCCGGAGCTTTTGCCGGATACGGCAGACGGCCCCCAGCCGTTATCCAAATGAGTGGAGAAGCAATTCTCAAGTTGGGTGGTAACGCGATACAATCGTCCCTTCGTTTTGGCGGAGGGGCGTTTTTCTGTTTTACAGGAAAAAGAAGGCAGCAACAGGTTCCTGCCCATTATCGCCGGATATAAGCCGGGCACTGGAACCTGAATGCTGCCGGCATTTGAAATGGCACAAAAGGAGTGGTTTGAAATGGATTTACTCGAAGATTTAAAATGGCGGGGAATTGTTTACCAGCAGACAGACGAAGAAGGGCTCGCGGAGTTGCTTCAAAACCGGAAAGTGACCCTGTATTGCGGGATTGACCCGACAGGCGACAGCATGCATATCGGGCATCTGCTCCCGTACCTGACGCTGCGCCGTTTCCAGCAAGCGGGACACCGGCCGATTGTCGTGCTCGGCGGGGCAACCGGCATGATCGGCGACCCGAGCGGCAAGAAGGAAGAAAGAAAGCTGTTAACAGTTGAAAAGGTCAAGCAAAACGGCGAAGCATTGAAAAAACAGCTGGAACGCTTTTTTGATTTTGACGGCGAGTCAGGCGCCATCATGGTCAATAACTATGACTGGCACGGCTCGATGGATCTCGTTACTTTCCTGCGTGATTACGGAAAGCATATCGGCATCAACTACATGCTTGCAAAAGACACGATCGCATCACGGCTTGAAACCGGTATTTCGTTTACGGAATTTACATATACAATCCTCCAGGCCGTCGATTACTTTAACTTGTATAAACAATACAACTGCCGCCTGCAAATCGGCGGAAGC
This sequence comes from Heyndrickxia coagulans DSM 1 = ATCC 7050, assembly GCF_000290615.1. Taxonomy (GTDB): domain Bacteria; phylum Bacillota; class Bacilli; order Bacillales; family Bacillaceae_C; genus Weizmannia; species Weizmannia coagulans. The sequence goes on from NZ_ALAS01000107.1 coordinate 20,188, forward strand.
GACCAGTGGGGCAATATTACAAGCGGCCTTGAGCTGATCCGCAAGCTCGAACCGGAAGGAGAAAAAGCTTTCGGGCTTACCATTCCGCTTGTCACAAAAGCGGACGGCACAAAATTCGGGAAAACAGAAAGCGGCGCAGTCTGGCTCGATGCCGAGAAAACATCGCCATATGAGTTTTACCAGTTCTGGGTCAACACGGCTGACCTCGATGTCGTAAAATACTTGAAGTACTTCACCTTCTTGCCAAAAGAAGAAATCGAAGAGCTGGAAAAATCGGTTGAAACCGAACCGCATCTCCGCAAAGCCCAAAAAGCGCTGGCCGCGGAAATGACAAAACTGATCCATGGGGAGGAAGCATTGCAGCAGGCTTTGAATATTACGGAAGCATTGTTCAGCGGCAATGTGAAGAAACTGTCGGCTGAAGAAATGAAGCAGGGATTTAAAGATGTTCCGTCATTCCAGCTTGAAAGCGAAGAACAAAAGCAGCTTGTGGAGTTGCTCGTTGCCGCCAAAATCTCCCCGTCAAAACGCCAGGCACGCGAAGATATCCAAAACGGCGCCATTTACGTAAACGGTGACCGCGTAACGGATCTCGGGTTTGTGTTGCAGGAAAAGGACAAAATCGGCGGCGAATTTACCGTTATTAGAAGAGGGAAGAAAAAATACTTTTTAATTAAACATTGAGGATATTAAGGGATGCACAATGAAGATGCCTGAAATGTGCATCCCTTTTTTATTGCTCTGATCGCGGCTTGCCCTTCTTCGTTTTTCCCGGCGGGGGAAGTCAGCTCCCAATTCCAAATTTTTTCAGCTTCTGATACAGGGTGACCCTTGAAATGCCAAGTTCTTTTGCTGCGGCGGATTTGTTCCCGCCTGCTTTGCGCAATGCTTTTTCAATGAGCTGTTTTTCCATATTTTCTTTTTCCACAGGCAAAGTGCCGCTTTCCGGGATGGCACTTCCGGACGGTTGGGTTTCATTTCCCTGGAAAAAGCGGAGAAGGGAGGCGCGGTCAATAAACGGCTTTTCTGATAGGATCACCATCCGTTCCATTAAATTCCGGAGCTCCCGGACATTCCCTGGCCAATGATACGCTTGCAGGAAAGAAAGGGCATCAGGGGCGAGTTCCGGTTCAGGCATCTTGTACTGGACGGCAAATTGTTTCAGAAAGTAGCGGGCGAGGACAGGAATATCGTCTGTGCGCACCCTTAATGGCGGCATCGTAATTTGAATAACATTTAACCGGTAATAAAGGTCCGACCTGAATGTCTTTTGTTTCATCATTTTTTCAATGTCTTGGTTGGTGGCGGCAATAAAACGGACATTGATTTTCCTGCCCGAAGCGTCGCCAATGCGGTAAATCACTTTTTCCTGCAGCACGCGCAGCAGTTTCACCTGCATATCTAGCGGCAGTTCGCCGATTTCGTCCAAAAACAGCGTACCCCCGTCCGCTTCTTCAATTTTTCCCGCTTTTCCTTTTTTTTCCGCACCCGTAAACGTGCCAGGTTCGTAGCCGAATAATTCGCTTTCAAACAGGGCGGAAGGGATCGAGCCGCAGTTCACCGGAATAAAAGGGCCGTTTTTCCGCGCGCTTGCTTCATGGATAGCGCGCGCGCATATTTCTTTCCCGGTGCCGGACTCGCCGAGAATAAGCGTGACGGCATCCGTTTTCGCCGCTTTCGCCGCAATTTGGATCGTATCCCGGAGCGCGCGGCTTTTCCCCTTTAATTTGGAAAAAGGCGTTTCTTCATAGCTTGTGTACATTTTTTGGCGCAGTTCATTCAGTTCTATGGAAGTGGAGACGAGATTGTCGTTCAGCCTAACAATCTGGGTGATATCGCGTTCCACGGATACCGCGCCGATCAGCCTGCCGCGGTTGTCAAAAATGGGCCGCGCATTGACGACGACATGCTTGTCGGGGCGGGGCCGATGATATTGGTCGGTAATACGGGCTTTTGTCCGCAGCACTTTGAGCACCATTAAATCATCATCGCGAAAAAAATCGGTAATTTTTTTGGTTAAGATCATTTCTTTTGGAATATTGTAGGTCCGGACGGCGGCATCATTCCAATAAATGACTTCCTTTTTTTCGTTTACGATCGTAATCGCATCATTTTCCGCCGATAATACCGCCTGCAAATAAGACAGTTCATTTGCCATTTCCGTCTTCCTCCCCTTTGTCGTGTAAAGGTATTGTACATTCGATTTACAATTGTGTAAATATATTGTACATAGAAAACGGTTTATTTTTTTGCGGATATAGGGAAACAGGGATGTTCCAGAAGTTGGCATGATTCTTGCATGGTATTAAGCCAGAACGAGGATGAAGGAGGTTTTTTCATTGGTCTTGCCTTTTAAACATGAACCATTAACGGATTTTAACCAGCCTGAAAACGTACAGGCGTTTCAAGCGGCACTTGAAAAAGTGCGTGCGGAACTCGGGAAGGAGTACCCGCTTGTAATAAACGGAGAACGGATTTTTACAGAGGATAAGCTCGTATCCGTCAATCCTGCGAATAAAGAACAGGTTGTCGGGAAAGTTTCGAAAGCATCGAAAGAACTGGTTGACAAAGCTTTCGAAGGCGCCAATGAGGCATTTCGCAGCTGGCGGAAAATGGCACCCGAAGCGCGGGCGAATGTGCTGTTCAAAGCCGCTGCGATTGCGCGCCGCCGCAAACATGAGCTGTCGGCGTGGCTTGTGTTTGATGCCGGCAAGCCGTGGAGCCAGGCGGACGGGGATACGGCGGAAGGAATCGACTTTTTGGAATACTACGGCCGCCAGATGCTTGAGCTTGCAAAGGGGCAGGAAATGGAACAGCGTGAAAATGAGCACAACACTTATTTTTATCAGCCGATGGGGCCGGGGGTGACCATTCCGCCGTGGAATTTTGCTTTCGCCATTGTTTGCGGCACGACGGTTGCCCCGCTTGTTGCCGGGAACCCGGTTCTGCTGAAGCCTTCGGAAAGCACGCCTGTTATTGCATACAAACTCGTTGAAATTTTGGAAGAAGCGGGGGTTCCGAAAGGCGTGCTCCAGTTTGTGCCGGGCGATCCGGCAGAAATCGGCGATTACCTGGTGGATCATCCGTCTGCCCATTGGATTAACTTTACGGGTTCCAAAGCAACGGGCCTGCGCATTTATGAACGGGCTGCGAAAGTGCAGAAGGACCAGCACTTTTTAAAACGGGTCGTTGCTGAAATGGGCGGCAAAGATACGATTATTGTCGATAAAGAAGCGGATCTCGATCTCGCCGCAGATGCGATTGTCCAGTCGGCATTCGGTTTTTCCGGCCAGAAATGTTCAGCCTGCTCGCGGGCAGTCGTGCATGAAGACGTGTATGAAGAAGTGCTCGAAAAGGCGATCGCCCTTGCGAAAAACGTAACCGTCGGCGACCCGTCCGAAGAAAATGTGTACATGGGTGCTGTCATTAACGAAAAGCAGTTTAACAAGATTAAAAGTTATATAGAAATCGGCAAAGAAGAGGGCAAACTCGTCTTTGGCGGGGAAACGGATGGTGAAAAAGGATTTTTCGTTTACCCGGCGATTTTTAAAGATGTATATCCAAAGGCACGGATCATGCAGGAAGAAATTTTCGGGCCGGTTGTCGCTTTTGCGAAAGGAAAAGATTTTGACGAACTGCTTGAAATTGCCAATAATACGGAATACGGACTGACAGGCGCCGTCATTTCGAAAAACAGGGAGCATTTGGAACGCGCCCGGTACGAATTCCATGTCGGCAACCTGTATTTTAACCGGGGATGCACGGCGGCCGTTGTCGGTTACCAGCCGTTCGGCGGTTTTAAAATGTCCGGCACCGATTCGAAAGCGGGCGGCCCGGATTATTTGAAGCTGTTTATGGAAGCAAAATCTGTATCGGAAATGTTTTAACGGGAGGAAAGGCGTATGGCGAATTTGACGAGAGATTTTTTCATCGGCCTTTCAAACAGCAGGTTTTTAAATAAAAGTGCACAAAAATGGGGTTTCCGGTTCGGTGCTGAAAAATTTGTGGCGGGGACGGATATTGATTCCGTCACCCGGACCATCCGGGAAATGAATGCCCGCGGGATCAGCTGTACCGTTGACAATCTGGGCGAATTCGTATCTGAAAAAGCGGAAGCGGAGTCGGCGAAACAGCGCATTCTGCAAATGCTGGACAGGATTCATGAGGAGAACCTGGATTGCCATATCTCGGTGAAACTGACCCAGCTCGGGCTTGATATTGACCGTGCGTTCTGCCTGCAAAATATGGAAGACATTTTGAGGCGTGCAGCAGCATACGGGATTTTTATCAATATTGACATGGAAGATTACGCCCATTTTCATGCGACAATAGAGGTGTTGAAAACCCTGCTTGAATCGTATCAAAATGTCGGAACAGTCATCCAGGCGTATTTGCGCAATGCTGAAGCGGTCATGGATGAACTGAAAGATGTCCGGCTCAGAATTGTAAAGGGTGCCTACAAAGAAAGCGAGACAGTCGCTTTTCAGTCAAAAGCGGAAATTGACCGGAACTATGTAAAGCTTGTAAAAAAACGGCTGCTCGGTGAGGCGTATACGTCCATTGCCACCCATGACCATTACCTCATTCGCGAACTGGGAGCGTTTATTGAAGAAAACCAAATCCCGCACGACCGGTTTGAGTTTCAGATGTTGTACGGATTTCGCCAGGAGATGCAGTATGAACTAGCGAAAAAATACCATTTCACGACGTACATGCCGTTCGGAAATGACTGGTTCGGCTATTATATGCGGCGCCTTGCCGAACGCCCGCAAAATGTGAACCTGATTGTAAAGGATGCACTGTATACAAAAGATAATAAATTGAAAAAAGAACCGCTTCTCACCGCTGCCCTGACCGCTTCGCTTTTCATGCTGTGGCGACGCAAAAGGAAGAGGTAAGAAAAAGGCCGCTCCGCAAAGCAACCGTGCCCCGGGCGGCCTTTTCTATTTCATTTTGTTGATTTGTATTTCTATCCCGGCCGCGCCGTGCCTAACCCGGCATGGGCAAGCTATCAGTAAATTGTGCCACAACGGTGAAAACCAATGGCACGGACTCCTCTTTTTTTATTTTCCCGCACGGTTAAGGACTTTCCAGTTTGGACCAACCCAATTATGCATATTGGACTTCTTTCGGTTCAATTTTTGTAATCGAAAACATGTTCATTGCTTCCATTACATCACGTATACGTTCAATCGTAGCGCCATAGTATTCATTTCTTTCATCCCTTGATACTTGAGACGGGGCCACTCCCAGTCCGAAGATTATTTTTCAATAGTTTGACCGTATCGGAATTTGTCGAATGAATTTAGTGGATTTTTGGCGAACTTTATCTATATAATTTATTTAAAATATTAAAACAAAAAAGGGGGAATAAGCTAATGAATAGAAAAATTAAAATCTGTATTTTTTCATTCATTGCATTTGTAATGACAATAGTTGGTTATGGAGGTACGTCTAAAGCATTGGCAGATGACTCTGAATCAGAAGTTTCAGCAGTTTATGATATTAAAAATGGCGATCCCATAGCGGTTTCAAAAAACCAATGGGATGAATATCAAGAGGTGCAGGATTGGGAGGATGAACCCGATGTTCCATCAACCTATTTAAAAAAAGCTGTTGACATTTCCGAAAGACGTGCATGTATGGGTGGCTGGGCTTATTCCGCAACAAAACAAGGATATGCATTTTATAAGATAGTGGAGGGAACTCATTACCTTAATAGAACAAAAGACAATGTGACTATAACATCAACATTTACTGGTACACATTCCAAAAGCTCAACAGCAAGTGGAAAATTAGGTGGTGGTTGGAAACCTGTAAGTGCTGAAGTGGGATATAATGCCGACCGGACAGTATCATGGTCTAAATCTGATTCAGTGAAAATAACTGTCCGTCCTAAATATGAAGGATGGAATGATTATGGAACAAAACGTGATAAATGGTATGGCACGTATTACTATCTAAGCAATAGTTGTGTGCAATCAAAAAACGTTCAGCTCACCGTGTATATTCCGAAAGTGAAAGCAGTCGTTGCACACACAAAACATTTATAGATGAGGGGCAACGACCATGACACGGCCGATTTTTAGACACGCTTGTACAATTTTTGTGATGCTTCCCATTCTATTAAACGGTTGTTCAGCAAGTCATTCCGGTAACCAGGTGAAGCATGAAATACAGCCAAACCACACCAAGGCCAAGGAGAATAGCCAAGCGGCGTCCCTTAGTCTTGACCAAATGATGATGACTGAGGCATCAAAAGACGAACAGCAAACACCGCTCGATACCGTTACCCATGTGGTTAAATGGAAGTTTTCAGATGAAAAAGATGTTGTTCCTTCTAAGAAGAATATATTATGGGAAACCCATTTGGGAAGCGAAGCGGTCGTAGCAACCAAAGTACCAAAACTTAAAGATTCAAGATTGAATCTGTTTGCCCTGTCCTTTCATGACGGTAAGTGGGGAATAAAAAACGTGACAGATGCCCCTATTGATCGTTTGGAAGATCATGTTAAAGGTTTAACGCTTCCTATGCAAAAATATGCTGTAATCACCTCAGATTTTGATGGAAAATCGATATGGAACATCACAGACGGGAAAAGAACAGTCATGATTGCACTGTATCCCCAATTTTCCTTTTCCATGCCTGAAGGAACGAAAACCATTCCGTTTAAGGGCGATGAGGCTTTTGTAAATACTCGATCGAAAACGCAATCCTTGTTTTATTATTTTGACCAGGAAAAACTGATTTGGATCTATGGTGATTTGTCTGAAAGCGAAATCATAAAATTGGCTAATTCACTGCCAAGTGCTGGATCTCCCAGTTTTCCCGAAGCATCATCATAGACCCAAACCGGGAATGCCATCTGAGAAAATGTGATGCAGTGGTTTTTTATGATCCTCGATTAAGAGGGGAGGGCTTGGAAGTCTGAGGGCCATATCTTTCTGTTGGCTAATTTTTCACCTGTTTATAAATTTGTGTCTCAGAATATAAAAAAACCCCGGAACCAGAGCGGTTTCGGGGTTTTACACATTACCTGGAATAGAACTCAACGATTAACGATTCGTTAATTTCAGCCGGCAGTTCCGAGCGTTCAGGGAGGCGGCTGTAAGTCCCTTCAAGCTTGTCTGCATCAAAAGAAAGGTAATCCGGAACGAATGTCGTTGTTTCGATCGCTTCTTTGATAACATCAAGGTTGCGGGATTTTTCGCGTACGCCGATCGTTTGCCCCGGTTCTACACGGTAAGACGGGATATCGACGCGTTTGCCGTCAACAAGAATATGCCCGTGGTTTACGAGCTGGCGTGCTTGGCGGCGTGTGCGAGCCAAACCGAGACGGTAAACAAGGTTATCAAGGCGTGATTCCAAAAGAACCATGAAATTTTCACCGTGTTTCCCTTGCATTTTGCCAGCTTTCAGGAAAGTGTTGTGGAATTGGCGTTCATTTAAGCCGTACATATGGCGAAGCTTTTGTTTTTCCTGTAATTGCAAGCCGTATTCAGACAATTTTCTGCGCTGATTCGGGCCGTGCTGCCCGGGTGCATAAGGGCGCTTCTCCAATTCTTTTCCGGTACCGCTTAAAGAAATCCCGAGACGGCGGGACAATTTCCAGCTTGGACCTGTATAACGAGCCATGAAAGACTCCTCCTTTGTTTTTATTTTGTTGTAAAATAAAAACAGATATCATGGACACTTCTTCATGCGTATTTTGTTTTCATGTACCATCGCCCCAGCAGCAGAGGGTTACACGATACACCTTGCATTCAGGCAAGGAACAAAATACAAACACAAAGCCGTCCAATAAGGCTGCATTATTTTACACAACGTTGATTATATGTTTTCAGAGAAAAAAAGTCAACAACAAATGCAAATCGGGATGCCGTTGCAAATCGGGATGCCATGCCAAAAAAATTTTACATACCGGTTTTGCCGGGTTCATAACAGGACTTAAGATACAACACATACTGTATATCGGTCGAGCGGGCTGTACATTTATAGTACTTTTGCATTATAATGGTATTAATTTGACCGGTTTTTACATTTTTACGTCTCCCGTGCGGTTTTTTGTTTTAAAATTCTTCATTTTCAAGGTTCACACTTTTTAGTGCTTTTTTTCGCTTTTATACGGAAACAGGGTCAGGGTGATTAGGAAATGGAAAAAAAGAAAGAAAATCATTTAATCCTATATTATAAGTCCCGTTTACTGGATTTAATGAATCTTGAGGCAGCAAGCAGCCTGGATGACTGGGTGGCGGTCGTGGCGGATGTGCTCAGCGCCGATCATATCGTATATTATAAGCCGGACAGCGAAAACACGAAGTTCTACAAAATATGCAGCTTTTATAATCCTTTCCGGCATGACGTCGAACTCGTCGTGCCCTCCGGAAAAATCAAAGCTTTAAAAACAGCCTCCCAGGTTGTCACAAATGGGAAACTGAAAAAGGATCCTTATTTAAAACAGTTTAACATTGCCTTTTTTATTCCGGAAAAAAACATGGAGGACGGCTGCCTGCTTCTTTCCATTCCAAACAGGCTGTTCGGGGAGCTGTCTGACGCGGATCTGCAGGCGTTTGTCAGGGAAAGCCGGAACTTCCTGCAGCTGAAGTATGAGTTGTCTGTTGTCGAAGCCGACAGAAAGCGTTACATCGAATTATTCCAAGTGACCGGAAAATTCCATTCTTCCATGGATACGGATACGATCCTTGCAGAAATCATTTACACGCTGAAAAGGCTGTACCCGGTTTTTGACTACACCTTAATGCTGTCGGACGATTACCACCACAATCTTGATTTGCCGATCAAGTCGCTGCAATATGATGCGGTCGACGAAATGGCGCTCGAATCATATGTAAACGGCCAGGTCCACCTTGCCACGGTATGGCGGACAAACGAAACGATGCTTTATGCGCCGCTAAGGGGAAAGCAGGGCGTGTATGGCGTGCTGCAGGTCATCACTTTTACCAACTATGAATTTAATCGCAGCGATTTGGAATTTATCAGCCTGCTGGCCAATACGGCGGGAAGTGCGCTTGAAAATGCCAAGCTGTACCAGCAGTCGATGCAGTCCATTGAAGAACTCCGCCTGATCAATTCGGTTTCCCGCCAGTTAAATAAAAGCGCGAATTTAAAAGAAACCGTCGATTTTTTAATGAAACAGATCTCCAGTTCATTTGATACCCAGGCAATCGGGTTCGTGATGATGGAGAATGGGAAAATGGACCTACTTGAAGGCAGCAGCCCCATTTTTGAAGAAAAGGAAGGCGCCCGTTATCTTGAATTTGCAAACCGTTCGTTTGCCGAAAAGAAAGAATCCCTGTTTATCAGCAATTTAAACCGGCGCTTTCCCGGCAGGAACTATCGTTTTTCTTCGCTGATGGCTGTCCCGATTATCCAGGAAGATGATTTAAAGGGGTTTTGCCTTGTTCTTCATGAAGCGCCTTACCATTTTTCTTTCGACAGGTTCAAACTTTTTCAGTCGCTTATTTATCAGTCGGGCATGGCCTTAACCAACTCCATGCTTCGCGAGCGGCTTGAAAAAATGGTGATTACCGATCATCTCACCCAGCTGTTTGCCAAAAATTACTTGAACAGCCGGATGGAAACTTCTATTGGTGAAGATGAGCAGGGCACGCTGATTTTGCTCGATATTGATGACTTTAAAAAAGTCAATGATACATACGGCCATCAAACCGGGGATGAAATTTTGATCCAGGTTGCAAAGCTGATCAAAGAAAACATTCGTTCAACCGATATCGGAGCAAGATGGGGCGGAGAGGAAATGGCGATTTATCTTCCCGGCGTGCCGCTTCAAACAGGGGTGCAGGTCGCCAAAAGGGTGCTTGCGGCTGTTCGGAAAAATACAAATCCTCCGGTTACCATTTCCTGCGGGGTGTCGTACTGGAATAAAGAGATGAATGAAACGGCGGAGTCCCTCTTTAACAGGGCGGACGCCGGATTGTACCATGCGAAAAGCCTCGGGAAAAACCAGGTTGTCATCAGCGATATGGAAATGAAATCCAATTAGGGCGCACTGCAGCTGATTTCTTTTGTCAGCCGCCTTTAAAACCCCCCTTGCCGGATCCGGCAAGGGGGGCATTTTTTATGCATTTCGTTATTGTTGTAATATCTGCTTCAGGCCACAAACCCCGGCTGCCTGTGCCAAGTTCGTCCGGCCTGCGGATTTTGGGTTTGGGCATGGGGCTTTGCCAGCCAGTATCTTTTGCCGCCCTGATTTTTCAGCCTGCGAAACCAGCCTTACAGCACTTTTTCCAGCGCAGCGGCAAAAGCTGCCAGCCCTGCCTCATCTTCTGCATCAAAACGATTTTTTTCCGGGCTGTCGATATCCAAAACGCCGACCACTTCCCCGTTTTTCATAAGCGGTACGACAATTTCAGACTGGGAAGCGGCGTCACAGGCAATATGGCCTGAAAACTGCTGGACATCGGCGACCCGGAGCACCCGTTTTTCTTTCCAGGCTGTCCCGCACACCCCTTTCCCATACGGAAGCCGCACACAGGCCGGCAAACCCTGGAACGGCCCGAGGACGAGTTCATCCCCGGATGCGAAATAAAACCCAACCCAGTTCACCCGGTCAAGAAACTGGTTTAACAGCGCTGTAGCATTGCTTAAATTGGCAATTTTGTCCGGTTCGCCTTCTGTGAGCGCGATCAGCTGTTTTACGACAAGATCATACTTTTCTTTCTTCGTACCCTGGGCATTTTCTGCATGAAACATCGCCATCATCCTTACATCAGCAAATTTTTTAAAAACGGGGCGGGATTTTGTCGGAAAGTTTTTAAAGGAACCCCGACCCGGCATATGGAATAGTACGGAATAGAATATTTTTAACACAAAAGGGGAAGCCCGGCAAGCAAAAAAGAGGAAAGGGTGGAACAAATGGACGGAAACAGCAGCGAAACAAAAGAAAAAATATTCAATACGGCGATTGCTTTATTTCATACGAAGGGCTATAAAGGAACGACGATCAGGGCGATTGCGGCTTCCGCAAAAGTCAATTCGGCCAATATTTCCTATTACTTTAACGGCAAGCAGGGGTTGCTGGAGGCGTGCTTTATCCGCTTTTTTGAACCGTATATTGCCTGCCTTGAAGAAGAAGTGCAAAATCTTTCGGAAGAAGGATTAAAACGGGCGGCCTTCCGCATCCTGCACTTTCAAAGCGAAAACCACCTGCTGTCCAGATTTGTATGGCGGGAAGTCACCGTTGATTCGCAAATTGTCCGCGAAATTTTGTCCACTTATTTCATGAAAGAGCGTTATTTATTGAAAAAACTTGCCAAGGCCTGGTGCGGGCCCGGAATCCAGGCGGGCAAACTGAACTTTCTCATGATTCAGCTGAAAAGCATGCTGTCGATGCCGTATTTAAACAGCCAGTACATTCGGGAAGTATGGGGCATACAGCCGGAAGAACCGTATTTTGCCGAAAAATACGGCAAATCGGTTGCCGAATGGCTGGACAGCATCCGGCAAAACGCGGGGGCGCAGCCGGAACCGCTGCTGCTTGAAACCGCTTTTTAATGTGCCGGCCCGGGCCGGCTGTTTTTAAATGCCGGCAGCTTTCCGAAAAAGCCCGCCGCCGTGCAAAAAATAAGCGCCGGCTTTTTTTATTTTGGGTGCGGAAAAAACCTTCCCCAAAATGAATCGAAAAATCTCGAATTTCATAGTCAAATATTGTCATTACATGGTATCATAGAATAAAAATAAACATACATGCCTATGGATATCGGGAAGGATTGCTCCGGTATTCATACATACATAATGAGCGGATATTAAGGTTTGATTTGTGGACGAACGGGAGGCTTTCAAGTTTATGATGTATGGCATCATTGGCGCTATTCTTTTGTTGCTCGTTTTATTGACTTGCGGTTTTTTTATCAGGAGGCAGTTTTACAAAGAGATTGACAAGCTTGAAGCATGGAAAATTGAAATCATGAACCGGCCTGTCACTGAAGAGCTGGGAAAAGTCAAACGGCTCAATATGGGCGGGGAGGCGGAAAGTTTATTTGAAGGCTGGCGCAAAGACTGGGAGGACCTTTTAAACGAGGAACTGCCGGCAGTGGAAGATAAGCTCTTTGAAATCGAGGAGCACACCGACAAATACCGTTTCAAAAAGGCGAAAGAAGTACAGGCGGAAGCAGAGGCGATTCTTCAAAATGCGGAACAAAAAATAAAAGATATACTGGACGGCGTCAATGAACTGATGGATGCCGAGAAAGAATCCCGGAAAGAAGTGGAAGAACTCGGGAAAATCTTCAAAGACTTGAAGAAACAGCTTCTGACACGGCGCCATACATACGGAAAAGGCATTAAAAGCCTTGACTTGAGAGTGGACGGCCTGGCGGAGAAATTTGCCCGTTACCATGAACTGACGGAAGCCGGGAACTACTTGGAGGCAAAGAAATTAGCCGATGAACTGAAAGCAGAAACAGAAACGTTGCAGGAGGATGCCGGGAAAATTCCGGATTTGCTGGCGGAAACGGAATCGCTTTTGCCGATGCAGTTTAGAGAATTGAAAGAGGGCTACAAAGAAATGGCTGCACAAGGTTTTGCGCTCGATCACCTGCAGTTTGATGAAGAAATGAAGGAACTTACAGAGAAGCTTTCGGCTTACCGGAAACAACTTGAACAGGCTGACACAGCGGATGTCGAGGAAGGCATCCGGGAAATCAAGGAAAGAATAGAAACGATTTACGATATTTTAGAAAAAGAAGCGTACGCGAAAAACTATGTGCTCAAGCATTTCCGTGAAGTGAAGGATATCCTGGATGAAGTACGGGAAGAAAACAAGCGCCTCAAAACAGAAACAGAATCCGTGCAAAAGACATACCAGCTGCATGAGGAAAACATGGCCGTTCCAGCTGAACTCGAGAAACAATTGGAGAAACTGGCCGCGCGTTTGGCGGTCCTTGAAGTAAAAATTCCTGAAAACGAAACGATTTATTCCGTGTTAAGCGAACAGCTCAAAGAAATGGAAGGGCAGATTGAAAAACTGCGGGATGACCAGAAGACGTTTAACGAATTTTTGCAGAACCTGCGGAAAGAAGAAATGGAAGCACGCGCGAAGATCATGGGCTTGAAGCGGACAATCCAGGATATGCGCCGCCTTGTCGAAAGAAGCAATATTCCCGGGCTGCCGGACTCGTACCGCACCCTGTACGAAGCAGCCTGGAATGCGATTCGTGACACTGCCGAAAGCCTCCATGCCACGCCGCTAAACATGGAAAAGGTCAACCGCCATCTGCTGGAGGCGGAACAGGCAGTCGGAAACTTTGAAAAAAGCACGAAAGCTTTAATGGAAAATGTGCAGCTTGCTGAAAAAGTGATTCAATACGGCAACCGTTACCGCGCTAAATATAAGAAAGTGGCGGACGGGCTAGAGCGCGCAGAAGTGGCTTTCCGGCGCTATGATTATGAGAAGGCGCTTGAAGAAGCCGCAACGACAGTGGAAGCGGTGGAGCCCGGCGCATTGAAAAAAATTGAAAAAATGCTGGAAACTGAAGAATTACTTTGAAGCAAACGGAAAAAATACGGAGCGCTCCCCGTTTTTTTTCGTTTGCTTTTTTCTGCGCCTTTCAGCCGGCAGGCAGGCCTTTCATGCGGCTGATGCCAAACAGACGCACTCGTTTTTTGGCGCCTGGTTCTTTAACCTGGTAAACAGGCACGGGTGAAGACCTCTGAGCCTTAAGCAACTTATTTTCTGTCTGAACAAGTTAACGCACATGGGCGAACGTGCATCCTTTCGACAATTCGGGCAGGATCTCCTCGACCGAACAAGTTAACGCGCATGGGCGAACGTGCAGGGCCATTGCCGCCCCATCCTGGAGATGAAAGACCAGTGCCGCGAAAGAAGCGGCGCGGAGACCGGGATGGGCGGCGCATAACGGGAGTATATCGGTTGTAGGTTCGGTATCCGGCATGGTATATTAGGCAATGATACAGGTTTGGATCCAATTTTATGCCAACAGAGGGTGTTCAAATGATTTACTTTGACAACAGTGCCACAACAAGGCCTTATCCGGAAGTGCTGGATGCTTTTGTGAAAACATCGGAAAACTATTTTGCAAATCCCTCTTCCCTGCATAGCCTCGGCGCGCGTACAGAGAAACTTCTCACGCAGGCAAGACGGCAAATTGCGAGTCTTCTCGGCGCAGACGAGAACGAAATTTTTTTCACATCCGGCGGCACGGAAGGCAATAATCTGGCGATTAAAGGGACAGCCCTCGAGTACCGTTCAAGGGGGCGCCATATCATTACGACGGCTGTTGAACATGCATCTGTTTTTGAAACATGCCGGCAGCTGGAAGAATGGGGCTTTCGCGTCACGTATTTGCCGGTTGACAGGAGCGGAAGAATCAAACTGGACGATTTAAAACAGGCCATCACGGATGAAACGATTCTTGTTTCCGTGATGCATGTGAATAACGAAGTAGGAACAGTGCAGCCGGTGGAAGAAATCGGGCGGCTTCTCAAAACTTACCCGAAAATCCTGTTTCATACAGACGATGTCCAGGGCTGCGGAAAAGTTCCGCTTTCCCTGCATGATGCCGGCATCGATCTTTGTACGGTTTCCGCGCATAAATGCCATGGCTTAAAGGGAACCGGGATATTATATAAACGGGCAAATCTCCGCCTGTCACCGCTTTTAACCGGCGGGCACCAGGAGAGGGGCTTGCGCAGCGGCACCGAAAATACAGGCGGAATCGTTGCAGCCGGAAAAGCGCTCCGCCTGGTCCATGAAAAATTTGAAGCCGGGGCGGCAGAAAGAACGGCCCGTATCCGGGATGCCCTGATCGAAAAACTTCAGGAGATGCCTGCTGTGACAGTCTATACCAATCCGGCTGTTTCAGCGCCGCACATCCTGAATTTTTCCGTCCGCGGCATCCGCGGCGAAGTGCTCGTGCATGCGCTTGAAGAGGAAGGCACTTATATTTCCACAACAAGCGCCTGCTCTTCAAAAACGCGGGAACTGAGCCGCACGCTTCTTGCCATGGGGGTTTCCGAAGACGAAGCCGAATGGGCGGTGCGCGTGAGCCTTTCTTATGAAAATACAATGGAGGAAGCGGAACGTTTTATCCGCATATTAAGGCAAACAATCACAAATTTACAAGAAGTGTTGGGGAGAAATCAATGAACTATGACCGCATTTTAATCCGTTATGGGGAACTTTCGACAAAAGGGCATAACCGCCAGTTTTTTATCCGGCATTTAAAAGACAATGTCAAAAAAGCGCTCAGGCCTTTTGGCGGCATTGAAGTCCAGGCGCTGTACGACCGCATGTACGTGCTCTTGCATGGCGCAGACGGCGGGCAAGTCATCGATATTTTAAAATCAATCTTCGGGATCCAGTCATTCAGCCCGGCCGTCCGCACCCGGAAACAGCTCGAAGACATCGAGCAGGCGGGGCTCGAACTCGTCCGGCAAAACTTTGCGAAAGGCAAAACCTTCAAAGTGTCGGCCCGCCGCGGCGATAAAACATTTGAATACGATTCGAATGATTTGAACCATCTCGTCGGCGGCTATATTTTAAAGCAGCTGGACGGCATTCAAGTCAATGTAAAACAGCCGGATATCGAGCTGCTTGTGGATGTCCGGAAAAACGGCGTCTATTTGTCCACTGAAGTGATAAAAGGATCCGGCGGGCTTCCTGTCGGTGCGTCCGGAAAAGCGATGCTCATGCTTTCGGGCGGTATTGACAGCCCGGTTGCAGGATACCTCGCGATGAAACGCGGCGTGAAAGTGGAAGCGGTCCATTTCCACAGCCCGCCGTTTACAAGCCCGCGTGCAAAGCAAAAAGCGCTTGACCTTGCGCAAAAAATTTCCGCCTACAGCGGCTCCATGAAAGTGCATATTGTCCCCTTTACAAAAATCCAGGAGACGATCCATAAAGGGGTTCCGGAAGGCTATTCGATGACCGTGCAAAGAAGGGTAATGCTTGAGATTACCGACCGGCTCCGTAAAATCCATAACGGGCTTGCGATTGTAACCGGCGAAAGCCTCGGCCAGGTTGCCAGCCAGACGCTCGACAGCATGGTTGCAATCAATGACGTAACAACGACACCGGTGTTGCGGCCGCTTGTTTCAATGGATAAGCTGGACATTATTGATATTGCCCAAAAAATCGGCACTTACGACATCTCAAGTCTTCCGTATGAAGACTGCTGCACGATTTTCACGCCGCCTTCGCCGAAAACGCGGCCGAAACTCGAGCTTGCGCGTCTTTACGAAAGCCGCCTCGAACTGGAACCATTGATTGAAGAAGCGGTGCAAAATACGGAGGACGTCTTTATTACACCAAATGAAACGGCGCAGGAAGAAGACTTTTCCGGGCTGTTATAAAATCCAGTAACTGGCAGCACCGCCAATAAACTTACAACATGATGCCATGTGTTTATGCGCAATCTATACTCACAAGGAGGTGAGACACATGGCACAAAGCAACAACAGCAACCAATTGCTTGTAAGCGGTGCTGAACAAGCGCTGGACCAAATGAAATACGAAATCGCTCAGGAATTTGGCGTAAACCTTGGTGCTGATACGACTTCCCGCGCAAACGGGTCTGTCGGCGGCGAAATCACGAAACGCCTTGTTTCGATGGCTGAACAACAATTAGGCGGTACTTCCCGATAACTGAATGAAGAATGGATAAAGAAGCGGGCCTGAAGCGGGGTCCGCTTCTTCTTGTTTTTGGGGTAAATCTGTATCATATTTTTTTAATATCAGGTATAATAATGAGGTACTAAAAAATTCTGGAGGCGATTCGCTTGCGTCGTAGTGACCTGATTGCGCCACAAACATACAATATAGCCGAAGAAATTGAGAAATATGCCCGGGACCCGCACAAGGTTGCGCTGATTTGGGAAGACAAAGAAGGCATGCACAGAGAAGTCACATATAAAGAATTAATTGAAAATGCAAACCGGACCGGCCATGTCTTTTTGGAAAACGGGCTGAAAAAGGGAGATATCATACTTGTCATGGTTCCGCGCATTGTAGAAGCATACGAAGTGTATCTCGCTGCAATGAAATGCGGCATCGTCCTTTTGCCGGCCTCGGAAATGCTGCGGACAAAAGACCTCGACTACCGCATCGAAGCAGGGGATGTAAAAGGCGTTGTCGCCCATTATTCATGCACCGCACAGTTTAAAGATGTCCGCGGCATTGAAAATTTGAAAAAATTTGTAATCGGAGAACCGGAACCGGGATGGGCGTTTCTGGATGAAAAGAAAAAAGCAGCGCCTTGTGAACTGGAAATCGCCAAAACGTCAAAAGATGATATTGCAATTTTGTCTTATACTTCCGGGACAACTGGCAATCCGAAAGGTGTCATCCATACGCACAGCTGGGGATATGCCCATTTGCGCACGGCTGCCCCGAACTGGCTTGGCATTCAGGAAGGCGACCGCGTTTGGGCGACGGCCGCACCGGGATGGCAAAAATGGGTATGGAGCCCGTTCCTTTCCGTTCTCGGTTCAGGTGCAATCGGGTTTGTTTACAACGGCCGTTTTGATCCTAAAAAATATTTGTCCCTTTTGGATGAATATGAAATCAATGTGCTCTGCTGCACACCGACTGAATACCGTTTAATGGCAAAAGTGGATGACTTGTCCCATTATCATCTGAAAAGCTTAAGGAGCGCGGTCTCAGCCGGGGAACCGCTGAACCGCGAAGTCATGGATGTTTTCCAAAACCATTTCGGCCTCACGATCCGCGACGGTTACGGCCAGACGGAAAGCACGCTGCTCGTCGGCTTTTCCCTTGATACCCCGTTGCGACCGGGTTCAATGGGCAAACCGTTCCCCGGAAATGAAGTCGAAATCGTAAATGATGACGGGAAGCCGTGCAAACCGGGCGAAACCGGCGACATTGCCGTCCATAGAGACACGCCTGCGCTTTTTAAAGGCTATTATAAAGAGCCGGAGCGCACGGCCAAGCAATACCGCGGCGATTACTTCATTACAGGGGATAGGGCAAGAAAAGATGAGGACGGTTATTTCTGGTTTGAAGGCAGGCGGGATGATATCATTATTTCTTCCGGCTATACGATCGGGCCGTTTGAGGTCGAAGATGCCCTCGTCAAGCATCCGTATGTGAAAGAATGTGCCGTTGTCGCAAGTCCGCACGAAATCCGCGGCAGCATTGTGAAAGCTTTTGTCGTTTTAAAAGATGGCATCAGTGAGAATTTGCCAGGGCTTGTAAAAGAACTGCAAAACCACGTAAAACAACTGACCGCGCCGTACAAATACCCGCGTGCGATTGAATTTATCAAGGAATTGCCAAAAACGGCCTCCGGCAAAATCCGCCGTGTCGAGCTCAGGCAGCAGGAATGGAATAGATAAGAAACAAAAAGCCGGACATTTTTTTGAAAAAATGTCCGGCTTTTTGTTTTAAAGTCCCGGATCTTCAAGTAGAATAAAAGAAAAACAAAGAAATGGAAGGATGAAATGTTGGCATGAACAAAAAAAGATGGGGAGCGCTTGCTTTGGCAGGCGGGCTGTTCGTCGTTTCCATTATTGTGAATCTGGCGAGCATGGCGGCATCAACCAACTTTTCCAAAATCTTTAAAGAGACGGTGGAAGCGGGGGAAGGGGATGTTTCCGAAAATGTATTGCAGGATGGGAATGAATCAAAGAAAATCGTCGTTTTGAATGTGAACGGGACGATTCAGGATACCGGCGCGTCACCATCCCTGCTGGATACCGGTGAATATAACCATCAAAGTTTTTTGGAAGAACTGGATGAGGCGAAAAAAGACCGCGATGTAAAAGGCATCATTTTACATATAAATTCGCCGGGCGGCGGGGTGGCCGAGTCGGCGGAAATCCATCACCGGCTGATGGAAATAAAAAAAGATACGAAGAAGAAAATTTATGTGTCCATGGGGCCGACTTGCGCATCCGGTGCATATTACATTTCAACGCCGGCCGATAAAATATTTGCAAGCCCGGAAACCTTGACCGGGTCGCTCGGAGTTATTATGGAAAGCGTGAACTACGGGAAACTTGCCAAAAAATACGGCATCGATTTTCCGGTGATTAAAAGCGGGCAGTATAAAGACATTATGAGCCCTTACCGGGACATGACGAAAAGCGAAAAAGAAATGATGCAGAAAATGGTCAACAATTCGTATAACGGTTTCGTCAATGTGATTTCCAAAGGGCGCCACATTCCGAAAGAAGAGGTGCGCAAAATTGCGGACGGGCGTGTCTATGATGGCAGGCAGGCACTCAATTTGCATCTGATTGATAAATACGGCTACCTGGATGACACCATTTCGGCAATGAAAAAAGACCTTCATCTCGGGAAAGCGCAGGTTGTGGAATATGAAACAAGCGGCGGGCTCGATTCGCTGTTTTCTGCTTCAGTGCAAAAAATGCTCGGCAAAGAAGCAGAAATGACAGGGCTTGCGCATTTGTTGACGCAATCGAACGCACCACGCCCGATGTACCTGTATTCCGGGGCTGAATAGGGGGGAGCATCATGAATTCAAACGAAAACCATATTCCTGAAACATTGACAAAAGCGCCGGAACAAATATCCGGAAGTTTATCAGGAGCCCGTTATGCCGGGTTCTGGATACGGTTTTGGGCTTATTTGCTTGACCTGCTTGTTGTCCAAAGTGTGAAATGGCTGGTCATCCATCCCATTTTCCGGCTTTCCGGACTGTCCCTTACAGACGAAAAAATTTACTCGCCGATTACGATCGCATCAGCCCTTGTATTTTACGGTTATTTCGTTCTAATGACGAAGTTTTTCGGCCAGACGCTTGGGAAAATGGTGTTTGGCCTCAGGGTTGTACCGCTGAACCATCCCGGGCCGCTGAAATGGAGCACCGTTTTATTCCGGGAATGGATCGTCCGTTATGTTTGTGTCAAGATTGCGGTCATCTATATTGTCGTTGCATTTACGCCGAAAAAACAAGGGGTGCACGATTTGTTTGCCGATACGGCCGTCATTCATGAACGGTCCCATGAACCGGTCTATCCTTATTATGAACCTGCTTAAGGGCAGGTTTATTTTTTTGCCCTGTTGGCGATAATGGTTGCAAAAAAGGCTGATGATGGAAATGATATGGTGGCTATCCGCGTTTTTCGCACTTGCCGCAATCACTGCGATTGTATGGTTCTCTTCCCTGTCCGTCCTTATTGAATACGGGCACCGCTTAGATGATGATAAAATTTTTATCCAAATCAGGGTGTGGGGCATCATCTGCTATACCGTGAAAATCCCGGCAGTGAAAGTGGACCGGAAAAAACCCGGTGTCGTATATGAAAAAGAGACAAAACATGCAGAGCAGGAAAGGAACATTACGCCGGATGTCCTCGAACAGCGGATTGAAGATGTGAAAAAAATTGCGGAGCGCGTCATCGGTTTAAAGGCGATTGCAGGCAAGTTCATCCGCAATGTCCAGTTAAGAAAATTCGAATGGCATACAGCAATCGGGCTGCATGATGCCGCGTGGACGGGAATTGTCGCCGGGAGCATCTGGGCGGTGAAAGGGGGGATCTTAAGCCTCATTACCACACATCTGCGTGTAAAAACGGATCCTGTCCTTTCCGTTACGCCCTTTTTCCAGTACCCGATTTCCGAAACACAGTTAAAATGTATGGTGAAAATCCAGATCGGGAAAGCTATAATAGCCGCATTTAAAATGCTGAAATACTGGCGGGGAGGAAAAGCGGAAATCGCGCTTACACCGGTTTCTGAGCCGGAAAACGGCCGGCATGCTTAAATCCCGGCAGAAACAAATGACAGGAGGAAACAACAATGGGTTCACATCCGATTGAAGGCCTGATGACGGCCGCAATGGAAAATTTAAAAGAAATGATTGACGTAAATACGATTATCGGGGATCCGGTGGAAACGCCGGATGGAAGCGTCATTTTAACCGTATCCAAAGTCGGTTTCGGGTTTGCGGCAGGCGGCAGCCAATTTAACGGGCCATCCGGATCCGGCGGCAGCGGCGAATCCCGCCCGGCAGAGCTGCCTTTCGGGGGCGGCAGCGGCGGCGGCGTCTCGATTATGCCCATTGCCTTTTTGGTTGTTGGCGCACAAGGCGTGAAAATGCTGCATCTGGACCAAAACACGCATCTGATTGAAAAAATTATGGACGTCGCACCGGGCGTTGTCGAAAAAATCCAGAGCATGCTGAAACAAAACGGCCAAAATGGCGGGCAACAGCCGGCCAACCAGCAAAAACAGGATCTTGATTTTTAAAAACCCGCATGATTCGCGGGTTTTAAATTGGAAATTTTTTTCGTTGTCCAGTATGATAAGGTATGAGCACAGCTGAAATACGGGGATTGTAAGCCCCGGCAAAAATAAGGAGGGTATTTCATGGCTTCGGTTACATTTAAAGGGAATCCAGTCACATTGGAAGGGACACAAGTAAAAGTTGGCGATAAGGCACCGGACTTTACGGTTCTGGATAATGACTTGAATGAGGTGACACTTTCGGATACAAAAGGCGGCGTCCGCATCTTCAGCGTTGTCCCGTCGATTGATACCGGTGTTTGCGATGCACAGACGCGCCGTTTTAACGAAGAAGCAGCAAAACTCGGGAAAGAAGTCAACGTTTATACTTTCTCCTGTGACCTGCCTTTTGCTCAAAAAAGATGGTGTGCGGCATCCGGGCTCGACCATGTAAAAGTGTTGTCCGACCACCGCGACCTGTCATTCGGCAAAGCTTACGGGGTTGTGATGAAAGAACTTCGCCTGCTTGCCCGCGCCGTATTTGTCGTGGATTCCAATGATACGGTTACATATGTGGAATATGTAAGCGAAGGCACCAACCATCCTGACTACGAAAAAGCATTGCAAGCCGCAAAAGATGCATCGTAAAACAGGCATTGAATAGCGCCGGGAAACGCGAAGAGCGCTTGCTATACTGCGATAAAATCCCCGATCTCCATCGGGGATTTTATATGGAAGAAGAATATGAAGGAGGAGAATGAATGTCGGCCTCTCCTGTTGAAACCCTTTTTACCGTTTTTAACGAATCCGCGCAAATCTTGGAAAATCGCCTCTCTGTCCCGTATTTGGAAGCCGTGGCGATGACCGGGGAAAATTTATTCACCGGAAGCATCCGCCAAAATGGGATTGATGCGCGCGATGAAAAACGCCTTGAAAACATATACGGAACGGTCCGCCTCGGGGACTTTACCCGCGAGCAAATACGGAAAGCCTACCAGCTCGCCATCCTGAAGGGGATGAAAGCAAACGTCCAGGCAAACCACCAAATGACGCCGGATTCGATCGGACTGCTGATGAGCTATTTTATCGGCAAGTTTGCAGAAGATACCAGTGCGTTTTCGATTTTGGACCCTGCGGTGGGCACCGGCAATTTGCTTTTGACCATTTTGAACCAGCTCAGCGGGAAAAACATCACTGCTTACGGCGTGGATATCGATGATGTTTTGGTCCGGCTCGCATACACGGGGGCGAACCTTCTGCACCATGAAATCGAACTGTTTACGCAGGATGCCCTGTCCCAATTGTTCATTGACCCTGTCGATATCGTTGTTTGCGATTTGCCGGTCGGATACTACCCGAATGATGCGGGCGCCGCAGATTACAAGCTGAAGGCAGATGAAGGGCATTCGTACGCCCATCATTTGTTTATCGAGCAGAGCCTGAGAGCGGCGCGCCCGGGCGGATTTTTATTTTTTCTCATCCCAAACGGATTATTTGAAACAAAAGAAGCCCCGAAACTTCGCCGGTTTTTAAAAGAAGAGGCGGATATCCAGGCGATTTTGCAATTGCCGATGACCATCTTCAAAAACGAACAGGCTGCCAAAAGCATTTTTGTCATCCGCAAGAAAGCGGAAGGCGTGAAGGCGCCGGAACAAGTGCTGCTGGCGTCGCTCCCGTCCCTGTCCAACGAGGGGGCGCTAAGGCAGCTGATGGCAAAAATGGACGCCTGGTGCAAAGAAAATATCCAAAGCGGCAAAATTTGACGAATTGGGAAAAATGGGGGCCGGAAAGCAGGAAATTGCGTTCCGGCCCCCATTTGTTTGTGTTTTTATGGTATCATTTTATATGTTCCCGGGAGACGAAACCAAAAAACCGGTTGAAAAAAACCGGATAGAATGGCAAAATGAGAAAATGAGATCGCTATTTTAAAAAAATAAAAGGGTTCATTTGATTTTGCGAAGGGAAGACGAGCAATGGCAAAAATTATGGCAATTAATGCGGGGAGCTCCTCCTTAAAATTTCAATTATTTGATATGCCGAATGAAAGCGTTATAACGAAAGGCCTGATTGAACGGATCGGGTTAAACGATGCTTTATTTTCCATTACGGTAAACGGGGACAGGGTGAAGGAAATTACCGATATTCCGAACCATGAAGTTGCCGTGCAGTTTTTATTAAAAAAATTAACGGAAACCGGTATTATCCGGTCTTTGGATGAAATAGAAGGCGTGGGCCACCGGGTTGTGCACGGCGGCGAAATATTCAATGATTCTGCTGTCGTCAATGACCAGGTGCTCGCGCAAATTGAAGATTTGGCGGAACTCGCGCCGCTTCATAACCGGGCGAACGCAACGGGGATCCGGGCGTTCCGTGCTGTGCTGCCGGATGTGGTTCAAGTGGCCGTGTTTGATACCGCTTTCCACCAAACGATGCCGGAAAGTGCTTTCCTATACAGCCTACCCTATGAATACTACGAAAAATATCGGATCCGCAAATACGGGTTTCACGGCACTTCCCATAAATATGTAGCGATGCGCGCCGCTGAGCTGCTCGGCAGGCCGCTTAAACAGCTGCGCCTGATTTCATGCCATTTGGGCAACGGGGCAAGCATTGCGGCGATCCAGGGCGGCCGGTCAATCGATACGTCCATGGGCTTTACGCCATTGGCCGGTGTGACGATGGGCACGCGTTCCGGCAATATCGATCCTGCGCTGATTCCGTTTATTATGGAGAAGACAGGCAAAACCGCGGAAGAAGTGCTCGAAGTGTTAAACAAAGAATCCGGGCTTCTTGGCATTTCGGGCGTTTCCAGCGATTTGCGCGATATCCAGGTGGCGGCAGAACTCGAGCGGAACAAGCGGGCTGAACTGGCGCTTGACATTTTTGCAAGCCGCATCCATAAATACATCGGGTCGTATGCGGCAAAAATGGCCGGCGTGGATGCGATTATTTTTACAGCCGGCATCGGGGAAAACAGCGATGCCATCCGCGCAAGAATTTTAACGGGACTGGAATTTATGGGCATTTACTGGGATCCGACCCTGAACCAGATCCGTGGGACCGAAGCGTTTATCAATTATCCGCATTCCCCTGTAAAAGTGCTCGTTATCCCTACTAATGAAGAGCTGATGATCGCACGCGATGTTGTCCGGCTGTCTTCATGACCGCGGAAGCCGGCCGGCGCCGGCAGCTTGCTTTCTCTGCTGCCCGTGCCCGAATAAATCGTTTCAGGAAGCGCTTTGGCATAGCATAAACGGACAGCCGTGCATGGAATTTATGTTATAATGGCTGTAAAACAGAGTTTGGGAGCGGATCGAAAATGGCGGAATGGACAGACAGGGAAAAAATAGTCCTGGATGAAATCAACGACTGGGCGGAGAAGCTGTTAGCGGCCGGAAAAGAAGGGGGCGGGCGCAAGCAAAAACTGGATGCGCTCTTTGCCAATTTTCCGGATGAGGCGCTGGAAAATATCCATGAAAAAATAGATGCCGTTTTGTTTCAAATCTGTTCATTTGCCGATGAAAATCTGCCTTACGGGCATGAGATCGAAAAAATACTTGCTGCGGGGCGTCTCTTTGACAGTTCTGTCGCAACGATTCCCGATATGAGGAAACTTACCATCGACCAGGCAGGGTTTATTGCGGCACGGCAGCAGGCAAAATACCGCCGTCTCTCACTCTTCGAAGGGGCATTGAGCGGAACCGGGAAAGCCGTTTTTGCCGCGGCGGACCCGTTTTTCCTGCTGGCTGTGAATCTCCGGGCGGTCCAGCTCACCGGTGCAGCTTACGGATTTGAAACAAAATCGCCCGGCGGACTCGTGGCGGCGCTGAAAATCGTGCTGATGGCCGCTGCCCCGGACATGGTGAAATATGCGCTCTGGGAAGAATTGATGGATGAGCTGGAAGCGCGCGGAACCGGCTTCTATGCAGGGAATGAAAAGTTATTCCACCGCTATTTGTGGCCGGGGGCCATCGGGCATGCCGGTAAGCTCGCTTTTCTGGCGCTGCTCCGGCCGAAAAAGCGGGGAGAAAACAGCTGGGCCGGGATGGCCATCGGGGCTGCTACAAACTACTATTTTTCTAAAAAAGTTTGTGAAATTGCAGAGAAATATTATCAATACCGGTTTTTAACAGAAAAAAGCGGCCGTTAAAAAACCAGCCCGTAAAAGGCTGGTTTTTGCTTAATTTTCCGCTTTGCCTTCTTCTTCCTTAGGCGTTCTCACAACGAGCACATCGCAGGGGGAAGTGCGGACAATATGCTCGGAAACGCTTCCGATTAGGAGCCTTTCCACTGCATTTAAACCGGTTGCGCCGCACACAATTAAATCCGCATGCACTTTTGGCGCGACATTTTTTGTGATTTGAAGTTTCGGAGAGCCGAGCTGGATGATCGTCTGGACTTTGATCCCTTTTTCCGCGGCGCGGTCTTTGTAATTGCTTAACAGCTCATCCCCGAATTTTTCGTTCTGCTCATACAATGTCGAATCAATCGGCGTCAAAGTGGCGAGCGCCCGGTTATCGACGACATGGACAACCGATAATTCCGCCTTGTTCCGTTTGGCGATTTCAACCGCTTTTGTAAAAGCCCAATCGGCTTCTTTGGAGCCATCTACCGCTACTAAAATATTCCGGTATTGTGTGCCCATCTTACTCATCTCCTTTATAAACTGCCTGCCTTTCATGTCTATTTTACTAGAATTTTCCGGGTTTGTGTGTGAAAAATGAAAAAACCCGGTGATCCATTTTTCAATCAAAACGGGCGGAAGCAGGCAAAAATGAAAACGGTATCCCGTTCCTTGCCGCGGATAAGAAATTTGCAAAAAACATAGGAAAAAGAGGGAATTTTTGCTACAATAAAGATGTTTGGGAAAGTTTTCAACCGTTTGATATGTTTTCTTACAATAATAAGAAAGCGGATGGCAAAACACGAACACGAGGAGGAACTTTCTATGCGAATTGGCGTGCCAAAAGAAATTAAAAACAATGAAAGCCGTGTGGCCATGACCCCGGCCGGCGTGGTGACCCTGTCCAAAGCGGGGCATGAAGTTTTTATTGAAAAGAATGCGGGCCTTGCATCGGGGTTCAGTGACGAAGAATATGCCAAAGCCGGTGCCCGGATCGTAGAGACTGCTGAAGATGCGTGGTCTTTTGAAATGGTCATGAAAGTGAAAGAGCCGATCGAAAGCGAGTACCGCTATTTCCGTGAAGGCATGATTTTATTTACATATTTGCATCTTGCCGCAGCACCCGGGCTTACGGAAGAACTGCTGAAAAAGAAAGTGACCGGCATTGCTTATGAAACCGTGCAGCTTGCCAACCGTTCGCTGCCGCTTTTGACGCCGATGAGCGAAGTGGCGGGCAGAATGGCGCCGCAGATTGGCGCACAGTTTCTTGAAAAAAATAACGGTGGAAAAGGGATCCTGCTTTCCGGCGTGCCGGGCGTCAAAAGAGGCAGGATTACAATTATCGGCGGCGGGGTTGCCGGAACGAATGCGGCAAAAGTCGCGATCGGCCTTGGGGCGGATGTAACGGTTGTCGAATTGAATCCGGACCGCCTGCGCCAGCTTGATGACATTTTCGGCAGCAAAATTACAACCCTGATCTCGAATCCGTACAATATTGCGGAAGCGGTGAGTGATGCGGACCTTGTGATCGGATCCGTTCTGATCCCGGGTGCAAAAGCGCCAAAACTGGTGACGGAAGAGATGATCAAAGCGATGCAGCCGGGCTCTGTTGTCGTGGATATTGCGATTGACCAAGGCGGCAGTTTTGAAACGACAGACCGTTCCACGACCCATGATGATCCGGTTTATATCAAACATGATGTCGTCCATTATGCAGTCGCCAATATTCCGGGCGCGGTTGCCCGCACATCGACGATTGCCCTCACCAATGTGACGGTGCCGTACGCGGCGGAAATTGCCAATAAGGGGTATGAGAAAGCAGTTTTGGAAAATGAGGCGCTGTTAAAAGGAGTCAATACGCTGAACGGGCATGTAACGTATCAAGCGGTGGCCGATTCGCTCGGGCTCTCCTATACCGATGTGAAAAAGCTTTTAAAATAAGTTTTCAAAAGCCGGCTGCAAGAATTGCCGGAACAAAAAAAGAAGCACAAGCAGCATGAAAGCTGCTTGTGCTTCTTTTTTAAACATACTGCAAGGCTTTCGGGTACTTTGTCAGCACTTCGGCACCCGTTTTTGTAATGCAGACGTCATCTTCAATCCGGACGCCGGCAACTCCCGGCACGTATATTCCCGGTTCGATCGTGAAGACCATCCCTTCTTCAAGCACCAGCTCATTCGTATGGGTGACAGAAGGATATTCGTGGATGCTGATGCCGAGCCCGTGGCCGAGCCGGTGTGTAAAATATTCGCCGTATCCCGCGTCTTCAATGATGCGGCGTGCAATCAAGTCGAGCTCTTTTGCCTTTACCCCCGGTTTTGCTGCCGCCACGGCTGCTTCTTCCGCTTTTAATACCGTTTCGTAAATCCGGGTTTTTTCTTCGCTGAGCCCCCCGAATGCGACCGTCCTTGTAATATCGGAACAGTAGCCTTGGTGCACAACGCCCAGGTCAAACAGGACAAAATTCCCTTTTTCGATTTTGTCAAGGCCGGGCGCGCCGTGCGGGGAAGCCGCCTTCGCACCTGAGAGGACGGTGGTGGCGAAGCTCATTTCCGAAATCCCTTTTTCTTTCATTGCAAATTCAATGGCAGCCACGATTTCAAGTTCGGTTTTTCCTTCTTGAATTTCGCGGATGCCCGTTTCAACGGCCAGATCGGCAAAAGCGGCCGCTTCCCTTAAAATCTTCTGTTCCTGCTCATCTTTGATGAGGCGCATCGTGCGCAATTTTTCTTCAGCAGCGGTAAAGCGGGCGCCGCCAAACCGTTCTTTCAGCGCTTCGAACCGTTCCACGTTCAAATGCTCTTTTTCAACCGCAAATGTATCGACATTCCCGATTCGCCCGCGTATTTCTCCAGCCACCAAATCCCACGGGTTATCCGTATCCCGGATACCGAGAATGTCATATTCCCAGCCGGCTTTTTTCGCATCATACGCCTCCATTGCCGGGCAGACGAGAAACGGCTCTTTTTCCTGGAATACGCAAATGCCGAGCAGCCTTTCGTGCGGGTCGCTGCGGTAACCGCTCAAATAAAAGACATTGTCAGGCGACGTAATAAAAGCAGCATCGGTCTTTTCCGCTTTCAGCCACGCCGCCACACTTGCCAAACGCTTATTCATCCCATTCATCTCCTTATCAGACGTTACTAGCATAGCAAAAAATAGGTTAAGATGCTACATGTAGAGCATCAGGCAGGATTACGGGGCAAAGAAATAATATAATGAAAGTGGCCACTGAAGCCGTACAAATTTTAAAAGGAGTGATCAGCTGATGAAAGTTTCTTTTCACGGCCATTCAATTGTAAAAGTGGAAACGGGCGGCAAAACGATACTCTTTGATCCGTTTATTACCGGCAACAGCCAGACAGACCTGAAAGTGGAGGAAGAAAGCCCGGATGTGATTATTCTCACACATGGGCACGGCGATCATATCGGGGATACAGAGGCGCTTGCCCGCAAAAAGAATGCGCTTATTATTGCCAATAATGAAATTGCAAATTACTTTGCCTGGAAAGGGCTGAATACGCATCCGCTCCATATCGGCGGCTCGTACCAGTTCGATTTCGGAAAAGTAAAGCTTACCCAGGCGTTCCACGGCTCGGCGGTTGTGGATGATGAAAAGAAAGAAATCGTTTACCTCGGGATGCCGACGGGCGTTTTGCTGATGGCAGAAGGGAAAACAATCTACCACGCTGGCGATACCGGGCTGTTCTCGGATATGAAATTAATCGGCGAACGCCACCCGATTGATCTCGCATTTCTGCCGATCGGCGACAACTTCACGATGGGGCCGGAAGACGCAGCAGTGGCGGCAACATTTCTGCAGGCGAAAACGGTCGTGCCGATCCATTACAATACGTTCCCGCTCATTCAGCAGGATCCGCAGAAATTTATCGATTTGCTCGACGGCGTAAACGGCAAAGTCATGAAAGCCGGAGATGCGATCGAATTGTAACAGAGGCCCAGGATTGGCAAATACAGGGGTTCGCTTGCAGCCGGCATGTGCTGAAAAAGTGCCGGCCGCACTTCCCCTTTTCCATTATTTAAAGGGGCCTGATTGCCCTTTTCCCCTTTTTCCATCTATAATAGAAATATACAGATTGCTCCATACATATTCCTTGAAAGCGTACAAAAACGGAAAGAAGGTGAAAAAATGGCGACAAAACACGAACAGATTTTACAATATATCAATGAGCTGCCGGTCGGGGAAAAAATATCAGTCCGCCAGATTGCAAAGGCGCTGAATGTCAGTGAAGGGACCGCTTACCGCGCCATTAAAGATGCTGAAATAAAAGGGTATGTCAGCACGATTGAACGGGTCGGCACCATCCGGATTGAGCAGAAGAAAAAAGAAAATATCGAAAAGCTGACATTTTTGGAAGTCGTCAATATTATCGACGGCCAAGTGCTGGGCGGAAAATCCGGCTTGTATAAAACGCTTACAAAATTTGTGATCGGCGCCATGGAACTCGAGGCGATGTCGAAGTATACGGATCCTGGGAGCCTGCTCATTGTCGGAAACCGCACGGATGCGCATGAATTGGCGTTAAGGTCAGGGGCTGCCGTTTTGATTACCGGCGGATTTGATACAAAAGACTATGTAAAAAAAATTGCGGATGAGAAATCGCTGCCGGTCATCTCGACGAGCTATGACACGTTTACCGTTGCGACGATGATTAACCGTGCTGTCTATGACCAGCTGATTAAAAAAGAAATTATTCTCGTGGAAGATATTTTAACACCGATCGAAAAAACGGCTTATTTGAATACAACGGACATGGTCCGGGACTGGTACCGCAAAAAACGGGAAACAGGCCACTCGCGCTTTCCTGTTGTCGACCGCAATTTAAAGGTGGCGGGCATCGTTACCTCGAAAGACGTGATGGAAACCGATACGGACTCAAATATCGAGAAAGTGATGACGAAAAATCCGATTACGGTCAGCGAAAAAACAAGCGTCACATCCGCTGCCCATATGATGGTCTGGGAAGGGATCGAAATCTTGCCGGTGACCGATGATTTTAACCGGCTGAGGGGGATTGTCAGCCGCCAGGACGTCTTAAAGGAGCTGCAAATGACACAGCGCCAGCCGCAAGTCGGGGAAACGATCGACAATATCGTCACGACCCAGCTCGATGCTTCATCGGCCAAAACGGAGGATCCGGATGATTTCCAGTTTGAAGTGACGCCGCAAATGACCAACCCCTTAGGGACGATTTCATACGGTGTATTCACGACACTTGTGCACGAAACGGCCAACCGCTTTTTGCGCTCCAGAAAAAAAGGCGATATGATCATCGAAAGCTTAACGGTCTATTTTATCAAACCGGTCCAGCTCGAAAGCATGATCCGGATTGTACCGAAAATTCTCGACTCCGGCCGGAAATCTGCCAAAATCGAT
Source organism: Heyndrickxia coagulans DSM 1 = ATCC 7050 (assembly GCF_000290615.1). Lineage (GTDB taxonomy): Bacteria > Bacillota > Bacilli > Bacillales > Bacillaceae_C > Weizmannia > Weizmannia coagulans. The sequence goes on from NZ_ALAS01000107.1 coordinate 50,916, forward strand.
GTGGAAGTCTTCAATCAGGGCAACCTTGTCGGCAAAGCCCTGCTGATGTGCCAGCTGATTGAAAGATAACGGTACGTGCCACGCCTTTTACGGTGCACGCCGGGATTCGTCCCTTTCTTTCTGCATTTCGGGCTGGTAAAACCGCAGCCTTTTGAAACCGCCTGCGATATTGAAAAGCCCGAGCGCGATAAAAACGGCTGCGATGATATAAGTGGCGGCAGTGTGGAACAGAAACAATTCATTCACGCCGAACAAAAAAATAAATGAACCGAGCGCCATATTGGCTTTGGCGGAAAACACCTTTTTTTCCATCACCAAAAGGCTGCGGACGTTTTTTAGTTTAAAATATACATACGCGCTAATAGATGCGAGAATCAAAACGGCAAGGATCGGCATCGTGCACCTCCAAATCGAGTTGTCCGTATTTCCTTCTATTTTACAAAATGAAAAAAATCTTGCCAGAGAAACGGGGAGTAAGATGAAAGCAAAAATTTTACAGACGATCAGGCTTTTTGACACGATCATCATCCACCGCCATGTCCGGCCGGATCCGGATGCTTACGGATCGCAGGGGGGACTTGCGGAAATACTGAAGGCGTCTTTTCTGGATAAAAACATTTACATCGTGGGCGACGATGAACCGGCCCTCGCCTATTTGAACAGGATGGACCGGATTCCGGATGAAACGTACCGCGGGGCGCTTGTCATCGTTTGTGATACCGCCAACCGCGAACGGATCAGCGACCAGCGCTTCCATCTCGGGGAAAGGCTGATCAAAATCGACCACCACCCGAACCATGATGCTTATGGGGATATTCAATGGGTTGATGAAGACGCGTCCTCTGTCAGCGAAATGATCTATGAGTTTTACTTATCCGGGAAAGAAGAGGGGCTCAGGATGACAGATGATGCGGCAAGGCTGCTGTTTGCCGGCATTGTCGGGGATACAGGCCGATTTTTGTATCCGAGCACGACGGAAAAAACATTTGACTATGCCGGTGAACTGATCCATTACAATTTCGACCGGACGGCGCTCTTTAACAAGATGTACGAGGTTGAACCGGAAGTCGTGAGGCTCCAAGGGTATATATACCAGAACCTGGACATTCTTGAGCACGGGGCGGCGATTGTCGTGCTGAAAAAAGAACTGATTGAAAAATTCGGCGTAACGGTGCGGGAAGCCTCCCAGCTTGTCACCACGCTCGGCGATATTAAAGGGCTTAAAGCCTGGTGCTTCTTTATCGAAGAAGAAGGCCAAATCCGCCTCCGTTTCCGTTCAAAAGGCCCTGCCATCAATGAGCTGGCCCGCAAATACGGCGGCGGCGGGCATCCGCTTGCTGCCGGGGCCACCGTGCATTCGTGGGAAACGACAGAGGCGGTAAAAAAGGATTTGATCGCGCTCTGCAAGGAAGGGTAAAAAAAGAAGGCAGAACCGCGGGAAAGCGGATTTGCCTTCTTTCAGTCTGCCAGCTTTAAATTCAGGTGGACGCGGACAACGGAGTAAAACAAAATGTCTCGCACTTCGAAGGTATAGCGGCGGTGGTTGATTTTAATGACTTTGTTTTCGAGCATGCGGATAATCAAGTCTTTGTTCAAATAAGCGGTTTTTAAATTTTTTGCGATCAGCGGGCTTAAGTCATGTTTAATATCCTCTTCTGCTTCAAAAATGCTTTGTGAATCGTGGATATCATATTTTTCATAGTTGCTGATTTTCACGTCAATACGCTGGATGGTCAGGAGCTTTTCATTTTTTTGATTGAGTTTTTTATAGTCTTCCTGCCAGATTGCCTTTTCCTGTTGCAAATCCTGGATCGTTTTTTCCTGGCGTTCAATCATTTGCGCCTGCCTTTCCTGCATGACACCGAACATATACAGAAAAATAAGCCAGCTGATGCAACCGCCCACGATAAATCCGGCCATGAACCGCTGCCAGCCCGGTTTCCGGTAAAGCGGCGGGATTCTCATAGCACATTCTCCTGGGTAATCCATGAAATAATAAGCGCGGCCGTTTTGGCACCGCCCATGGCCGACAGAATTAAAAGCAGCTGCTTGAACAATACCATTGTCTCGCTTTCCAAAAATCCTTTTTCAAAGCTGTAAACGGTATCGAACGTCCCCCCGATGGCGGCAATGATCGCCCAGATGCGGAGGTCGCGCGCAATCTTCGAAATTTCCGTCAAAAGCGGCTCGCCGGTAATGAACGAAGCGAGCCCCCCGATCAAGGCGCCGCCGAACATTACGCCGAACGCGATAAAATAACTGTTGAAAAATGCGGGAAAAAACCCTTCGCTCAACCGAACCATCCCCATCTTTTCTTCATTACTAAACAATATATGGGACAATGCGTGCCCGTATGAAATCGAACGTATCTTCTTTTTTGCCCGCTTGAAAACATGTATAATAAGAATCATGTACAGGTACGAATAGGAGGCAGTTTAACATGCGTTTTGTCCATTTGCAGGTCCAAACAGCCTACAGCCTGCTGGAAAGTACGATCTCCATCCCTGAATGGGCGGCGTACGCAAAAGCGCTTCATTATGACACCCTTGCGATCACGGACCGCAATGTGATGTACGGGGCCTTCCCTTTTTACAAGGCTTGCCGCGAAAACGGCATCAAACCCGTTATCGGCATGACAGCGGATGTGATGAGCCAATTTGAACCCGGCAAAGCCTATCCGGTTGTGTTGCTTGCCAAAAACGAAACCGGCTACCGGCATTTGATGAAAATCTCAAGTGCCATCCAGACGAGGCCCGAACCCGGCATTTTCACAAAATGGCTGCGCGCCTACAGCGATGGCCTGATCGCCTTTACGCCGGGGCTTGAAGGGGAAATCGAGCAGGCGCTGTTGCGGGACGATGGACCGCGCGCAGAAGAGGTTGCGGTTTTATACCGGGAAATTTTCGGGCCGAGCTTTTATCTTGCACTTGAAAACAACGGGACAGCGCAAGCTAAGAAAGTGCTTCCCGATATGCATGCGCTGTCGGAAAAACTGGGCATCCCGGAAGTCGTTGCCGCAAATGTGAAGTACTTAAAGAAGGAAGATGCTTTTGCCCATGAAGTGTTGCGCGCGATCAAAGCCGGGGTGAAACTTACGGATGAAAACCGGCCGGGCCCGGAAAGCGGGATGTACGACTTTAAGCCGCAGCAGGAAATGGAACAGCTTTTTGCCGATTTCCCGGAAGCTTTGGCCAATACGGAAAAAATCGCAGATGCCTGCTCTGTGGAAATCAAAACGGGACAGCGGCTGCTGCCGGCGTTTCCGGTTCCGGGCGGGCAGACGGCGGATGCCTTCCTGGAAGAAGTGTGCCGCAAAGGCCTCAGCGAACGCGTGCCGAATCCGGGAGAACGGTATACAGGCCGGCTGGAGTATGAGCTGAAAATCATCCGGGAAATGCAGTTCAGCGACTATTTCCTCATTGTCTGGGATTTTATGAAATATGCCAGGGAACACGGGATTCTTACCGGGCCGGGGCGCGGTTCCGCTGCCGGCTCCCTTGTCGCATACGCGCTTTATATTACCGATGTCGACCCGGTGCAATACGGGCTTTTGTTTGAACGGTTTTTGAACCCGGAGCGCGTCTCCATGCCGGATATTGACAGCGATTTTCCGGATCACAGGCGGGACGAGATGATCCGCTATGTCGCGGAAAAATACGGCCGGCAGCATGTCGCGCAGATCATCACATTCGGCACATTTGCCGCGAAAGCCGCAGCCCGGGATGTTGCCCGGATTTTCGGCCTTGAAACAAAAGAGCTTGAACGGTTGTCGCGCTTCATCCCGTCACAGCCTGGCATGACGCTTAAAAAAGCATATGAAGCATCAAGCGCCTTCCGGGAGTGGATCGGCCAGTCGGACCAGCGCCGCAAGCTTTTTGAAACGGCCCGGCTTTTGGAAGGCTTACCGCGCCATGTTTCCACCCATGCTGCCGGCGTCATTATCAGCGGTGAACCGCTTACGGGCATCATCCCGGTGCAGGAAGGGCATGACGGCATTTTTTTAACCCAGTATCCGATGAACCATCTCGAAGAAATCGGGCTTTTGAAAATGGACTTCCTCGGTTTGCGGAATTTAACCATTCTTGAGCATATCCTCGCGGGGATCGAAAAGGGGACGGGGAGAAAAATCCGCCTCCAGGATGTGCCGCTTGATGATCCGGAGACATTTCGCCTTTTTAGTACGGGCAATACGACTGGGATCTTCCAGTTCGAGTCGGACGGCATGCGGAAAGTGCTCGAGCGGCTTAAACCGACCGAATTTGAAGACATTGTCGCGGTCAATGCGCTGTACCGGCCCGGGCCGATGGAAAATATCCCGGCCTATATTGAGCGGAAACACGGGGTGAAACCGGTCGAATATCCGCATCCCGATCTTCAGCCGATTTTGGAAAAAACATACGGCGTGATTGTCTACCAGGAACAAATTATGCAGATCGCTTCAAAGATGGCGGGCTTTTCGCTCGGGGAGGCGGATTTGCTCCGCCGGGCCGTCAGCAAAAAGAAAAGGGAAATCCTGGACGAACAGCGGCTGCATTTTATAAATGGCGCGCAAAAAAAAGGATATGAGAAAAAAACGGCGAATACTATTTATGATTTTATCGTCCGTTTCGCCAATTACGGTTTTAACCGCAGCCATGCCGTCGCCTATAGCATGCTCGCTTGCCGGCTTGCTTATTTAAAAACCCATTACCCGCTCTATTTTATGGCGAGCCTTTTGACGAGCGTGATCGGCAACGAGGATAAAATTGCCCAGTATATTCGCGAAGCGCAGCAGATGGGGATCCGGGTCTTGCCGCCTTCCGTGCAGCACAGCCATTATCCGTTTACCGTGGAAAACGGCGCCATCCGCTACAGCCTTGCTGCGATAAAAGGGATCGGATACGCCTCCATCAAAGAACTGCTTAAAGAAAGAAAACGGCGCCCGTTTAAAAGCTTGTTTGATCTTGTCCTGCGGGTGAAAGGGCTGAACCGGAAAATTTTAGAGGCGTTTGCATTTTCAGGCGCGATGGATGAATTCGGAAAAGACAGGGCTGTCTTGCTTGCCAGCATCGATGTCGCCCTTGAACATGCGGACATTATGCAGCCGGATGACGGGCAGGCGGATCTGTTCTTTGAGGATGAAGCGTTCAGCATTGAACCGAATTATGTGGAAACCGAGCCGATTTCACTGATGGATAAGCTCGCATTTGAAAAGCAATATTTGGGGCTCTATCTATCCGGGCATCCGGCCGGGCAGTACCGGCCTTTTTGGGACAAGACAGGCGTGCTTGCGGTAAGCAAGCTGCATTCGGGCATGAGGAAAATCCGGTTTGGTGCCTGCATTACGGACACAAGAACGATCCGCACAAAACAAGGCAGCCTGATGGCATTTTTGCACATGAGTGACGAAACGGATGAAATAGAATGTGTCGTCTTTCCGGATATCTTTAAAAAATACAGCCCGTTATGCCAAAAAGGGTTGATTGTGGTCGTGGAAGGAAATGTCGAAAACAGGAACGGCAAAAAGCAGGTGATTGCCCGGGGGCTGCAAGATGCCGGCCCGTTCATGCCTGCCGGCGCCACGTTATATTTAAAGATTCCGGCTGGAAAGGACCGCATGCTGCTTGTTCAAGTGAAGCAGGTGCTTGACGCTTTTCCGGGGGACTCGCCGGTCATTCTTCATTATGAAGAGGAACGGAAAACGATCCGGCTTCCGGAAAAAAGCCGGGTCCGGGCGGAGGAAGCGTGCCTCGAAAAGCTCACGGAACTGCTTGGTGAAGGGAATGTCATATTGAAATAAGTTTTTCTCTCCAGATTAATATGTTATATTGTTTAATAGGCTTGTGAATAAGAAATCGCATATCGTGCAGTGAAAACGGGGGAGTGAGGTTCATGTCATTGCGGGAAGAAGCGTTACATATGCACCGCGAACACAAAGGGAAATTGGAATCCAAGTCAAAAGTCACCGTCAAAAATGCAAAGGATCTGAGCCTGGCCTATTCGCCCGGCGTGGCTGAGCCTTGCAAAATGATCTACGACAAACCGGAAACGGTCTATGAATATACGATGAAAGGCAATATGGTCGCAGTCGTAACGGACGGCACCGCCGTTCTCGGGCTTGGAAATATCGGCCCTGAAGCCGCACTCCCGGTCATGGAAGGCAAAGCAATATTGTTCAAAAGCTTTGCCGGCGTCGATGCCTTTCCCATTTGCCTTGATACGACAGATATTGATGAAATCGTGGAGACAGTGAAACGGCTGGAACCGGTTTTTGGCGGCGTGAATCTGGAGGACATCGCCGCGCCAAACTGTTTTGTCATTGAAGAAAAGCTGAAGAAGGAAATGAATATTCCTGTTTTTCACGATGACCAGCACGGGACGGCGATTGTAACGGCTGCAGGGCTCGTGAACGCTTTAAAACTCGTTGGCAAAGAAATGTCTGAAATTAAAGTGGTGGCAAGCGGCGCGGGTGCTGCCGGCATCGCGATCATCAAACTGCTTTACAACTTTGGCGTCCGCGATATTATCATGTGCGACTCCAAAGGGGCAATTTATGAAGGGCGCCCGTTCGGAATGAACAAGGTGAAATCCGAAGTGGCCAAATATACAAACCGTGACAAAGCAGCAGGCAGCCTGGCGGATGTGATCAAAGAAGCGGATGTTTTTATCGGCGTTTCCGTGGAAGGGGCGCTGACAAAAGAAATGGTGCAGTCAATGAAAAAAGATCCGATTATTTTTGCAATGGCCAATCCGAATCCGGAAATCATGCCGGCAGATGCCAAAGCGGCCGGCGCGAAAGTCATTGGCACAGGCCGCTCCGATTTTCCAAACCAGGTCAACAATGTCCTCGCCTTCCCGGGCATTTTCAGGGGGGCATTGGATGTGCGCGCCACGCATATTAATGAAAAGATGAAACAAGCCGCCGTCCACGCGATCGCCGGTTTAATTGATGAACATGAACTGAATGCGGATTATGTCATTCCACGCCCGTTTGATCCGCGTGTTGCGCCGGCGGTTGCGGCAGCTGTTGCGAAAGCGGCGATGGAAACCGGTGTCGCCCGCATTCAGGTGGACCCGGAAGAAATCCGCGAAAAAACGAAGCAGCTTTCCGAAATTGGCAAATAAGCATCAGTTGCCGGAAGAAAAAAGCCGCCTTTTTTGCCGGTACTTCGGCAGAAAAACCGCCGGCTTGCCCGGTGGTTCCGGTGCCAGATACAGGAGGGGTAAGATTTGCTGAAAGATTTTTTTTCTAAACCGAAAAAGCGAAAATATGCGACTATCCCTTCAGACCATACAAGGCAGGAAGTTCCTGAAGGGATCATGTCAAAATGCCCGAAGTGCGGCAAAATCATGTATACAAAAGAACTGCAGAAAAATTTAAAAGTCTGCCTCCATTGCGGCTACCATTATCAAATGACCGCTTATGAAAGGGTGGAAAGCCTGCTGGATGAAGGGACGTTTGAAGAGTTCGACCGCGGCCTTGTTTCCAAAAACCCGCTTGCGTTTCCGGGTTACCTTGAAAAACTGGAAAAAGACCGCAACAAAACAAACCTGAATGAAGCGGTACTGACAGGTAAAGGCGACATTCAGGAAAGGCCGGTCGTGCTTGCTGTCATGGATGCGCAATTCCGGATGGGTAGCATGGGCTCGGTTGTCGGCGAAAAAATTACGCGCGCCATCGAAGAAGCAGACAGGCTCCATGTGCCGTTTATCATTTTCACTGCTTCAGGGGGCGCCCGCATGCAGGAAGGGATATATTCTTTAATGCAGATGGCAAAAACGAGCGCGGCGCTTGAAAGGTTCAGCCGCCACGGCGGGTTAACGGTAACCGTGATGACCCATCCGACAACAGGCGGCGTGACTGCAAGCTTTGCTTCGCTCGGGGATATCAATCTTGCGGAACCCGGTGCGTTGATCGGTTTTGCCGGCCGTCGTATTATTGAACAGACGATCCGAGAAGAACTTCCTGAAGATTTCCAGACTGCAGAATTTATTCTTCAACACGGCCAGCTCGATGCGGTTGTGAAACGCCATGACCTGAAAAAAACATTGGCAGGCATTCTGGACATCCATCAACCAACAAACGCAGGTGAATTACAATGGTGAATGAACTTGAATTTGAAAAACCGGTCATTGAGCTGAAACGCAAAATTGCCGAGTTAAAGGAATTTACAAAACAGTCGGATGTCGATTTGTCAAGCGAGATTAAAAAACTGGAAGCAAGGCTTTCCCGGCTGGAAGAGGAAATTTACGAAAACATGGATCCGTGGGACAGAATCCAGATTGCGCGTTTTCCCGAACGGCCGACATCATTGGACTATATTCAATATCTTTTTACCGATTTTCTCGAGCTCCACGGCGACCGTGTATATGGCGACGACGGGGCGGTTGTCGGCGGGATCGCAAAATTTGAGGGTCTTCCTGTCACCGTGATTGGCCAGCAGCGGGGGAAAGACACAAAAGAAAACATCCGCCGCAATTTCGGCATGCCACACCCGGAAGGCTACCGGAAAGCATTACGGCTGATGAAGCAGGCAGAAAAATTTAAACGCCCGATTATCAGCTTCATCGACACAAAAGGTGCGTATCCGGGAAAAGCAGCGGAAGAAAGGGGCATCGCTGAATCGATCGCGCGCAATTTGTTTGAAATGTCCGGGCTGTCCGTTCCGATCATCTGCCTGATTATCGGCGAAGGGGCCAGCGGCGGGGCGCTCGGCATTGGCGTCGGCGACCATATCCATGTCCTCGAAAATTCATGGTTCTCAGTGATTTCACCGGAGTCCGCCGCGGCGCTTTTATGGAAAGATGCATCGCAGGCAAAACGGGCTGTCGCCACCATGAAGATGACCGCGCCCGAGCTGAAAGAACTGGGCATTATCGATGATCTGATTCCGGAAGTAAAAGGCGGCGCACATAAAGATCCAAAAGCGCAGGCAGAGCTGATCCGCCCCGTGCTTGCCGCATCATTAAAGGAGCTGCGGGCATATGCCCCTGAAGAACTGGTGGAAAAAAGGTACGAAAAATACCGTAAAATCGGCGTGTTTTCAACGCTCGAACAGTTTGCCCGCCAGTAGCCGCAAGGATGACAGGCAACCGGCTGACTTTGTGCCGGTTGCCTCGCTTTTTACACGGTGCAATGTATACAAGCCAAAATTTTTGGCGTTCTGTTTTTCCAGCTAGTCCCTTTCTTCTAAGTGGTTGGAACGTAAAAACAGATCCTGGTTTACCGGCATGGAAACCGGGAAAAGAAAAAAGAACGCCCTTTGCTGGCAAGCGGGAAGGCTGGGGAATTGGTAGCGTATTCATACTATTCCGACACAGTTTGTTCAAAAACGCACATTTTTAAAATTTTTACTTTTTCATGATTGATTGTGAACATGCTTTTAAAGTGGTATTTTAGATATATCCGAAGGCAGACTTGGCGATACTATAGTTACTTTGCTTGATTGAAATACCGGCCTGCCATGAGAATTACATATACAGAGGTGAAGCATATGAAGCGAATTGGAGTATTGACAAGCGGCGGCGATGCACCGGGGATGAATGCGGCGGTCCGCGCGATTGCCCGTAAAGGGATTTATCACGGCCTGGAAGTTTACGGCATTCACCAAGGTTATAACGGATTGATTCAAGGAAACATCCAAAAGCTCGAAGCAGGATCTGTTGGCGATATTCTCCAGCGGGGCGGCACGGTTTTGCAGTCGGCAAGAAGCGAAGAATTCAAAACGCCGGAAGGGCAGCAAAAAGCGATCAGGCAGCTGAAAGACCATGGCATTGAAGCGCTCGTTGTGATCGGCGGCGACGGTTCCTACCAAGGGGCCAAAAAGTTGACGGAACAGGGCTTTAACTGCATTGGTGTGCCAGGGACAATCGATAACGACATCCCGGGGACGGATTTTACAATCGGTTTTGATACGGCATTGAACACAGTGCTTGATGCGATTGATAAAATTCGCGACACCGCTTCTTCCCACGAACGCACCTTTATTATTGAAGTCATGGGCAGAAATGCCGGGGATATCGCGCTCTGGTCCGGCCTGGCCGGCGGAGCCGAATCGATTATTATTCCGGAAGAAAAATTTGACTTAAAAGATATCGTGGAGCGTCTTGAACAGGGGAGAAAACGCGGCAAACGCCACAGCATCATCATTGTCGCGGAAGGCGTGATGAGCGGCAACGAGTTTGCTGAACAATTGAAAAAAACCGGTGTGATCGGCGATACCCGCGTTTCTGTTCTCGGCCATATCCAGCGCGGCGGTTCTCCGACGGCATTTGACCGCGTGCTTGCAAGCCGTCTCGGCGCAAGGGCTGTTGAACTGCTGCTTGAAGGAAAAGGGGGCCGCGCTGTCGGCATTCAAAATAACCAGCTGGTTGACCACGATATCCTTGAGATTCTCGGAAAACCGCACGCCGTTAATAAAAACATGTACAAGCTGTCGAAAGAATTGTCGATCTAACGTTTCTTAGGAGGAAATAGAATGAAAAAAACCAAAATTGTATGTACAATCGGGCCTGCCAGTGAAAGTGTGGAAATGCTTGAAAGATTAATGGCAAACGGGATGGATGTTTGCCGCCTGAACTTCTCGCACGGCAGCCATGAGGAACATCTTGCCCGGATTAAAAATATCCGTGAAGCTGCAAAAAACCAAAACAAAACGATCGGGCTTCTGCTCGATACAAAGGGCCCGGAAATCCGCACCCATGATATGAAAGACGGCGGATTCGAGCTCGTTGAAGGCATGACACCGGTCATTTCAATGACAGAAGTGCTCGGGACAACGGAAAAATTTTCGGTCACGTATGAAGGACTGATTGATGATGTGCACGTTGGCTCTAAAATTCTGCTTGATGACGGTTTGATTGAACTGGAAGTGACGGCCATCGATAAAAACGCCGGTGAAATCCATACAAAAGTGCTGAACCGCGGCGTTTTGAAAAACAAAAAAGGTGTCAACGTCCCGGGTGTCTCCGTGAACCTTCCGGGCATTACCGAAAAAGACGTGAGCGATATCCTGTTCGGGCTTGAACAAGGCATTGACTTCATTGCGGCTTCATTTGTACGCCGGCCGTCTGACGTTTTGGAAATTCGCCAGCTCCTTGAAGAACACGATGCTTTACATGTGAAAATTTTCCCTAAAATTGAAAACCAGGAAGGCGTCGACAACATCGATGAAATCCTAGCTGTATCGGACGGCTTAATGGTTGCCCGCGGTGACCTCGGCGTTGAAATTCCGACCGAAGCGGTACCGCTCGTGCAAAAAGAGCTGATCAGAAAATGCAATACGCTCGGCAAACCGGTGATTACCGCAACGCAAATGCTTGATTCGATGCAACGCAACCCGCGCCCGACCCGCGCGGAAGCAAGCGACGTGGCCAACGCCATTTTTGACGGCACGGATGCGATCATGCTTTCCGGCGAAACGGCAGCCGGGAAATATCCTGCTGAAGCGGTTAAGACGATGTACAATATTGCGGTTCATGTGGAAAAAGCAATTAACCACCGCGATATTCTGAACAAGCGCAGCAAGAGCACGGACCATAATATGACAGACGCTATCTGCCAGTCCGTTGCCCATACGGCTTTAAATCTTGATGTGAATGCCATTATTGCGCCGACTGAAAGCGGCTATACGGCACGCATGATCTCCAAATACCGCCCGGCGGCCCCAATCATTGCTGTCACGAGCGATCCGAAGGTACAACGCGGCTTAACTGTTGTGTCCGGCGTATACCCACAATTGGGCACAAAGGCAAACAATACGGATGAAATGCTTGAAATTGCAGTGGAGGAAGCGTTGAAATCCGAAATCGTCCATCACGGCGACCTTGTGATCATTACAGCAGGCGTCCCGGTTGGTGGGAAAGGCACCACCAACCTGATGAAAGTGCACCTGATCGGTGATATATTGGCAAAAGGCCAGGGAATCGGCAGAAAATCGGCATTCGGCCCGGTCATCGTTGCTGAAAGCCCTGAAGAAGCAAACGCAAAGGCAACAGAAGGTTGTGTGCTCGTCACGAGAACGACCGACAAAGAAATCATGCCGGCCATTGAAAAATGCGCCGCGCTGATTACGGAAGAAGGCGGCTTGACAAGCCATGCTGCAGTTGTTGGCATCAATGTCGGCATTCCGGTCATTGTTGGCGTTGAAAAAGCCGTTTCCATTTTTGAAGACGGGCAGGAAGTTACGGTAGATGCGGCAACCGGCTCGGTTTACAACGGCCATGCGACTGTATTGTAAGTAAACTAAAAAAAGCGCAGAGGCATCCGGCCTCTGCGCTTTTTATATTGCTTTTTTGCCCATAATATAGTTCCAAATGTCATGGAACACATGGGCACGGATCAATGCGGTCAGCAACACGAGCGTAATCGGCCCGAGAATCAGGCCGAGAAACCCGACTGTTTTAAATCCGATAAACAGGGCAATCAGCGTCGCGAGCGGATTCATTCCGATGCTGGACGATAAAATTTTTGGCTCCATAATCTGCCTTTGCACGATCACGACAATGTAAAGGACGGTTAGCCCGATCGCAAGCGGCAGGCTGCCGGTAATGAATTCGTAAATGATCCACGGGACAAACACAACGCCCGTTCCCAAATACGGAAGAATATCGACAATACCGCAAACAAGGGCGATCGTAATCGCGTAATTCACACGCAAAATCAAAAGCCCGATCAGCACAATGACAAGTGTCATGGAAATCAATGTCAATTCAGCGCGGATAAAACCGAACAGCGCATTGCGCAGGTCGGCAAACACGGTGATCCCGCTTTTTCTTGCTTTTTTCGGCAGCAACAGCTTTCCTTTGCCTGTCAAATGGTTCCAGTCTTTGCTGATGAAAAACGTTGCAAGCAGGGCAAAAATCAGCACGGTTGCCGCATTTGGAATCCAGGAAACAAGCCCCGGCAGTTTTTTAAACAGCCCGGACAGGAAATCGCCTGCTGAAGAAGCGATCTTTTGCCCGGCTGCCTGGATGTTTTGCACGATCGTTTCCTGCTGGCCGGCATCGAGATTTTTAAAGAGGCCCGCCAGCTTGTCGTACAGCGGCAAAACTTGTGCGGTGACAAGCGATTCCGAATAATTGACAAGCGTCTGGACATGCTCCGGCAAAACGTCAGCAAGGTAATTCGCCCCTGTTACAATCTCGGCAACAAGCAGCGTAATGATGCCGACAAAGACACTAATGATCAGGATCAGGGATATGATAACAGCAAGCGCCCGCGGAAGTCTCACCTTTTTGTCCAGAAAATTGACGAGCGGGTTGATCATAAGCGCGATCAACAGGGCAATAATAAACGGATAAGCGTATTTTACAGCCAGATAGACTGCAAAAAAGCCAACCAGGATGCACAGTGCAACAAAAAGGCCCCGCAGCGCGCGGTGTATGTAAACGGAATTCAAGTCTGACCCTCCTGTTTTCGTTAATATGTTATTATTTTACACGGCGGGGCGTGTAAAACAAAGAAAAAGCTGTTTTTTTTTGATAGATTTTCTATTTCCATCTTTGCCAAAAATTCAGAAAAAATACCCGGCGCCATAAGATTTTCAGCATGAAAGAAGGGATATATATGTACCAGCCGTATTTGTTTTTGCTGCTGCTTTTAGCGATAGGATTTGCGGCAAAAAACCAATCGTTAATCATTTCAGTTATTGTGCTACTTGTCTTGAAAGTGGCAGGGCTGGATGCAAAAATTTTTTCAACCGTCCAGTCGAAAGGGATCAACTGGGGCGTCACCATTATTACGATTGCCGTCCTTGTGCCGATTGCAACCGGGCAGATCGGCTTTAAAGATTTGTATGAATCACTCAAATCGCCGTATGCATGGATTGCACTTGCATCCGGCATCATTGTCGCGCTTCTGGCCAAAAACGGCATCACCCTGCTTGCGAGCGACCCGCAAATTACGACGGCGCTCGTGCTTGGCACCATTCTCGCCGTTTCTTTGTTTAAAGGGGTTGCGGTCGGGCCGCTGATCGGCGCCGGCATTGCCTGGATGGCCATGAAAATTGTCGAATGGGTGACAAACAGTTTTTAGCCGGGAGAAATTTGCAGGTCATATAAAAACCGTTGAAAAAAAGACTTTTCAACGGTTTTTCTCCTGTTGGCCACAGAAAGGCGCATGCTAAAATCAAAATGATTGCCAGGGCGGCTGCAAAAGCGCTATACTAAAAGAAGAAATTTGGCTTTTTTCTGTACCAATATGTTTGAAAATTGTTTATAATGATTTATGTAAGCGGGCACATGTACGTCAAAAAATAGACAAATATAATTATTATATTATAATAGAGTATGTGATCGCTTGCATATTGCCGGCCGGCAACCGTTATTTATTCTGCAGAAAAATATATACCCCGAAATCAACTTATCTACGTTTGAGATGGGGGAAACAACTTTTTAAGGAGAAGGAGAGATAAGCATGGCAGCAACAAGAGGTCTGGAAGGGGTCGTTGCAAGTGAAACTTCAATCAGCTCGATCATCGATGACACGCTTACATATGTCGGCTACAGCATTGATGATTTAGCGGAAAAAGCCAGCTTTGAAGAAGTCGTCTACCTGCTGTGGCATTTAAAACTGCCGACAAAATCCGAACTGGAAACATTTAAGCAGGAACTGGCGGATCATATGGATTTGCCGAATGAAATTTTGGATAGCTTTAAAACCTACCCGATCGGGAAAGCGCACCCGATGGCCGCGCTCCGCACCGCTGTTTCCGCACTTGCGCTGTACGATGATGAAGCAGATGCAATGGACCGGGAAGCAAACTTGCGCAAAGCCATCCGGCTGCAGGCAAAAATACCGGCAATTGTTGCCGCTTTCGCAAGAGTCAGGAAAGGCCTGGAACCTGTCGCGCCGCGCAGAGATCTCGGTTTTGCCGCAAACTTCCTGTACATGTTAAAAGGAAAGGAACCGGAACCGATTGAAGTGGAGGCCTTTAATAAAGCGCTTGTGCTGCATGCGGACCATGAACTGAACGCATCTACTTTTACTGCACGCGTTTGCGTTGCGACGCTTTCCGACATCTATTCCGGCGTTACCGCTGCAATCGGCGCATTGAAAGGCCCGCTCCACGGGGGCGCAAATGAGCAGGTCATGAAAATGCTCACCGAAATCGGCTCGGCCGATAAAGTGGAAAATTACCTGCATGAAAAATTCATGAAAAAAGAAAAAATCATGGGTTTTGGCCACCGCGTTTACAGAAAAGGCGATCCGCGCGCAAAACACCTAAAAAAAATGTCGGAAAAATTGACAGAGCTGACCGGACAGCGTAAATATTATGATATGTCGGTAAAAATTGAGCAAATTGTCACGAGCGAAAAAGGCATTCCTGCCAATGTGGACTTTTATTCCGCATCTGTCTACCATTGCCTTGGCATCGACCATGATCTGTTCACGCCGATTTTTGCCGTCAGCCGCATTTCCGGATGGATTGCCCATATTCTGGAACAATACTCCAACAACCGGATTATCCGCCCGCGCGCGGAATATATCGGCCCGGGCATGCGCCAGTACGTTCCGCTCGAAGACCGGTAACGCAAACCTAGGCGGGGAATCCCGGCTGAAATTTTTCGCGATTTTTTAAAACGCCCGCCCGTGCCTTTCAATCTTTCGGGGACGGGCAAGCGTGCGCTTTTTGGAGAAGGACCGGCCTGTGGCCATTCACGGGGCCGGCCCATTCCGTGTACACCACAAGTATAAACTGATATTGGGACTGGAGGAGATTTTGAAATGGCACAAGGAGAAAAGATCACCGTAGAAAACGGCGTATTAAACACACCGAATCACCCGATTATTCCATTTATCGAAGGGGACGGCACAGGCCCTGATATTTGGGCGGCTGCACAGCGCGTATTGGATGCGGCTGTTGAAAAGGCCTATAAAGGCGAAAAGAAAATTGTCTGGAAAGAAGTCTATGCAGGGGAAAAAGCATTCAATAAAACAGGGGAATGGCTGCCGCAGGAAACGCTTGACACGATCCGCGAATATTTCATTGCCATTAAAGGGCCGTTAACCACTCCGGTCGGCGGCGGGATCCGTTCGCTGAATGTTGCGCTGCGCCAGGAACTCGACTTATTCGTCTGCCTGCGCCCTGTCCGTTATTTTGATGGCGTCCCTTCCCCGGTCAAACGCCCGCAGGATACCGATATGGTCATTTTCCGCGAAAACACGGAAGACATTTATGCCGGCATTGAATATAAAGAAGGTTCGCCGGAAGTGAAAAAAGTCATTTCGTTTTTGCAAAATGAAATGGGCGTAAAAAAGATCCGCTTCCCGGAAACTTCCGGCATCGGCATCAAACCGGTATCGAAGGAAGGCACGGAACGGCTGGTGCGCGCCGCGATTAACTATGCGATCAAAGAAGGACGCAAATCCGTTACGCTCGTACATAAAGGCAATATCATGAAATTTACGGAAGGCGCGTTTAAAAACTGGGGTTATGAACTGGCGGAAAGGGAATTCGGCGATAAAGTCTTTACCTGGTCCGAATACGACCGCATTAAAGAAGAAAAAGGCGCGGATGCTGCCAACCAGGCGCAGAAGGAAGCAGAAGCAAACGGCAAGATCATCATCAAAGATGCGATTGCCGATATTTTCCTGCAGCAAATTTTGACCCGCCCGCGCGAATTTGATGTCGTGGCAACGATGAACTTAAACGGCGACTACATTTCGGATGCGCTCGCCGCACAAGTCGGCGGCATCGGGATTGCCCCTGGCGCGAACATCAACTATGAAACCGGCCATGCCATTTTCGAAGCGACGCACGGAACGGCGCCGAAATATGCCGGCTTGGATAAAGTGAACCCTTCATCTGTTATTTTGTCGGGTGTTTTGATGCTCGAACATCTGGGCTGGAATGAAGCGGCAAAATTGATTACCGGTTCGATGGAAAAAACGATCGCTTCCAAAGTTGTCACATACGACTTTGCCCGCCTGATGGATGGCGCGAGGGAAGTCAAATGCTCTGAATTCGGCGATGAACTGATCAAAAACATGGCGGAATAACGGACAAATGATTTACGGCAGGCCGGCTCTGCCTTTTTGACAGCCGGCTGACACTTAAACAAAGGAGGCTCGTCATGCTGAAAAGGAAAAAAATATCGGTTATTGGCGGCGGTTTTACAGGGGCGACAACGGCATTTCTGATTGCCCAAAAAGAACTGGGGGATGTGGTGCTCGTTGACATCCCGCAATTGGAAAATCCGGTAAAGGGGAAAGCCTTGGACATGTTTGAAGCATCCCCGGTACAGGGGTTTGATGCCAGGATCACCGGCACGTCGGATTATGCAGGCACAAAGGATTCCGATATCGTCGTCATCACCGCGGGCGTTGCGCGCAAACCGGGGATGAGCCGGGATGACCTCGTCCAGACAAACCAAAGGATCATGGAAAACGTGACAAAGGAAATTGTAAAATACTCGCCAAATGCCGTGCTGATTGTACTGACGAATCCGGTTGATGCGATGACTTACACCGTTTTTCAAACATCCGGTTTTCCGAAAAACCGTGTAATCGGCCAGTCGGGTGTCCTCGACACGGCAAGATTCCGCGCTTTCGTCGCAGAGGAACTGGACGTCTCCGTCAAAGACGTTACCGGTTTTGTGCTCGGCGGCCATGGCGATGAGATGGTGCCGCTCGTCCGCTATTCTTACGCAGGCGGCATTCCGCTTGAAACATTGATTCCAAAAGAGCGCCTTGATAAAATTGTGGAACGGACAAGAAAAGGCGGCGGGGAAATCGTGAACCTGCTTGGCAACGGCAGTGCTTATTATGCGCCGGCATCGGCATTAACGGAAATGGTAGAAGCCATTGCCAAAGACCAGCGCCGCATCCTGCCCGCCGTTGCTTATCTCGAAGGCGAATACGGCTATAACGGCATTTATCTCGGCATTCCGGTCATTTTGGGCGGCAACGGCCTTGAAAAAATCATCGAACTCGATTTGACACCGGAAGAAAAAGCAGCGCTTGACAAATCCGCCGCTTCCGTCCGGAAAGTCATGGATGCACTCGTATAAACAGAAAAATTCTGCTCCAAATCCGCACGAAGGGTTTGGGGCTTTTTTTCGTGCCTGCTCCTTTAAAACCTGCCGGAAAAAGCGATGATCGCGCCTTTCCCGGCGGCAACAGAGCGGCAATATTTCGTTTCTTTTTTTTAAAAGCGGTATGTGTAAAATTTTACTCGAAGGGCAGATGAGTGGAAAAAAATGGGAAGACGCTCTATCATTTAAATGTACGCTTGTGGGCGAATA
>NZ_ALAS01000108.1 GCF_000290615.1 Heyndrickxia coagulans DSM 1 = ATCC 7050
CTCCTGCAAAATATAAAAGTGAATTTCCATTCCTAAAAGAAGTGGATTCTTTAGCTTTGGCAAATGCACAAATGAACTTACAGACTGCTTTTAAGAATTTCTTTGAAGGAAACGCGGATTTTCCAAAGTTCAAAAATCGTAAAGCAAAACAATCCTATACAACTAATATGGTCAACGGAAATATTAAGCTAGAAAATGGTCAT
>NZ_ALAS01000109.1 GCF_000290615.1 Heyndrickxia coagulans DSM 1 = ATCC 7050
AAGTAAAGCACGGTAGCCGAAAGTGTACAAAAAGAGTGTCTTGGAATACCCGATATTTAAACCTTGTCGAGAAAAACTTGACACATACAATTGAAATCCCGTTCTGGACGATCGGCGATTTTCATGATATGGATGAAATGCACGAAGAATATGCCGTCATCTCCGGCACGCCAATCGATGGAAAAATGGTCTATGACCGCAGGATGCAGGAATGGAAAATTTTAATCCATTAGACGCCCATGTGCGGTGAACGCTGTACCAGCGCAGCAGATGGATGAAAAGCAGCTGGCGCAATGTTTCAGGATAGAAAAGCGGGGAAGCCACCCCGCTTTTCATTATACACGTGTTACACAAATGCCTGTTTTGACATACAATAGGGAAGAAACTGAACAAATCAAAATGGCAAATTTGGCGCACACCGGGTGTGTAAAATGTTAAAATAGGAATATCCTGTTCGTATGATGGAGGATGACAATGAAAAAGAAAATCTGTTTGCTTTACGGCGGAAAATCCGCTGAGCATGAAGTATCCCTGCAAACCGCCAAAGCTGTAATACAGGCCTTGGATCACGAAAAATACGATATTTACCCTATCTTCATTACAACGGAAGGGGACTGGATAAAAGGGCCGCTTTTAACCGGGCCTGTTGAAACCGTGAAACAGCTTGAATTCCATGACGGAAAGAAAATGGCCCCTAATGCGCTTTTAACCACCGTATCGGACGAAAAGGGCGGCTATGACATCATTTTTCCGCTGTTGCACGGGCCGAACGGGGAGGACGGCACCGTACAGGGCATGCTTGAACTGTTAAATCTGCCGTATGTTGGAAATGGCGTGCTTGCCTCTTCAGCCGGAATGGATAAAGTGATTATGAAAAACCTGTTTGCGCAAGCCGGGCTCGACCAGGTGAAATATGTTTCTTTTATCCGCAGCGAATGGGAAAAAGCGCCCGAAACCTGTTTTCAACAAGTGGAAGAAAAGACCGGTTACCCTTGTTTCGTCAAGCCGGCGAATCTCGGTTCAAGTGTCGGGATCAGTAAGTGTAAAGACCGCACAGAACTGGAAGCCGCATTTAAGGAAGCCTTTCAATACGACCGGAAAATCATTGTTGAAGAAGGCGTCACGGCAAGGGAAATTGAACTTGGCGTGATCGGGAATGACGATCCGCAATGTTCCGTTGCCGGCGAAATTGTCGCGAAAAAAGATTTTTACGATTATAAAGCGAAATACGAAGATGGGGATACGGCGTTAATCATTCCGGCCGAAATTTCCGAAACGGTATATAAAAAGCTAACCGAAGCTGCGATTACGGCATTTAAAGCACTCGACTGCTCGGGGCTGGTGCGCGCTGACTTTTTTGTGACAGAAGACGAACGGGTGATCATCAATGAAATCAATACGATGCCCGGATTTACGCCATTCAGCATGTTTCCGCTTCTGTGGAAAGAGGCGGGGCTGGATTACCCGCAGCTGATCGAAAAGCTGATTGAACTTGCCCTGGAGCGGCATGCTGAAAAACAGCGGATTAAATATACTTTGTAACGAATTTGGAACCATTGACAATGGTTCCCGTTCTGTTTTCAAGGAGGAAAAGAGCGAAAATGATCAGACGGACGATCCGGGAAATGACCGGAATGATCCATGTGGAAAACGGGGAAGAACTGCAGCGCAACGAAACGCTTGTACAAGGTGTATGCATTGATTCGCGCAAAATCGAAAAAGGTAATCTGTATGTGCCGCTTACAGGCAGGCATGCGGACGGCCATCAATTTGTGGAGGACGCATTTCGCAGAGGCGCAGCTGCATCCCTCTGGCAAAAAGATGTGCCGAACCCGCCGGCGCACGTGCCGCTTCTTATCGTGGAAGATACAGAGAAAAGCCTGCAGGAATTGGCAAAAAGCTACCGGAACGCCTTGCGGGCAAAAGTCGTCGGCATTACCGGCAGCAACGGGAAAACGACGACAAAAGATATGGTCGCCTCCGTCCTTTCCGAAAAATTTAAAGTGCAAAAAACAGAAGGCAATTTTAACAACCACCAGGGCGTTCCGTTAACGCTCCTGTCCCTTGATGAAGATACGGAAATCGCCGTGGTGGAAATGGGCATGAGTGCAAAAGGGGAAATTTCTTTTCTAACATCGATTGCCCGCCCGGATGTGGCCATTATTACAAATATTGGCGAGGCGCATATTCAAAATCTCGGTTCCCGTGAAGCGATTGCCGATGCAAAACTCGAAATTACAGAAGGCCTTCCGGAAAACGGGCTGCTGATCTATATGGGGGACGAACCGCTTTTGCAGGAACGGGTGCCAAACATTACCGGCATCCGGACAAAGACGTTCGGCAAAGGGCACGGAAATGATCTTTATCCGGTGGGATGGAGACAAGAGACAAACGGCAGCGCGTTCCGGACAAATGCTTCGGGGGATATCAGTTTTCATCTGCCTGTCCTTGGCGAATACAATGTTATCAATTCGCTTGCCGCCATTCTTGCCGGCCGCGAGTTTGGCATGCCATTTGAGGAAATCCGCGCAGGCCTAGGGAAAACGAGGCTGAGCGCAATGCGGATGGAAATGGCGGATGGCATCAACGGTTCAAAAATCATCAACGATGCATATAATGCAAGCCCGACGTCGATGCGTGCGGCCATCCGGCTTGTGGAGCAGTTTGAAGGAACGGGCCGGAAAATCCTCGTGCTCGGGGATATGCTTGAACTAGGTGAAAAGGAAGCGGCGTTTCACAGGGAGGTCGGCCGCAGCTTGAACCCTGAAAAAATTGATTTTGTTTTTACATATGGCAAGTTGGGCCGTTTGATCGCGGAAGCTTGCGATTTTCCGGGCAACCGCGTGTTTGCGTTTGAGGACAAGGAGCGGTTGATCGATATGTTGAAAGGAAAAATCGGAGCCGGCGATTTGATTCTGGTCAAAGCCTCAAGAGGCATGCAGCTAGAAGAAGTGGTAAAGGCCATTACAGTTTCATAAAGGAAACAGCAAAGAGCCCCTCATACGTAGTATGGAGGCTCTTTGCATAAAAAGGCCATCGGGCAAAAACCGCACGCAAAAAACTATTTTTCCAGATAGTAAATGGCCGCTTCATACGGGCGGAACAGCGTGCTTGTGCCAGTATCTTCATAGTTTCCAAGCAGCAGTTTCCAGTTGTCATCCGGTTGATCAAAGCTTACTGTGTTTTCGCTTAAGTTGGCGGCAACGAGCAGTTTTTCCGATTCATTTTCCCTCGTGTACACGTACAAATGCGGATGGTCCGGCATCAGCAGCTCATACCGGCCGTCTGTAAACACATCGTATGAATGCCGCAGCTTAATCAAAGATTGATAGTAATAAAAAATCGAATCAGGCTCTTGAAGCGCTTTTGCCACGTTGATCTCCGAATAGCGGGAATTGACTTTAAGCCACGGTGTTCCGGTTGTAAAGCCGGCATTCAAACTGCCGTCCCACTGCATCGGCGTCCGTGCATTGTCGCGTCCTTTTTTTCGGACAGCTGTTAAAAATTCATCTTTCGACATGATTTGGTTTTCCATCACAAGCTCTTGATAAGCATTCCGGATTTCAATGTCATCATATTCTTCGAGTTCGAGATCGGCGTTCACCATCCCGATTTCTTCCCCTTGATAAATAAAAGGGGTCCCTTTCAGCCCGTGCAAAATGGTGGCAAACGCTTTGGCACATTCTGCCCGGTACGTTGTATCATTGCCCCAGCGCGATACCACCCTCGCCTGGTCATGGTTTTCAAAATAGAGCGCATTCCAGCCGGTATCCGCGAGCTCATATTGCCAGCGGGAAAGGATTTGTTTCAATTCGACCAGGTCAAAAGGCTTCAAAGCCCATTTGCCGGCAGGGCTGCCCGGTTTCGTATCGACATCCATATGTTCAAAATTAAAAATCATATTGAGTTCATGGCGGTCCGGCCCTGTATATTTCCTGGCGATTTCGACATCGGATCCGATGGCTTCCCCGACAGTCATGCAGTCGTATTTTGACAGCACTTCGCGGTTCATTTCCTGGATGAACGCATGGAGGCGCGGCCCGTTTGCATGATACTTGCCAATGCCGTATTTTTGCCCTTCCGGAAGTTCATAATCAGGAAAATCAAGAAACTTGGAAATCGAGCCGATCACATCCATGCGCCAGCCGTCCACCCCTTTATCCATCCAGAACTTCATCATATCGTAAATCTCTTTCCGCACTTTTTCGTTTTCCCAGTTTAAGTCAGGCTGTTTCTTTGAAAAATAGTGCAAATAGTATTGCCCGGTTGTTTCGTCGTACTCCCAGGCGGAACCGGAAAACATCGAACCCCAGTTGTTCGGAGGGGTGCCGTCCGGTTTCGGGTCTTTCCAAAAATAAAAGTCGCGGTACGGATTATCCTTCGATTTCCGGCTTTCGACAAACCAGGCATGTTCATCGGAGGTATGGTTCACGACAAGATCCATTACGATTTTGATCCCGCGTGCATGGGCTTCGTCAAGCAGGCGGTCCATATCTTCATTTGTCCCGAACATCTTGTCGATCTTGCGGTAGTCACGGATATCGTAGCCATTGTCATCCTGCGGCGAGTCGTACACCGGGCTGATCCAGATGCAGTCGATCCCGAGTGTTTTCAAATAGTCGAGCTTATCCATAATTCCCCGCAAATCGCCGATCCCGTCACCATTTGTATCATAAAAACTGCGCGGGTAAATCTGGTAAACAACGGCTTTTTTCCACCATTCTGTCATGAAGGCTCATACTCCTTCGTGTACGTATTTGCTAGATGGATGAATTCCCCATATAACTTCAATTGAAGCGGTTTGCCTTCCAGAAGGGAGACGGCGACTTCTCTTTTGTTCACTTTCACTTCAAGGAGGCGGTGCCGGTAATTGACTTTAAATGCGTATTCATCCCAGTCTTTCGGCAAAAACGGCGCAAACGACAAGGTTTCATGGAAGGTGCGCATGCCGGCAAACCCGTGGACAATGGAGAGCCAGCTTCCGGTCATGGACGTGATGTGCAACCCGTCTTCCGTATCATGGTTATAGTTGTCAAGATCAAGCCGGGATGTGCGTTTATACAGTTCGACCGCTTTGTCTTCTTTCCGGAGCTCAGCCGCCAGAATCGCATGGACGCAAGGGGAGAGGCTCGATTCATGGACGGTGAGCGGTTCGTAAAATTCAAAATGGCGCCGCTTTTCCTCTATTGTAAACTCATCATTGAAGAAATAAAACCCTTGCAGGACGTCTGCCTGCTTAATATAACAGGAGCGGAGGATCCGGTCCCATGACCAGTGCTGGTTGAGCGGCAGGTCTTCTTTCGGGAGGCAGGCGGCCGGTTTGATCGGTTTATCCAGGAAGCCGTCCTGCTGCAGAAAAATGCCCAGCTCTTCATCATACGGGAAATACATCCGGCCGATAATATCCTGCCAATGCGCGCGTTCTTCATCCGTAACATTCAGCGCGGCTGCTTTTTCCGCACCGGCAAAATCAAGGGACGCAAGGGTGTATTTAAGCGTCCAGACGGCAATTCGGTTTGTGTACCAGTTGTTGTTGACGTTGTTTTCATACTCGTTCGGGCCGGTTACGCCATGGATCATGTATATTTGCTTTCGCTCGGAAAAATGGACGCGGTCGGCGAAAAAGCGGCTGATGCCGACGAGGACATCAATCCCGTACTGGCTGATATAGGCTTTGTCGCCGGTGTAATTGACATAATTGTAAATGGCATAAGCAATGGCGCCGTTCCGGTGAATTTCTTCGAATGTGATTTCCCATTCGT
Organism: Heyndrickxia coagulans DSM 1 = ATCC 7050; assembly: GCF_000290615.1. Taxonomy (GTDB): domain Bacteria; phylum Bacillota; class Bacilli; order Bacillales; family Bacillaceae_C; genus Weizmannia; species Weizmannia coagulans. The sequence goes on from NZ_ALAS01000109.1 coordinate 5,763, forward strand.
TATGGCATTCGATTCCGGTAAAAGTGACCATCGGGTATAAAGCGCCTTTCAGCCCGAGTTTTTTTGCATTTTCATACGCCTCGGGGAGCTGATGGTAGCGGTAGAGCAGTAAATTTCTTGTGACTTCCGGCGTGGCAACAGACAGATACATGGGTACGGCATAGGCTTCTGTATCCCAGTACGTCGCGCCGCCGTATTTTTCGCCGGTGAAACCTTTCGGGCCGATGTTTAAGCGCGGATCATCGCCGTAATAGGTCGAAAAAAGCTGAAATAGGTTAAAGCGGATCCCTTGCTGGGCTTCCGGATCGCCGGAAATGCGGACGTCTGCTTTCTCCCACCGTTTATGCCAGGCTGCTGCGTGCTCCTCATATAGCTTTTCGTACCCGTTTTCCAAAGCCTGTTCAAGCAATTCGTAGGCGCGGGAGAGGAGCGCATCCTTTTCATAGTCCCGGCTTGTCGTGACAGAAACCATTTTATCCAGAAGGAGCGACTCGTTTTCGCCGAGCGTTTTTTCATATACATGGCCGGCATAAAGCGTATCCGACTCACAGGAAGCAAGCGTTGCCTCCGTCAGATTGCCCATGGCGGCGGCTACGGTAAAACGGGGAACGCCAAACGGGTTTTCAATTGTTTCCGTGACAACCGCGGCCTTGTCTTCCGTTGCCTCAGACCGGATTTCCGTCCAGAACATTTCATCATAATTGGCGTCTTCGTTTTTGACATTGCCATCCAGAAAAGGTTTTAATGTGAGTACGGCCGGATTGCCAAGATTGGTGGCACGGATTCGGATCGCGGCAATTTCTTTATGGACAATGCTGAAAAAACGTTCAAATTCAATTTTGACTTTCTTGCCGGACTTTTCGACAAGATAGGAATGGCGCAAGACGGCATTTTTCATATCAAGTTCCAGCTGAAATTGTTCGAGCGGGTCCAGAAACAGGTCAATTTCCTCTTGATCAATCCAGACGCGCAACCCGGCAAGATTGACCGCGTTAATGACTTTTCCGAAATAATCGGGATAGCCGACTTTCCACCAGCCCACCCTTGTTTTATCCGGGTACCAGACCCCTGCAATATATGTGCCCTGGTGATGATCCCCGGAATAAGACTCCTCGAAATTTCCGCGCATGCCCATATAGCCGTTTCCTAAAGAAGTGATGCTTTCCTGAAGCCGGATATGTTCACGGTGGAGCTTCGTTGTTTTTAAAGTCCATTCATCTACATCGAAAAGTCGGTTGTAATACATTAGAAATCCTCCTCGTCAGCATTTTGTACTTACATGTCGTCCGTCAGAAATTTTGTTTTTAAAAAAATCATCGCAATGAAAAGCACCATGCCCAGTGATTGGATCATCATCATAGTTGCAGCACCTGCGCCGGCAAAGCCTGCCAACATGGCAATAATGGATGGAACCCCTGCTGCAGACAGCGTAATGGTTGCAGCCTGTTTCAATGACCGGATGCCGGAAAAACTTGAAAAACGTGTCAGGCAAAGTATCAGGGACACTGCCCCCATCAATAGCATATTGCTGAAAAGAAACAGGATTCCGATCAGGCATGAAACAAGCGGAATCAGGATGACTTTATGTTGCCGGAACCAGAGAGCGCCGGCAAAAGAAGCAAGATCACGGCCGTTTTGGATGATGATCTTCTCGTTTCCGGCCGGGTAGCGGACGGAAAAGCCAAAGCCGTTTTCATCAGTCAGAATGAGCCGGTCTTTCCGGAAAAGGAGCGCATTTTTGTAATGCGCGACTTTTGTATGGTAACGGCTTTCCGAAACGGCCGTGGTTTTGCGCGGATCAAAGGAGATAATCGTATCTCCGTGCTCCTTTGTCCACGCGTTGCCGGATTGGAGCACGCCGTTTTGAAAGGAAAGGACGGCGTGCTGCCCGGTATACCCGGTTTGTATCGCTGCATTTAAATGCGGCGCCACTTGCTCTAAGCTGATATTTCCTGCCCGCGCAAAAGAGAGTGAAAGCGGGGCAATCAGGCAGGCGTTTAAAAAGAGAAAAATGAGAATCAGTTTCCAAACGCTAAGCGCACCCCGGTACCGGAAAATTTTTACAGGTGAAACGATCATCGCAAAATAACCAGCAGGGAATCTTTGAATCTGTTCCATAAGCAATCCCACATTTCAATAAAGTATGCTATGTTTTTTACAAGTTTTTTCCGCCCGGGCCGGCAGCTGTTAAAGCTGTCCATCCCGTTACGCCCTTTATCCTTTTGTGCCGCCCGACGTCAGCCCGGATACAAAGTTTTTTTGCAGGAAGAAAAACAAAATACAGATTGGCAGCGCGGCTAAAATGGCGCCGGCAGCAAAGAGCGTCACCTTTTGCTCGGTCGGGTTGGAAATAAATTGCTGGAGGCCGACTGCCACGGTTAAATGTTCCGGTGTCCGGAGCAAAAATTTGGCCAGCAAATAATCCCCGAACGGCCCCATAAATGCCCAGAGTGCCTGGACGGCAAGCATCGGTTTAACAAGCGGGAGCACAATTTGCCAAAATATGCGCAAATGGCCGGCCCCGTCAATTCTTGCAGATTCGTCCAAATCGCGCGGCACCGTATCGAAATACCCTTTCATCAGCCACGTATTCATTGGAATGCCGCCGCCAACATAAAGCAAGGTTAAAAACCAGTACGTGTCCAGCGCGTCCAGGATATTCGCCAGTACATAAAATGCGGTCAGGGCCGCCATTGTCGGAACCATTTGGATGATCAGGAAAAAGACAAGGCTGTACTTTCTTCCTTTAAAACGGTAGCGGCTGTAAGTGTAGCCAGCAAGGGTCACGATGACGACCTGCAAAACCATCGTTGCAACCGCGATGATAAGCGTGTTTTTATACCATTCCGGATACAGCGTCTGGGTAAACAGCTGGCGAAAATTGTCCAATGTCCAATGGGAATGAAAATCCAGCTGGAAGGAAACGATATTGGATTCCTTGAAAGCAGACGCCGCCGTAATCAGCAGCGGATACAGAATGATTACACTTAAAAGAATTAAAAACGCATAGGTGAAAAACCGGTTCCAGAAACGGGTGAATTTTTGATTTTTCATTAACGCCTTCATCCTACATCATCTCCTCATTGCCGAAAGCGTTCGTCTTTTTAAAGGCGATCATCGAGACGGCAATTACAATAAATGAAATCATAAGGGTAATCGCCGCTGCCATCGCGTACTGCGGCGATGTCCCGGTCGTCAGTTTATAAATCCAGGAAATTAAAATATCGCTCGCCCCGGCTCCCGCTCCGACACTGCCCGGCCCGCCGTTATTAAAGAGATAAATAATCGAGAAGTTATTGAAATTAAATGTGTACTGGGTGATCAGAACAGGCGCGGTGGCAAATAAAATCATCGGCAGGGTAATCCTGCGGAACTTTTGCCAGAAATTCGCGCCGTCAATGATGGCGGCTTCGTATAAATCGCCCGGGATCGACTGCAGGACGCCGGTGACCATCACATAAATATACGGGAAACCGAGCCATGTCTGGATCATGATCAAGGCCACTTTTGTCCAGAACGGATCCGTTTTCCACGAGATGGCCGGAATGTCGGTAAACGGAAGATGGTTGAGCAGCGGAATGACCTGGGCATTGATGGCGCCGATACTGTCATTGAAAATATTGGAAAAACTCATAATGGTAATAAAGGCTGGCACCGCCCACGGTAGCAAAAAAATGATCCGAAACAGCTTTTTCCCTTTGATAAAAGGCTGGTTTACCACACAGGCTGTTAAAATCCCGAGCACAATCTGGCCGGTGGTCGCGCATAATGTCCAGATGATTGTCCAGCTGAACACACTTGTAAACGTGGCCCGATACGAGCTAAGTGAAAAAATATTTAAGAAATTTTTGATCCCGACCCAGTCAATTAGGCGGAAAGGCGGAATATGATAAAAATCATAGTTTGTAAAAGCAGTGAACAGCGTCACAAGCACCGGAAAAATGATCACGAATGTCATGGCCACATAAGCCGGAATCGTCAGCAAATAAGGGAAGCCTGCATCCCATGCATTTTTTAAAATGGCCTTGGCAGATGTGTTGGCTGTCCCCTTTAAGTTCCAGATGGCGGCAACACGCCGGGCATCATAAATATTCAGCAAATAAAAAGCAAGAAAAATGGCGATCAAGATGATTTGCAGGGAACCCTTGATCAGCAGAAACAGCGAATGGTCAACCCGCGGGACAGAACCCAGCGTGATAAAACCGTTCATTGCCGGGATGCCTGCTATGACCATTTGGATGACAAAAAGGATAAAAATGGCCAGAAAAAGGACGCCTTTAAAAGGCTGCTTGTTATAAAACTGGCCGAGCCCCGGGATCAGGGAATAAAAGCCTGCTTTGCGGACGTCTTTCAGTTTATTCTGTGCAGTTTCCATTTTTTATTGCCTCATTTCTTTATTGGTCTGCTAACCATTTTGAAAACCAGGTGGGGGAGTGCCCCACCTGGAAATGAATAAAGCGGTCTATTTATTGGAATACTTTTGGGCAATATTGTCTTTGATCGTCTTCACCGCTGCATCGGCTGCCTGCTTTGGTGTTTTCTTGCCGCTCGCTGCGTCAAACATCGTCGATTCCATACCGGTCCAGACTTCTGCCATTTCCGGAACGTTTGGCATCGGCTGGGCATATTTGTACTGTTCAACAACCGCTTTTGTCAGTTCGTCATTTGTCGCAGCCGCTTTTTCGCGCGCAGCCGGGTTGGCAGGGACTTCTTTGTATTTTTCATAGAATTTGTAGCTGTTTGCGGAGTTGGTGACGTATTGAATCCATTTTTCCGCAAGTTTCGGTTCTTTCGTATAGTTGGAAGCGACCCATCCTTTTCCGCCGCTGAATGCTTCGTACTTGTTGCCGTTCGGAAGCGTCGGGATCGGGGCTGCGCCGTAATTTACTTTTGCTTTCGCGTAGGTTTCCGCCGACCAAGGACCGTCAATGACGGCAGCTGCTTTGCCCTTTGAGAATTCTTCTGTTACAAAGTCGCCGGAGCTTTTTGTATCTTTCATTCCTTTCGGCCAGATATCCTTGAACCAGTGTGTGGCGTACGTAATGGCTTTTACGGAACCGGCATTGTTTAATCCGATATCTTTTGTATTTGTGCCGTTATCGCCGAACACATAGCCGCCGTAACCTGCGAGCAAGCCGTAAGAATAGTAGAAGTCCGTCCATTTAACAAGGAACCCTGTATTCTTTCCGGATTCGGACGAAAAATTATATTTGCTGTCTTTCGCCAGTTTTTCAAGGTCGGCAAATGTTTTTGGCGGGCTTTTCAACAAATCTTTGTTGTAATAAAGGACGAGCGTTTCAATGACGAACGGGACGCCGTAAACTTTGTTGTCGATCATGACTTGGCGCTGGTCTTTTGCATCAAAGGCGCTGACATCTTTTTTGGACAGTTTAAGCAGATGCCCCTGCTGGCCGAGGCCACCGATCCGGTCATAAGGAGCGAGCATCACATCCGGGGCTTTTCCTGCCGGGCCGTCCAAAGGCAGTGCTTCCAGTTGGTCAAACATCGGCTTTTTGACCACTTTTACAGTACAATTGTTTTTCTTTTCAAAATCGCCCTTAATACTGTTGACATAATCGGCATATTTTTCTTCCACGGAAACCGTAAGCGTCTTTTTGCCGCCGCTGTCTTGAGAAGATCCGCTGTTTGTTTTTTTCGATCCCCCGCACGCGGCGAGCGCCATGATGACGCCCAAGACAAGTGTAAGCACGAACAGCTTCTTGAATACTTTCATTTTATGAACCTCCCTTTTTTGGTACAACCTTATTCAACCTTATTATAGAAGAGAGTAGAAAACGATTACAATGTAAAATTTTCTGTTAACGGTAACAGAATAAAAAGCCCCCTGCTAGGTATCCGGCAAGGGGGAGGGTTAGTTTGTGATTTTTAGAAACGCAATGGGAAGCGACGAATGGGTTTCACGAACGCTCCGGCCAGGTCAGTTTGTGATTTCCAGAATCGCAAAGTCCATTGGCGGGAGGACAAGGGTTTTGTTTGGAACCGGTTTGTTTTCCCACGCGTCTTTTACGGTGTCCGGTTTTACATCCAGCTCGCTCCACGGGATGGCCTGTTCTTGGTCCGAACGGTTAAAGGCAAACAGCAAGGTGCATTTTTCCCCTTTGCGCAGGAAGCTGACCACTTGTTTTTCGTTATCGGTTTTCAGCCAGACGAGATCGCCGTATGTCAAGGTTTGTTGATGGTCTTTCCGGAAGCGGATCAGCTTTTTCATAAATGCGAGCATGTCGCGGTCCTGCTTGTCTTCATCCCAGACCATGCATTTCCGGCAAAGCGGGTCACCTGCGCCGTCTATTCCGACCTCCGTGCCGTAATAAATGCACGGCGAACCGGTATGCGCGAACGTAAAGGCAAGGGCAAGCTTCACCTTTTGCTTGTCGCCGCCTGCCTTTGTCAAAATCCGCGGGGTGTCATGGCTGTCAAGCATATTAAACAAAACCTCGTTGTTGGACTGCATATAATGCATAAACTGCTGGTTGAGGCTGTGCATCAGTTTTTCGGCGGAAATTTTTTCATCCACAAAGTATTCAATTATTGTCTGCGTAAATGGATAATTCATGACCGAATGAAACTCATCGCCTAAAAGCCAAGGCCATGCATCATGCCAAATTTCGCCGAGAATAAAAACATCCGGTTTCTCGCCTACAACGGCCTGGTGGAACTTTTTCCAAAAAGCATGGTCGACTTCGTTGGCGACATCAAGGCGCCAGCCGTCAATGTCAAATTCACGGATCCAGTAAGTCGCAATATCGAGCAAATACTGTTGCACTTCGGGATTGGCCGTATTCAGCTTCGGCATGCTTGTCGTAAAAGCAAACGTATCAAATGAGAGCGTATCCTGCCCGTCAATGTTCCCGTTTTCGCCTTCGCGGACCGGGAAAGAGTGGATATGGAACCAGTCTTTGTAGCGCGATTTCTCCCCGTTTTCTAGCACATCCTGCCACTGTTTTGAATTTTTCCCGATATGGTTGAACACCGCATCGAGCATAATCCGGATCCCGCGTTTGTGGGCTTCTTCCACCAGTTTGCGGAATGTTTCTTTATCGCCGAAATGTGGGTCAATCGTAAAATAGTCGAATGTATCATATTTATGATTGGAAGGGGCTTCGAAAATCGGCGTCAAATAAATCCCGTTAATGCCAAGATCGGCGAGATAATCGAGATGGCCGATGATCCCCTCGAGGTCGCCGCCGAAAAAGTCGTCCACGCCCGGGTCTTTGCTTCCCCACGGCAGGGCATTTTCCGGAGAAATGGCGGGATTTCCGTTTGCAAACCGTTCAGGAAAAATCTGGTACCAAATGGTGGACTTCACCCAGTCAGGCGCCTTGAACATATCGGTTTCGTGCATAAACGGAAATTTAAAATAATAGTCGGGCACCCGCAGTGTATCTTCATTTACCGGGTAAAAGCCGCGCCCGCCATAAAAAATGTCGCTGCCATCCGTGCCGGTAAGGATAAAGGCGTACTGCAGGCGGCGGTGCGGCGGGCAGACTTCGGCAAACCAGACATCGTGCGCCTCTGTTTCAGCCTTTTTTTCCATTTCAAGGCGTTCAGATTCCCAGTGGTATTCCCCGTCTTCCTTTTTTTTAAATAAATACGGGTCTCCCCAAATGAGGACGGCTTTCTGAATGTCCCCTTTTTTCGTGCGCAGCTTCAGGTGCATCGTTTTTTTGTCATATATATACGCATCCGCGCTGAACGGCTGATGAAAAATTCCTGCAAATTCCATCTTTTCTCCTCCTCTTATGCTACATTTGTAATAAGACAAAGCATTCAAAAGGCGATAGCATCAGTTTGCTTGGCACCGCTTTGCTATGATAGCCGTTGTTATTGAGCAGGCATGCCCATCTGTGGCGGGTAAGTTCCGGGCAGGTAAAGGTCTGCAGTTTTTTCGATGTATTGCAGACAATCATGGCACAGCTGCCTTCATGCTTCCGTATATACGCGTAGATGTCCGGGTCCTCATCAGCCAGCATTTCCCAGCTGCCGGCCGTAAAGACAGGCATGGATTTTTTCAGTTCGATCAGCTTCCGGTAATAATGCAGCACGGAGCCGGGATCTTTTTCCTGCGCCGCTACGTTCACGGTCCGCGTATCTTCGTTGATGCCGAGCCACGGAGCATATGTAGAAAAGCCGCCGTATCGATCACTGTTCCACTGCATGGCGCCTCTTGAAGTATCTTTGGAACGCTGCTGCACCATTTTTAAAATTTCTTCCTCCGCAACGCCTTTCTTTTTCGCAATTGTGGCGAGCCCTTTGATACTTGGGTCTTCATAGTCTTCAAGCCGCGGGAGCTTCAAATTCACCATGCCGATTTCTTCGCCCTGCAGCAAAATCGGCAGCCCCCACTGCAAATACATCAAAGTGGCAAGCATCTTTGCGCTTTTTTGCCGGTATTTGCCTTCGTCCCCGAAGCGCGACAACGCCCGCGGCATATCATGATTATTCCAGTAGAGCGAATTGAAGCCTTCCCCGTACAGGTCATTTTGCCACCGGGACATCGCTTTTTTAAAAGCAAGCAAATTCCATTTTCCCTGTTGCCAGTTTTGCGGAATGCCGGGTTTTTTTGCTTCCGTGTCAAACCCCAAGTAGTTAAAGGTAATGATGCAGTCGCATTCTTCGCGGTCCGGCCTTGAATAAAGCCGGGCAAGCTTCGTGTCGGCGGAAGCTGTTTCCCCGATTAAAAAAGCTTCCGGATGCTTCGCTTTAATTGTACGGTTAAATTCACGGATATAATCATGGACACGCGGCAGGTTGGCATAATACTGTTCTGCAAGCACAAACGCTTCTTCCGAGTTTGTTTTAACGGGAAGAAAACGGGTGTCCTTTGCCAGGTGAATGACCGCATCCAGCCGGAATCCATCCACACCTTTATCCAGCCAGAATAGGGCGATTTTTGCCATTTCTTCGCGCACTTTTTTGTTCTCCCAGTTCAGGTCGGGCATTTTATCGCTGAACAGATGAAAATAATATTGCCCGGTCTGCTGATCAAAGGCCCATGTGCTGCCGCCGAAAAAGCTCGCCCAGTTCGTCGGTTCACGCCCTTCTACTGGGTCATGCCAAATGTAGTAATCCCTGTACGGATTTTCTTTACTTTTCCGCGCTTCCCGGAACCACGGGTGGCGGTCTGACGTATGGTTCAGCACAAGGTCCAGAATGATTTTGAGCCCGCGTTTTTTCGCTTCCTTGATCAGGTGTTCCACATCTTCCATCGTGCCGAAAACCGGGTCGATTTTTTCGTAGTTGCTGACATCATAGCCGTTGTCCACATGCGGCGATTCAAAAATTGGATTGAGCCAGATGGCCGTTGCCCCGAGATCGCGGATATAATCCAGCTTTTCAATGATGCCCGGGATATCGCCCACGCCGTCCCCGTTTGAATCTTTGAAACTGCGCGGATATACCTGATAAATGACATCTTTCCACCACGCATCTTGCAAAGCGGTTCACCTCCACGTTTCTTCTATACTCTTTCAACGTATCATCACCCCTTTATGCGGAACAACTTTTTCAGCGGTGTTACCGTTAACAAAATACTTTTTACGGGTTTGATTGGCCCAAGCCCATCCTGAAAAAAATAAGCAACCGGTGTAAGACTGCTTATTCACAGACGGTGGAGGGGCGGATGACCACTTCCGGTTCAAAAAACCGGTGTCCCTGGGATTTCCCGTTTTCCTGAATTTTTTTCAACAGCATACGTGCACACGCTTCCCCCATTTTTACAACGGGCTGGCGCACGGTTGTAATATGGGGGGCGGAAATCCGGTCAAGAAACACCCCGTCAAAACCGGTGACTGCAACCTCACTTGGTATGGCGAGCTGCAGCGATTGGGCGGCTCTGATCACACCGAGGGCAATCCGGTCGCTTGCGCATACAAACGCGCATCTTTCCTTCCGGCTGGATAAAATTTTTTCCGCTTCTTGCTGGGCGGCGCTTGAACTGTTTTTGACCCTGCAAAGAAACGGCGGCAATCCGTTTGCTTCGGTTGCATCCAGATAACCTTTTTGTCTCGCAAACATAAAGGGCTCTTGCAGGTCAATGCCGAAAAAATAAATTTTTTTAAATCCGCGGCGAATGACATGCTCTGTTAACAGCCGTACGCCTTTTTCATTGTCCACATCAATAAAATCAAACCCTCTGTCATTTTGCCCGAATAAAATCACCGGTTTGGAAAATTCTTTTAAAATGGTATCGTAATCCTGGCTGCGGACACCCGTCGCAATCACACCGTCGCACTGGCCGATGTCCTTCGATTTCCGTGTGACCAGCTGAAGCGAGTAGTGGTTTTGGTCGAGCTCCTTGGCAATGCCGGTCAGCAAGTTCATATAATACGGCTCTGTCGTGTCTATTTCTTCCAATATCATGAACTTGATGACCTGGGTACGGTTGGAGACGAGGGCACGTGCCGCATAATTGGGTACATAGTTCAACTGCTCCATCGCCTCATATACCAGTTTTTTTAAATCATCTCTAACCTGTTCGGGGTGGTTAAGGACCCGTGAAACCGTCATCTTTGAAACATTCGCCTGTTTTGCGACATCGGAAATGGTAGCCATCACGCCTCACCCTTTATTTTTCAGAAGAAATGCGCTTTCGATTTTTTCAAAGTTAAGATCCTGCGTCCCTTCAACAAGGAAATCCGCCTGCTTCATGTTTTCCGACGTGCCGACCCCGACTGCAAACATGCCGGCCGCTTTAATGGCCTGGATGCCGGCTTCCGCGTCTTCAATGCCGATGCAAAATGCCGGATCCGCGTTCAGCTTGCGGGCGCCGGTTAAAAAGATTTCCGGATCCGGCTTACCGTGCTGAATGCGGGCAGCGTCCACGATTTCATCAAAAAAGGAAGCCACCCCCAGTCTGTCGATGACAAACATAGCGTTTTTGCTCGCGGAAGCCAGCGCTGTTTTGATTCCCCTTTCCTTTATATCTTCGAGCAGGTTGTGGATGCCCGGAAGCAAATCGGCAGGGGAAATTTGGCGGATCAGTTCTTTGTAATATTCATTTTTCCTGTCCGCGAGCTCGTTCAGCTTTTCTTCGGAAAAGGAAGGCTCCGGCCGGGCGTTCTCCAATATTTTCTTTAAAGAGTCCATGCGGCTAAGCCCTTTAAGCGCTTCATTAAAATGGCGGTCAAAAGGAATCTGCAGCTCATCAGCCAGCTTTTTCCATGCTAAGTAGTGGTATTCCGCAGTATCTGTGATGACCCCGTCTAAATCAAAGAGAACGGCTTGGATATGTGATGCTCCCATTGACAATTCTCCTCCAACTTATAAAGTTTGATTGCTGTTATGATTAGTATACGGGAAATTTCTCTTGAAAACTATAGAACTATATAAGTTGCTTGTCGAAATCAGCAGAAAAGGCGAAAAAGATCCGGAAAAAGCGAAAGAACCGGCGAAAAGAGGGAAAACCCGATGCACTTCGAAAAGCGCGGTTTAAATGAAAGGATTCCATGTCCACTTCAAAAATCATTCCTTTATTTGAAAAAAGGGTGACTGAATCGGCAAAAAGGGCCGGACGGGAAAAAAGCGGGCGGAGAGCAAGAACGGGCTGATTTTTTCCGGAAAACCAGCGAAAAGGTACAAGAGTCCGGCGGGCCTTTTGTTTGCTTATGCTACAGGCTCTTGACCGCCTGAATGCCGAAATAAATGCCGAAACCGACAAGAGACAGGCCGGACAGCCTCGAAATGAAAAGAATCAAACGGTTGGTTAACAGTTTTCCGAAGCTGCTTGAGACGGCAGCCATCGAAAAGTCCCACAGCGCCACCCCGATAAAGATGGCCAGGCTGTAGAGGAGAAACTGCTGTGGGCCTACGGATTCAGCTGTTTTTGCAAGCACGGAACCGTAAACGCCGAGCCAGAATAAAATGGTGAGCGGATTGGTCAGAGACATTAGAAAACCGGTCAGGAATGATTTTGACAATTTTTCTTTGTTTCTCATCAAACCGGAAATCGGCTGATTGGCTGCAATCATGCTTTCAATGCCGGTGTATGTAAGGACAAAGCATCCGAAAAACCAAAGGAATGATTTTACAAATCCGATGCTGAGCAAATGGACGACACCGAGATAAACGAGCAGCATATACAAACCGTCTGCTGCCATGGCGCCGATTCCGAGCAGCCATGAGTGGAGAAAGCCATTTTTAATCCCCTTGTCAATTTGAGCGGCATTCACCGGCCCGATCGGCGCAGCAAGCGATAGCCCCAGAAAAATATAACTAAACATGCTTTCCATCATTTTCCCCAGCCTTTCCATCATGCGATTGATATATTTGTATTCAGAAACCATAGCCTGTACAACTAATAAAAGCAAAATGGATGCCATAAATGGAAAAAATGAACCCAAACGATGAAAGTGCATAAACAGAGTCGATGGGTTAAAAGTGCGCCATTATTCTTCCATGGATTGAAGAAATAAAAATCTTAAATTGCAATATTAAATGCAACAAGTATTGAAAGACCAGATAACCCATGATTAAGTAGAATCGGGACACGCTGCGCAACTTGACGTGGAGTGGCGGGCATGGTAGCTTGGTTGGCCCAGCCAGTACCGTATACCTGGCTTCATGGCTGGTAGCCATGCCCGCAGAGGCTCTTTGTCAAGTTGCTAAAAACCAACCCTTTGGGTTAGCTGGCTTAAGGTTAAGAAGCTAAGCCAGCTAACTAGCGGCGACCATTGGTACCGAAAAATTGAAAGTCCCAAAATGATTGTGAAAAAACCACGGCTCCATATTCGTTGAAATCTTGCCGTATTCATGTTACGATTACCGTACATCGTTTACGCTTTTAGCTGACAATGCTCAAAAGAGTATATTTTGTTGCCGAAAAGGGTAAAACCCTAAGGAAGACATGCGGCCCTGTTGAACGTTTAGAAGGAGATTGAGAAGATTGACGAAGTTTTCAGAATTAAATTTAAGCCCGGCGATTTTAAAAGCTGTGAAAAGAATGGGATTTGAAGAGGCATCGCCGATTCAGGCAGCTACCATTCCGCTCACCATGCAAGGGAAGGATATTATCGGCCAGGCGCAGACAGGTACGGGAAAAACTGCAGCATTTGGCATACCGTTAATTGAAAAGATTGATCATAGAAGCCGTAATATTCAAGGAATCATTATCGCGCCAACACGCGAGCTTGCCATTCAGGTATCTGAAGAATTGTACCGGATCGGCCAGGATTCGCGCGTTCATGTGCTGGCTGTTTATGGCGGTCAGGATATTTCGCGTCAGATCCGTGCGCTGAAGAACCATCCGCAAATTATTGTCGGAACACCGGGACGGATTCTTGACCATATACACCGGGGAACCTTGAAACTCGACCATGTGCATACGCTTGTGCTTGACGAAGCGGATGAAATGTTGAATATGGGCTTTATTGATGACATTGAAGCCATTCTTTCCACCGTGCCGAAAGACCGCCAAACGATGCTGTTCTCGGCAACCATGCCGGATCCGATCCGGAAAATTGCCGAACGATTCATGAACAACCCGGAACTTGTCCGTGTGAAAGCAAAAGAAATGACCGTTCCGTCTATTGAACAATACTACATTAAAGTCCAGGAACGTGAAAAATTCGATGTATTGTCAAGGCTTTTGGATGTACAGTCTCCGGACCTTGCGATTGTGTTTGGGCGCACGAAGCGGAGAGTTGATGAACTGGCGAATGCCCTGACCTTGCGCGGCTATCTTGCAGAAGGTATTCACGGTGATTTGAGCCAGGCGAAACGCTTATCGGTACTCCGAAAGTTTAAAGACGGGAAAATTGATGTGCTTGTTGCCACCGATGTTGCGGCACGCGGGCTGGATATCTCGGGTGTAACCCATGTTTACAATTACGATATTCCACAGGACCCGGAATCCTATGTGCACCGGATCGGAAGAACGGGCCGTGCCGGACGGGAAGGCATGGCAATGACCTTTGTCACGCCGCGGGAAATGGGCTATCTCAAAACGGTTGAACAGACAACGAAAAAGAGAATGCTCCCGATGCGCCCGCCGACCTGGGATGAAGCGTTTGAAGGGCAGCAGCGCGTCACCATGGAACGGATCGGGGAAACCATCAAAGAAGGCAATATTGATGAATATATGTCGGTAGCGAAAGAGCTGCTTGCAGAATATGACCCGGCTGAGGTCACGGCAGCTGCTTTGAAACTGATGACGAAAGAGCCGGATAAAACACCAGTTCATATTTCAGAAGAACGGCCGCTTCCGCATAAAAAAGACCATAGCAGACGGGGCAAGCCTGCAGGGTCCTACAAAGGGTCTTACAATAAGGGAAGAAAGCCGAGAAGAACAACAACAAACCGCAAACCATTTTAACCAAACGAAGGCGGGGCCAAAAAAATAGAGCATCATCAGCTTTACGAGCGGGCCGGTTTGTATCCGGCTGCGACTCTTTACAAGTAAAAATGCCGGTATGGCAAAAGTGCCGGCGCCCCATTAAAAAAGCAACGGCAGCTCCCGTTGCTTTTTTTAACGGCTTTCTGAAAGAAGTCTCCCATCCTCAAGGAATGTGAAGGTGCGAATCGCACCAATGAGTAGGTGGGAGATGAATTTCGGTTGGCTTTAGCCAAAGGTTTTGATATAATCAGTCTTAGATGGAATAAAGGGTTTATATATCAATGAAATTAGATAGTGATAATCATTCAGTATTCTTACTGCATTATCACCTTGTATTGGTTGTAAAATACCGTAGACAAGTGTTCGATAGCAAAATATCTGATTTTGCAAAAGATATGTTCGCTGAGATTGGAAGTAAATACAATATTTCTTTAGTGGAATGGAATCATGATAAAGACCATATCCACATCTTATTCAAAGCAAATCCTAACTCTGAACTATCAAAGTTCATCAACGCCTATAAGAGTGCAAGTTCTCGACTGATAAAAAGAGACTTTCCACATATAAGAAAAAAACTATGGAAAGAAATGTTTTGGTCAAGAAGTTTCTGCCTACTTACAACAGGCGACGCTCCAATAGATACCATCAAAAAATATATTGAAAATCAAGGTCAAAAGTGAGGTGAATTGATATGGCCAAGCAAAACAAAGCTTTCAAGTTTCGTTTGTTACCAAACAAAGAACAATCCGCATTATTAGCTAAG
>NZ_ALAS01000110.1 GCF_000290615.1 Heyndrickxia coagulans DSM 1 = ATCC 7050
TCATAGTAAGAGGGGTCAACATTTCGTTCTTTTAAATGTGCTTCTATCGTATCCACAGCTGCCGGAGCCATTGCCCCTCCCATATTCAGCGGATCGGTCATCCCCATATCAATAACACGACCAATCGTAGCAGACGTAACCCTAGGACCGTCACCAGCACTGCTTAACAAAGCAGCTCCAGCACCCGTTACCGTCCATTGTGCAGTGGGCGGTTTTTGTCCACCGTATTCCGTTGGATAACGGAACTGCTTTTCAACCGCTGCATTATGACTAGAAGCACCTGTTAACAAATAGTCGGCTCCTTTGTTATTAACAATATAAGCACCAAGAGCCAGTCCCTCCATCGATGTTGAACAGGCTCCGAACAAACCGAGAAAAGGCACTCCTAGCGTGCGCATAGCAAAACTGGTAGGGGTAAGCTGATTAATCAAGTCTCCCCCCAGGAAAAACTGAATTTGCTCTTTTTGAAGACCGGCTTTTTCGATGGCTTTTTGACAGGCTTCTTCTAAAAGGATCTTGTGGGCTTTTTCATAAGAATCTTGACCTAGCCATAAATCGGAATGGAGCAGATCAAAATCTAACGCCAGCATTCCGTTCGCTTCAAAAGGTCCACCAACTGTACCAGTAGAAATAATGGCGGGCTTTTGATCGAAAACCCAAGTACGATGCCCCGTCAACATCAAAAACCACCTCGCTTTATTAAGAATCATGATCATAAACATTGGAATAGCCTGCCCGATAAGGCAAGCTTCATTACAGTTTTTCAGTACTGGTCTTTTTATCTGATTCAGATATTCGGTATATCCTAAACTATATCAATTGTTGTTTTGCCGTTTAGATACATGTACTCATTACGTTTCGTTTAAAGGTGTAAAAAAGGTTGGTTGATCCAACCAACCTTTTT
>NZ_ALAS01000111.1 GCF_000290615.1 Heyndrickxia coagulans DSM 1 = ATCC 7050
AGAAAAAAACCCATGGAAGTTAAGCCGAAAAAATGAAGGGGTGGTTGAAAACATTTGCCCATAAATTTACACAATAACCTGGACTTGACTCGGGAGCTTCCCCTTTTGTCCTTCATGCGTGTTATGAAGAACATTTGGGACGCCGGCGATTCTCCTTTTGTCCTTCATCCGTGTTATGAAGGACATTTGGGACGCCGGCGATTCTCCTTTTGTCCTTCATCCCTGTTATAAGGACATTTGGCTTGGCGGAGCTTTTCCGTGTGTCCTTCATTCCCGTAGTGAAAGATATTTTCCGCAGCGGGATTCTTCTCTTTGTCCTTCGCCCCTATTGTGAAAGACAGGTTGCATGGCGGGATCCTCATCGCCATTGTGAAAGACAATGCTGGTTTCCTCCACAAATTCTATACAAAATGAAAGCTCCAGTACAGAAGACATATTACTATAATAACTCCGAAAATAAGAGCGCCAATATAAGGAATCATTTTTAACTTTCCAGGCTCTTTTCTAATAAAAGAAACAATACTTGCTAAGAAGCTAATACCCCAAGCAAACCAACCCCAATGGTGAAAACGAGTATAATATTTTATATCTTGGCCTGTTAAAAATAAGGTAATAGCAATTATAAAAAGAATAAGCCCAAGGATAAACATAAAAAAGGAAACTTTACTAAAAATTTTGTTTTCCCTATTCATCTTTTCTTCACCCTCCCCGCAAAATTGATGCTTTGTTACCTGCTGTACACAGTAATCATAAAATAAAAATTGGTGCTTTGTCTTGATGGAACAAGTTAAGTTTATACCATTCAAATAATGTTTCTAAGAATATGGATTTTTACTTTACGTGATTGCTTTTTTTTCGAGATATTTTCCCCGACTGGTATAGAGTTATGCTGCTTCATTTGGTGTTGTTGATAGCTGATCTTGCTGCTTCAAATCATAAAGGTATGCAGATGGGGTTGGGAAGCTTTCTGATCAAATAACAGAACAACATTGGAACCTTCACAATATGTGATTCGCGAAAACGCAAGCCTGTAGCTCTTAATTTAAAATTTGAAAACGGTAACAAAAATAAGATGAAATCACTCCATAAAAAGAACAAATGGGAACTGAAATATAGAACAGCTCCCTAGTTTTTAATGAATATTCATTATCTTAATCAATTGAATGATTTTCTTGCTATCGCCGGTATCAACACGTACTAACTTTGTATTTTTGATGATATCATTGTATAGCTTTTCGCCAGCAGGATATTTACCGTCCCATCGTAACGGAACATTGTATACATTAATAGTGCCGTTCCCATTGCTACTATAAGTTACTGATCCATCTACTAATCGTGATCCAGCTAATTGAGTCACATCTTTTGGATACTTTGCACTCGTTTCATCTTTAGAATTGAGTGGCGTTCCGGCGGGGATACGGTAAACGTTTAGTTCATCTATATTTTGGTTTGGTCCCAATTGTAGCCAGACCCGAGCATATTCGATCTCCTGTGAGGAGTAATTAGACAGATCATCATTCCCAATTTTATTTGGCTTCTCTTTTTCTGCTTTATCTGAAGAGTTATCTTTTGAATTAGAATTATCACCTGAAGAGCTATATGCGCCCGTTTCCGACTTATTCGTGGTTAAATCCGAATCTTTATTTGAAGAATCTTTTTGTTCTGTTGTAGTATTTGCAACTGATGTGGACTTCTCTTTTGAAGGAGTTGATTTAGATTGTTCATGACTATTGGTTGAACACCCAACAAGCATGAGAATAAGTAATATCAAAGAAATATTCCAACCTAAAATCTTTTTTTGCTTCTTCATTCTCCCATTCCTTTCTTCTCATTGCCGACGTTCAGTTAAAATTCAGTTCTATAGTATACGTTTATAATGATCTTGTATTGAAAATACAAAATATAATAACTCCAAACGGTTTATCCTAAATATCCATGTCTGCCTTCTCCTCTTTTAATCATTGCTGTATGATATCTCATTATAAGTTTATGGCGAAAGCTAGTATTAAGTATTAAAACCAAAAGAGAGAAATTACCAAGCTTATCCAAATATAATCCTTCCCTCATTAGCCATTATATTGGTCCTCCAATTGCGATTGCAACAAGCAAAAGATAAGTGAAGACGGCTCCCCCAATAAATAGTACACCGTTTAATAACACACTTAAAACTACAACAGGTTTATTTTTTGTTCTTATTCCCCAGATCATAGCCACTAAAAAGCCCATGTCTATCATTGAATAGAATATGACAACAACCCATAAATTTACATTTTGAATTTGCCTGATGATCATTAAAAATACGATTGCGGCCATAAGCAAAATAAGAGTTAAGAATATCGGTTTCCCATCTTTTTTCTTATTTTTGAATGAATCACCCATAAAATCACCTCGGAAGTAGAGCTTGCTGCACACATTTAGATACACTTAAGCTCTAACGTTTTGTAGTTTAATTAAAATTCAGTGTTATAACTTAAAATAAGCTTATTCATAAATTCCTGGTATTCTGTATTTTCCTCGATGGATGGTTTGTGATATTTTGGAAGCACAATTGCTATGTTCTCTTCTAAATATAAAAAAGAATGGTTCTCGTCCTGGTGAATTCTTACAATATTCTTCCACATTATTTTATCTTCTGCTATTGGTTTCTGTGTTCATCCTTAAAAAGGAATCAGAATCAGCTTGAAAAATAAACATAAATTTTTTTAATTTTTCTAGATTTCTTCTTGTGTTATCCTTTTTCGCTTTTCTCATCAAAAGAAATTTCCAGCAAGGAGAAAATATCATAGCTAGAAAGATTGTGACTGCAATATTTATCAGGATGGATCTGATACTAGAGTGGTCAAAATAGCTTAAAAGAATTAGACAAACTAAAATAGAAAAAGCATGTAAAAAACGTCGCAATTTAATGCCGAATGGTGAAAAAAAGAAATCATCTTTCACTAACGCAAATATATCTTCATCTTTTACTTCATAAGTGATTTTCACCGGCATTGTAAATATCCTTTCTTTTAAAGAAATGCTTATAAATCTTTTTCGTCAATTTCCCACTCTGCCTTATCTGCAGTTGAATGAACGGAGGTAGCTATAAAACGATATGGCGCTTTTCCTGTTAACTTATAAGTTAACGTCCCTTCCATTTTCTTTCCAGGTGCTAAATCCTTATTGAAGTCAGCACGAATGAAATCCAACTGTTCCTCATCATTGTTTTTTAGTTGGAAAAGATCAGGAGAAATAACAAGTTTCTTTGGCTCCTTATTTTCCAAAGTTACCGTTAGTACAAGCTCATTTCCATCTTTATGCACACTATTTAGTCTTACCCCATAGTTATTACCAAGTTTTGCACCCTGCTTTACGGTTAAAGGATCATTTACATTGTTAACATTACCAGTATCATTTGTCGTTTGTCTTACATGATTGGTTCTCTCTTTATTAGCACAGGCCCCCAGTGAACCAACCAGGAGGAACATGAGAATAACAAGGCCCACTATGTTTCTGAACAATATATACACCCCCAGACATTATTTTAAGCTTATATTTATTTAAGAATAACATATATGAATTCGCTGTCAATATTCAAAATCTTCTTTAGTATAGGCATTGGATAAGCCGGTAAGCAACATTTTCAATAAAACAACGGATATATTTCTTTACCCATTCAAAATATAAAAGGAACACGCGCAGTAAATTTATGCAGGCTCAGAACCAAAATAAAAACTCAAAGAAAAATATGATTTTCATAAACGCTAGCGGTTTATCTAGTTAACCATATGAAAAGCGGGGAGGGGCAATTCCCCCGCTTTTGTTGGTTCTCTGATTGCCACTAGTAAAAGAAAATCGTTACACCAATATTTAGCTGACATTATTCATCCCACAACCGTGTATAATTAATTTTTTCATCGAGAGCCCTTGCCAAAATGCTATATCCCCTGAAACTGTAAGCAGTCAGACAATTAAAGGTCGTTGATTTATTCCACTAAAGAAAAAAGACGTTTGTAGGAACATTATGATAAATGTAAAAAGAAATTGTGAGTTTTTGATTTTAATGGGGTAAATTTATTTATTATAAGTGTCTAAATTTTTCCGCTTTGGCCGGTTTTGGGCGGGTTTCAATAGATTAAGCTACTCATTCCTGTGGTAAATATTGTAAAACGGAAAAGGATGATTTTTTTTGAAAAAAAAGAGCCATGAAAGCCACTCCTTTGTTAAGATATAAGTACGACCAAATATCCAGGGAGTGATTTCATGACTATTTCTATTCTAA
>NZ_ALAS01000112.1 GCF_000290615.1 Heyndrickxia coagulans DSM 1 = ATCC 7050
TGTTCATTCAAGGTGTACATTTAGATGATAGAGTGTCTTCCCATTTTTTTCCACTCATTTGCCCCTTCGAGTAAAATTTTACACATACCTGCATCTTTTTAACTGTATCTTATTGGACCGATGTATTGATTTCTTTCAAAGTTACTTTATTCACGGTCGGGATCCCTTTCGGCGGGTTTAAAATCATATCTTTTTTAAAATTAACGGTCAGTCTGGACTTTGCAGGATCCGCAGGCTGGGGATTTTGAAATTCCAATTCATAGATTATCTTGAACCAATCAGCATAAATTGGCTTATTAATCGTACTGCCCCTTGATGCACTTAAACTAATGGTGTTTCCATAAATACCGCCGTTAATTTTCAAGTTTGATCCGATTCCGTATATAAATAAGTTACTATTTGAATAGAGATAAGCATCAATCACTTTTGGGTTGTCCTTATACAAATTATTGTTGGCCAGCTGAATATTTCCATCACAGAGTAAAATAAGCGTGCCGTTACTGTTCGAGAAATTCTCGACGTCTGCGTTTCCACGTACATAAATGCTGCCGTTCGTATTGACATCCCCCTTGCTCGTAAGGGAACCGTTGACATACATCACCCCGTTTAAATTTAATGCTGAAACGTCGCTTAAAGTAGCATCTCCGGCAATATAAATATACTTATCCGCCCCTGTCGACAGCACTCCGTTTAAATCGGCATCACCACCTACGTAAATTTTGCCTTTTACTGTTAAATTCCCTTTGACAGTCAAAACATCTTTTACATAAAGATCCCCATTTACAGTCAGGCTTTTGTTTTCCCCAACGATTAAATCATCGCCAACGTACAAGTTTCCTTTTATCGGTTGACTGCCAACCTGGCTGGCTGTTACATCATAACCAAAAGCGTTCCCATTCTTGTCTATATTGTAAGAATCGTAGGAATTTATTTTTACATTTTCCGGCCATTTCAGCGCCTTGGCCGTAATCATATCGCCTATATTTATTTTATCAACAGTTAACTGGCGATTTTTCACAACCGGGGCAACAGAAAAGTACTTTTTGAAGCTTTCAGGTCCAAATGTATTCCATGAATAAAAGTTGTATACCGGCGTTGATATCCCTTTTCCGACCGGCTGCTGACCGGCCTCATAATATCTTCCCTTCACTGTTAACGTCCCATTGATAGCCGGATAGTAAGTTTGAATATATTTCGTATACCCATCTATATAGTTCCCGTAATTTGAAACATACAAATTTCCACCGATGTTCACATCTCCGATAATATAAGGGGATCCGTACAAATACATATTCGACGGTGTCACGGCTGTATATTGAAAAACATCCGAGACAGTGGAAAGCGTCATTACCTTCGTTAACGTTTTTCCGGACTTTCCGACCGGAACGGAAATGGTGACTTTGCCCAAAACAATGCCGTCTGGCGCTGTCCCGTCTTTCAATGTTTTATATTCGATGCTGCATTTTCCGTTTTTCTGTTGCTGTATGTTGGTTATTGCTGCCTGAAGCATGCTGATCAGCTGGCTTGGCATGACAGTCCCGGTTGCAATAACACTGTTGATGCTGTCAACTTGTTTCTCAATTAAAGCAGTCGCTTCATCAGCCACCATTTCCGCGTTTAATTTATCCTGGGTGCCCGTTTCAGATACTTTTACTGTTTTAAAAGTGCTGACGGATGCGGATACGAGCGAAACGGTGATGATCGCCGCGACTGCGAAAATGAGAAGCACTGTCACAAGCGTATACCCCTTCTCTTCTTTTAAAACATGCATCATTGATCCCCCTCTTCGCCCAGTTTATAAGAGGCATAGATCTTTTTCTCGAAATGATTTTGCGTGTCTTTCATTACAAAATGGCATATCAGGCTGCCGTTCTCGACCGTAAAAGTTGTCCCGTCAAGTGAAATTTCATCGCTGTTTACAATGGTGCCTCCTACCGACAAATTCCCGTCTGATACAGCGATTGTCTTGTCTGTTGAACTTTTCTGGTAGGTACCGTCACCCGCAACATCTATATTGATAGCCACTGCTTTGAAACGGGTAAAAGTCCCGTCATCACTTTCGTCATCAGGTTCAACGTCGTCTATATTTTCCATTGTTCTCTCCATATATTGCAAAATTGCCGTTTGTTCTTTGACAAAGTATTTACGGGCCATGTCGCTTTTGGATTGGGTGATCACCGAATTTAAAACGGCATAAATAACCCCGATAATGATAAATGAAATGGTAACAGCCGCCAGTAATTCTACTAAAGTGAGCCCTTTTTCATTCCGGCATTTCATTTTTTCACATACCCTTTCACTTCAACCGGCTTTGGATTATTTCCAGTGTCGACTTTCACTTTGACCAGCAGGAGGCGATCAGAAAGAGAAGAATCCGCCGGAAGGGAAACGGACACATATGCCTTATAACCGGAAATTTCCGCATCGCTGTCCAGCCCTAAAACCGATTGAATATCAGCCTGTTGTGTGGTGTTCGCCATCTGCTGCACTTCATTAAAGTTTTTTTTCTGGTAAGCTCTTAATATCCCGGTTGCAATTTGCAATGCAGACAGCGAGTCATCCGCTTTTTTTGTCACGCCCGCATTATTGGCCAAGATGGCTCCCACTGTAAGCATCACAATCGCTAAAATCGTAATCGAAGCCAGCACTTCGACAAGTGTAAATCCCCGGCTGTTTTTAAAAAGGGGTTTTTTCATAGCAACCTCCGTAAGCATTTTGTCATGAGCCTTCTTACCTATAAAACTTATTTTATCAAAAAGCGCCGGGAAAGTAATTCAACAAAAGAACAAATAAACAAAAAGGGCAGAACTTTTTCAGCTCTGCCCTTTTCTCTCTGATTGGCCCAAAATGTATTTCCGGACTTTTGAAATAAAGTATAAGGACCCTGTAATCACTAAAACATCTTCTGAGCCTTTCATTTCTTTTATTTTGGTGCGTACGGTTTCTTTCCAATCCTTAGAAAATGATTTATTTTGATGACGGCTTATCTTATACAACACCTCTGCCGGAATGGCTCTTGGAAAATCAAAAGTTGTGAAAATGATTTCGTCTGTTTTTTGGTCGAGTTTTGGAATCATGTGATCCAAGTCTTTGTCGCCAAGTGCGGAAAAAATCATGCGGATTTTTTTTCCGCGCAGATGGGTGTCCATCGTTTCGATCAGGCTATCAATGCCTTCCGGGTTGTGGGCGCCGTCAATGATAACGGGCGGGTCATCCAGCAGTTTTTCAAAACGGCCGATCCATTTGCTTTCGAGAAGGCCTTTTTCCAGCGCATGCTGCGGGATGCGGAAATGGTGGAAATGCTGTAACAGTTCCGCCCCCATAACAGCAAGGGCGGCATTGTAAATCTGATGGCGCCCCATCATCGTGATCGACAAACGGTCATAGGCGCCGTACGGGGAAGCAAAACGGAACTGTTCACCGGTTAGATCCCCGCCGATCTCCGCGAAAGAAAATTCCTGCCCGGCACGGAAAAGCGGCGCCTTTTCTTTTGCCGCTTTTTCTTCAATTACCGCCAGCGCATCAGGCAGCATGGCTGTTGTTGCAACCGGCACCCCGTGTTTGATAATGCCCGCTTTTTCAGAGGCGATTTCTGCAATCGTATGGCCAAGCACATTCATATGGTCATGGCCGATATTGGTAATCAGGCTGGCAAGCGGTGTGATGACGTTTGTGGAATCAAGCCTGCCGCCAAGGCCGACTTCATAGATAACAATATCCACCTGCCGGATCCCGGCAAAATACAAAAGTGACATCGCTGTAATGACTTCAAACTCTGTCGGTGCGCCGAATGCTGTGTGCTCCAGTTCTTCTGCAAGCGGGCGGATCTCGTTTGTAAGGCGGACGAGGTCTGCATCCGTCACCGGCGTTCCGTTTACGCTGATCCTTTCGTTAAACTGCTCAATATATGGGGAAGTAAAGGTGCCAACCAGTAATCCTGCCTGCTCTAAAATATTGCGCAAAAAGGTGACGGTCGACCCTTTTCCGTTCGTCCCGGCCACGTGGACCGTCCGGATTTTTTGTTCCGGGTGGTGCAATTTTTCCATCAGCCACTGCATCCGTTCAAGCCCCGGTTTCATCCCGAATTTCGAGCGGGACCGGATCCAGCCGACCGCTTCTTCATAGGTTTCAAACATTTGCCTTTCCTCCCGTATGAAAGGAAGACGAATCCGTAAAGAATTCGCCTTCCGCCCTTGTGTTACTGGTTTTCAAGTTCTCTGATGCGCGTTTCGACGGCGCTTCGTTTTTCGAGATAGTCTTTTTCTTTTGCCCGTTCTTCGGCAACGACTTTTTCCGGCGCTTTTTTCAGGAACCCTTCATTGGACAGTTTTTTCTGGACGCGTTCAACTTCTTTATTCCATTTTTCCAACTCTTTCCTGAGCCGGGCCAGTTCTTCTTCAAAATTGATCAGCCCTTCAAGCGGCAGGAACAGTTCCACACCAGAAACGACCGCAGTCATGGCTTTGTCCGGCGCCTCAAGGTCAAGCCCCATTTTCAATTCATCCGGGTTGCAGAAACGGGTAATGTACGCTTCGTTTCGTTTTAAAGCCGCTAAGACCGTCTCGTCTTTCGCTTTCAAATGCAGTTTGATTTTTTTGCTTAACGGCGTGTTCACTTCGGCGCGGATATTGCGGACAGAACGGATGATGTCGACAAGCAGTTTCATTTCTTCGCTGGCCGCGGCATCCGTAAGGCTTTCGTCCGCTTCCGGCCACGCGGCTGTTGTGATCGATTCCCCCTGATGCGGCAGGTTTTGCCAAATTTCCTCGGTAATAAACGGCATGAACGGGTGCAAAAGCCGCATCGTATTGTCGAGCACATACGCGAGGACCGAGCGCGCCGTTTTCTTCGCTGCTTCATCTTCGCTGTAAAGCGGCAGTTTTGCCATTTCAATGTACCAGTCGCAGAAATCGTCCCAGATAAAATTGTAAAGCATGCGCCCGGCTTCGCCGAATTCGTATTTGTCCGCCAGTTTTGTAACGGTTTCGATCGTTTCGTTCAAACGCGTTAAAATCCATTTGTCAGCGACTGATTTTTCACCGGAAAGGTCAATTTCTTCGTATTTCAGCCCGTTCATGTTCATAAGCGCAAAACGGGAGGCGTTCCAAATTTTATTGGCGAAATTCCAGACCGCTTCGACTTTTTCGTAACTGAAACGCAAATCCTGGCCGGGCGCGCTGCCGGTGGTAAGGAAATAGCGGAGCGAGTCCGCGCCGTATTTGTCGATTACTTCCATCGGGTCGACGCCGTTGCCGAGCGATTTGCTCATTTTCCGCCCCTGCTCGTCGCGGACAAGGCCATGGATCAGGACATCTTTGAACGGGCGTTTGCCGGTAAACTCAAGCCCCTGGAAAATCATCCGCGATACCCAGAAGAAAATGATATCATAGCCAGTCACAAGCGTATCGGTCGGATAATAACGCTTGTAGTCTTCCGCTTCTTCATCAGGCCAGCCCATTGTCGAAAACGGCCAGAGCGCCGAGCTGAACCACGTATCGAGCACGTCCGGATCCTGTTCCCAGTTTTCGATGTCACGGGGCGGCTCGGTGTCAACATATACTTCGCCGGTTTCTTTATGGTACCAGGCCGGAATCCGGTGGCCCCACCAGAGCTGGCGCGAAATGCACCAATCGCGGATATTTTCCATCCAGTGCAAGTAGGTTTTTTCAAAGCGTTCCGGCACAAAATGGACTTTTCCTTCCGACGCCTGCAGTTTTACCGCGGCATCAGCGAGCGGCTGCATTTTCACAAACCATTGCGTGGACAAATACGGTTCGACAACCGCGCCGCTCCGTTCGGAATGGCCGACCGAATGGAGATGGTCTTCCACTTTGACAAGAACGCCGAGTGCTTTCAAGTCCTTCACGATCTGTTTGCGGCATTCAAACCGGTCCATGCCTTTGTATTTTCCGGCATTTTCATTCATTGTGCCGTCCTCGTTCATCACAAGGATGCGTTCGAGATTGTGGCGGTTCCCGACTTCGAAGTCGTTCGGGTCATGGGCCGGTGTAATTTTTACGGCACCGGAACCAAATGCCATATCAACATACTCGTCTGCGATAATCGGAATTTCGCGGCCGACGATTGGCAATACAATCGTTTTCCCGATTAAATGTTTGTAGCGTTCATCATCCGGGTGGACAGCGACCGCCGTATCACCCAGCATCGTTTCCGGGCGCGTTGTCGCGATTTCAATCGTGCCGGAACCGTCGCTTAACGGGTATGCCAGATGGTAAAATGCGCCCTGCACCTCTTTGTAGACTACTTCAATATCGGAAAGCGCCGTTTTCGTTTCCGGGTCCCAGTTGATGATGTACTCGCCGCGGTAAATCAAGCCTTTTTTATAAAGCGAAACAAATACTTCTTTTACAGCTTTTGACAGCCCTTCATCGAGCGTAAAACGTTCGCGCGAATAATCGAGCCCGAGGCCGAGTTTCGCCCATTGTTTGCGGATAAAGTGAGCGTATTCCGCTTTCCACTTCCATGCTTCTTCCGTAAACTTCTCGCGGCCGAGGTCATAGCGGGATTTGCCTTCTTCACGCAGTTTGGCTTCCACTTTTGCCTGCGTTGCAATCCCGGCGTGGTCCATCCCCGGCAGCCAGAGCACATCATAGCCCTGCATCCGTTTCATCCGGGTTAAAATATCCTGCAAAGCCGTATCCCAGGCATGGCCGAGATGGAGCTTGCCGGTTACGTTCGGCGGTGGAATCACAATCGTGTACGGCTTCTTTTCTGGATCGCCTTTTGCTTCGAAAAATTTGCCGTTCACCCACCATTCATAGCGCCCTTTTTCAACAGCCTGCGGATCATATTTGGTCGGCATGCTGATGTCCTGCTGTTCCATTTGTATCATTCCTTTCTGCGTTTTTTGCGGATAAACACAAAAACTCCCTTCGCCATAAAAGGACGAAAGGAGTCTGTTCGCGGTACCACCTTTTTTCACGGGCAAACGGATGCCCGGCACTCTCGGGTCATTAACGGCACTTCGCCGGCTTTTGCTATTTTCGGGTTCACAAAAGCTACTCCCGGGCGACCTTCCAGCCTGTTTCGCATAGGAAATCTTTCAGCAGCTGATTCCCCTCTCTGCATGGAAACAAAATCTGTACTCTTCCCGTTCATTGTATTTTGATTTTTGAAATTGGCTATAGTTTATGGTATCGGTTTTTTTGAAAATCGTCAATAGCATTGCCCATTTTTAGAAAAAATATGCAACGGATTCACTTATCCGCCCGCTTTTCATACATTATCTATGAGGGATGGGTGGATGATGATGAAGAAAAAAATTGACAAACAGGCCGTCCGTACTTGGGGGCGGAATGCAAAAAAAGTGTGCAAGCAGCTGATTCTTCCGTTCTCCGTCTTTCAGGCCATCCGCACGATTATTTTTCCGACCACGTTTGACGTCCTGCTGCTTGCCATATTTATTCTCATTTATCTCGGGTTCCAGTATGAATGGTTTTAATGGCCGTCCCTGCTTTTCATGACGCGGGGGCGGTCCCTTGTGACAACTGCATAACGACATACTCGGTATTTTTCATCCGCCAGTACTTTTCCTGCAGTTTCGCGACTGCTCTCGCTTCATGGCGTTTCCCTTCATTTGCAAAGTATTCCTCCACGGTTTGGATGATCGATGCGGGATAAGCGAGATAGCTGAAAAATAAGCTTCTTTCATCTTCCTTAAGCGGAAAATAGCTGAAGTAGGTCTTCACCCAGTCCACGCAGTCGTCAAACCGGCTCGGATAGGAGTCGAGCGCCCGCGACAAGAAGGGAAGCAGGTCATAAAAAGGCGCAGCGGTTTTTGCCAGTTCGAAATTGGTGAAGTATCCGAGCCCGCGTTCATCGTACAGGAAATGCTCCGTTGAAATTTTTCCGTGGATGGTCACCGTTCTCGCTTTCTCCATCTCTTTCGATTGTTCATACCAGTTTTCCAGCTGCTGGATCGAGAATTTGAGCGCCTGGTTCGTTTCATTGTAAAAGGTGCAGTACAACAGGGCAAACGGGGACATATAGACCTGCTCTTCACACCGTTCAAGGAACTCTTCTAAAAAATCCTGCTGCCCGTACCAGCGGGAAAGGGTTTCTTCATAGTATTCCCGCCGTTTTTCTATTGAGACCTCCGTATCTTTGACGGACAAGCTGTGCAGGCGCGCGAGTTCCCTGAACATTTTTTGATGTTTCTCGCCGCGTGCTTCTTTTTCTTCGTTTGGCAGCCAGGGCATTAAATAGTACAATGCCCCGTTATACAGCACCCCGTAACGGCCGTCCAACGTGGGATAGACCGGGACAATACGGTTATACCCCCGCTGGTACAGGGACTGGACATGCCGGATAAATCCCATCCCGTTTTGCGGTGCAATTTTTTTTAAAGCAAAAATACCCTGGCCGGTATAAATTTTATACACTTTTCCGTACCGCCCGACATATTCAGTGTTCAGGCCGTAATGCTTCACAATCCGATTGATGTCCTGCTGCGAAAGGTCAGCCACCCGTTTCACCTTCTTAGAGCGTTACTCCTCAAAAATAGGCGCTTGCTCATTTTCATTCCCCGCTGGCGCCGCATTCGCCGCAGCTTGGACGCAGGCGCCTTCCGGGTTCGGAAGACTTTCATTTTGCTTGATGCCTGAACATAGACCGCTTTAGGCTAAGGAAGACACTAAGTTTTGCCTGCTTCCTTCACACAGGCGCACGCCGGGTTAGGGAAGGCCCCGCTTTTGCACGCTTCCTTCACGGAAACACACTCTGAGTAAGGAAGACGCATATTTTGCACGCTTCCTTTACGCGGTCAATTCTATGTTAACGCAGGCTCTGAATGCCGGTACATCCTTCACCTGGACGCCCGTGCCTGTGAATGCCCGGGCTCAGTGATTTTTTTCGGCGCGCGCGTTGGCGGGAACGTACAGCACTTGCCCCTCATACAAATCCTGATTCACTTCCAAATGGTTCATCCTTAAAATCTGCTGGACATTGATATTGTATTTTTCAGCAAGCTGGTCGAGCGTCTCCCCGCTTTGGACGATGCAAACCTTTAACTTGGCAGGCTTTTCTTCATCTCTCCGGGCAAAAAAGTCGGCAAGTGAAATGGATTCGTATTTTTGCTTCTTTTTCTTCTTGGCAGCCGAATCCTTTTCTTCCGGCTCTTCCTCTGTTTTTCCTTCGCTTTCAGGCGACTCTTCCACCATCGTTTCGCCGCCGGCTTCAGAAGAGGATTCGTATTTTTCAGGTGATTCTTGCTCGATATAAGCAGAAGATTCATCTTCCATTGCTTTGCTCTCAATCCGGAAAACAGGTTCAGTCTTCCTGGAATCGTCCGGCTCAAGAGATTCTTCATTCAGCGCCGTTTTGCTCTCCGTCCGGGACACGGATGCGGTTTCTCCGGACAATTCCTGATCAGGATGCCATTCGTCCCGTACCGGATCTGCCTGCCATTCATTTCGCACTGATTCGCTTTCTGCTATTGATGCCGGTTCGTTTTTGCTGGAAAACTCCGGTTCCGCATGCCATTCATCCCGCGCCACTCCGCTTTCCGCCAACGATGCAGACTCATTTTTATCAGGTAACTCCGGGCCGGCCTGCCATTCGTCCTGCGCCGGTTCACTTTCCGCCAACGATGCCGACTCGTTTTTACCAGGAAAGTCCGCTTCGAAATGCCATTCATTCTGCACTGGTTCACTTTCCGCCAACGATGCCGATTCGTTTTTTCCGGAAAACCCCGGCTCAGCGTGCCACTCATCCCGCGCCACTCCGCTTTCCGCCAACGATGCCGATTCATTTTTACCAGGTAACTCAAGATCTGCCTGCCATTCGTCCTGCACCACTCCGCTTTCCGCCAACGAGGCAGACTCATTATTACTGGAAAACGCCGGATCCCCATGCCATTCATCCCGTACCGGCGCGGCTGTTTCTGCCTGCCATGAAGCACTTTCCGGCCTTTTTCCGTCTGTTTCCGGCAAGAGGCTCTCCTCCTCCTCTTCTGGAAGTTCGACCGGTTCCAATACATTCAGTTCGTTTGTGAACGGTTCCGGCTGAGCAACCGATTCTTCCGGCACCACACGCGATTCGATTGTAAAAGGCGTATACAATTCCGGGTCAGCGTGAGATTCATCCTCTTCTGCCTTTTCCTCATCTGCACGAAAAGGCACTTCTTCAAAGCTTTCCGCTTCTTCCATAAAATGGCGGGGCAGTTCGGCGCTCTCTTCTTCTTGTTCCGCCAAGCCCCATTCGGAATGGCTGAAAGGCGCCTGATATGCTGCGTCCGGCTCATCCAAATATGTTTCCCTGCCGTTTAAATCCGGGTATGGCGCTGTTTCTGCTTCGTCTTCTTCCTCATCCCCGTCTTGCAATATTCCCTCAATCGCAATATCCGCATTGATTTTTAAACAATCGGTTCCGTGAAACTGATAGTCAAAACCTTCTATATTGACGTCCAGCTCCTCAATATCCGCAATTCTTGTCTTTGGAATGGTAACGTCTACCGGGAAAGATTGGTAAAATTCAAATATGCCGTCTTCTTCCCGGTACTGGACCGACTGCACATACTTCCTGAACAGCACATCTTCCCCTTCTTCTTCCCCGCAACCAATGTACTCCCCGGATAAATAGAGATTGCCTTTGATCACGACATACTGCTCCAATTCCTGTATGGTGATATGGGGATCCAATGATATCGATAAAAGTTCTTCAACTTCCTGTCCTTTTTTAAACCAAATCAATTCTTCTAATGAAAATCGTATGGACGATTGATTTTGCGGCAAAGCGGGTTCCTCCCTTCAATTCCTCCAAATCCCAATGAATATGTCATTTACACTGTATGAAGCAATCGGGGTTTTTATGATCGCAAAAAAAACCGCAGCATCCGCAAATCACTTGAATGGCTTTTCTGCTACA
The DNA here is from genome assembly GCF_000290615.1 of Heyndrickxia coagulans DSM 1 = ATCC 7050. Taxonomy (GTDB): domain Bacteria; phylum Bacillota; class Bacilli; order Bacillales; family Bacillaceae_C; genus Weizmannia; species Weizmannia coagulans. The sequence continues at coordinate 10,885 of NZ_ALAS01000112.1, forward strand.
ATATTGGATGCGGTGAAAGATCGGTAAAAACTGGCCATCCGTTTTCAAAGTTACCCATTCAAAAACCGCAGGGCACCCAGCATGCTTTCCCTTATTGCCGTTTCTCTCACCCGCAGCGGACAAAACGCAAAAAACCGGCTCATCCGTTTTCGGACTTGCCGGTTCATAGCCGCAGGATTTACCCGCGGATTGCCTTAAATGTTTTTTCTGCTGCTTCGACGGTACGGTCAATATCGTCATCCGTATGCGCGGCAGACAGGAAGATGCCTTCGAATTGGGACGGCGGGAGGAAAATGCCGTTTTCTGCCATGCCACGGTAGTAGCGGGCAAACAGATCCAAATCCGAAGTTCTTGCTGATGCAAAATTATTGACTTCTTCATTGGTGAAAAAGATGCCAATCATCGATCCCGCCCGGTTAATGGTATGCGGGATGTCGTATTTCACCGCTGCCTCATGAAAGCCCTGTTCGAGGCGGTCTGCTTTTCGCCTGAACGCTGCATACGTTTCAGGTGTTAACTGCCGCAATGTTTCATATCCCGCCGTCATCGCAAGCGGGTTGCCGGACAAAGTCCCTGCCTGGTAAACAGGCCCGGTCGGTGCAATTTTTTCCATAATGTCGGCCCGTCCGCCAAATGCGCCGACAGGAAGGCCGCCGCCGATTACTTTGCCGAGGCAGGTCAAATCAGGCGTTACATCAAAATAGCCTTGTGCACAGTGATAGTCGACACGGAAACCGGTCATCACTTCATCAAAGATCAGGAGGGCGCCGTATGCTGATGTGACATCACGCAACCCTTGCAAAAAGCCGGGCTTCGGCGGAACAACGCCCATATTGCCGGCAACCGGTTCGACGATGATGCAGGCAATATCTTCCCCGTACTGCTCGAATGCCGAACGGACGGCTTCCAGATCATTGTACGGGACGGCAATCGTGTTTTGCGCGATCCCGAGCGGCACGCCGGGGCTGTCCGGCAAACCCAGTGTAGCAACGCCCGACCCTGCTTTGATCAGGAGCGAATCGCCATGTCCATGGTAGCTGCCTTCGAATTTTAAAATTTTATTCCGGCCTGTATAACCTCTTGCCAGGCGCAAAGCACTCATCGTGGCTTCCGTACCGGATGAGACCATGCGGACAATTTCAATCGACGGCACGCGTTCTTTCACGAGTGACGCCAGTTTATTTTCCATGATCGTCGGCGTGCCGAAACTCGTCCCTTTTTCAGCCGTTTTTTTCAGGGCATCCACGACTTTGGGATTGGCATGGCCAAGGATGAGCGGCCCCCATGACAGCACGTAATCAATATATTCATTTCCGTCAATATCATAAATTTTTGCGCCTTTGCCGTGGTCCATAAAAATCGGGTTCATGCCGACCGCTTTAAAGGCACGGACAGGGCTGTTCACCCCTCCCGGCATTAATGTGACCGCTTCTTTGTATGCTTCGATTGAGTTTTCATATGAGCGCATCTTTCAACCTCCCGTTTATTCCGCAAGCCAGCGGGCAATATCGAGTGAAAAATAGGTAATGATGAGATCGCAGCCGGCGCGTTTCATGCTTGTGATCATTTCAAGAACAATCGCTTTTTCATCAATCCAGCCGTTTTGTGCAGCGCCTTTTACCATAGAATACTCTCCGCTCACATTATACCCGACAACCGGGAGGCGGAATTCATTCCGCACATCACGGACGATATCAAGATAAGAAAGCGTCGGTTTTACGATCAGAAAATCCGCCCCTTCTTCCACATCCGACTGCGCTTCACGCAATGCTTCGAGCCGGTTGGCCGGATCCATCTGGTAGGTTTTCCGGTCCCCGAAAGCGGGGGTGCTGTCAGCGGCTTCGCGGAACGGGCCGTAAAAAGCGGATGCGTATTTGACCGCATAACTCATGATCGGCACATCTTCAAAGCCTGCTTCATCAAGCCCTTTGCGAATCGCTGTGACAAATCCGTCCATCATATTCGAAGGCGCAATGATATCAGCGCCTGCTTTTGCCTGGCTGACCGCCGTTTTCGCAAGCAGGTCAAGGCTCGGGTCGTTTAAAATTTTCCCGTCTTCCACAACGCCGCAATGGCCGTGATCGGTATATTCGCACAGGCAGGTATCAGCGATGACAATGATATCCGGGTAATTTTTTTTGATGAAACGGATGGCTTCCTGGACGATGCCGTGGTCGTGGTACGCTTCCGTTCCGGTTGCATCCTTATGGTTCGGTACGCCGAATAAAATGACGGATTTGATGCCGAGGGAAACAACTTCATCCATGATTTCATGGAGGCGGTCCAGCGACCAGTGGTACACACCCGGCATCGAAGCAATTTCATTTTTAACATTTTCGCCTTCAACAGCAAAAATCGGATAAATCAAGTCGTTCACTGTTACATTCGTTTCGCGCACCAAAGCCCGCATATTGGCGCTTTGGCGGAGCCTGCGGTGGCGGGCAAACTGCAAATCTTTCATTTTATTTCCTCCTAAACTGGTAGAATGCCGCAATGCATTGCATATGCACGACGGGCCGGCTTGTTGGCGATGATTGCGGCGGCGGGCAAATCCCGCTTTTTCTATTTTTTCTTTGCGGTCAAGCGTCGCCCGGCTGTCCCCCGGGCAAACCATGCACGGCAACCGTCTGTCAGGCCGGCCGCTTCAATCCCGGGTTCGTGCCGGTTTCTTGCTATTTTTCTTCTAAACGGACAAAATCGCATAATGCCCCAAGCATGGCCCCGACGGTGTATTCATCCGGGCAAACCGCTGCACGGCTTCCGGCTTTTTCCACTGCCTGCCTGGTTGAAGGGCCGATTACTGCGATCCGGGTTGAAAGCCCCGCGATATCTATGCCGTTTTCCTCAAGCGCGCCTTTAAAATAGCGGAAGGCGGACGGGCTTAAAAACAGGGCAAAATCGATTGTTTCCCGCCCGAGCAAGCGGGCAAGCTTTTCTTTTGCCCCTTCTGGCATATACGCTTCATAGATAATCCATTCCTCTGCTATTATACCGCTTTTTCTTAGAAAATCCGCAATTTCTGTCCCGGCCAGGTTTCCTTTCGGGAGAAGGACGCGTCCTGCACGGTGCCCGCTCCGCATAAATTCCCGGGCAAAATCTTTTGCCGTAAACTTCCCGGGCGCAAAGGAAACCTTTAAACCGGACTGTTCCATACAGGCAGCCGTCTTTTTCCCCACGGCTGCCCAGTTTATGTTCAAATGCTCACATGCTATACCCGCACGGCTGCATGCTTCCAAAAAATAACGGACCCCGTTTTTGCTTGTAAACACAACCCAGTCGTATGCCGGCAGTTTTCGCAAAAATACAGGTGCGGACGGGTCGGCATATGCACGGAAGGCAACCATCGGGACGACAAAAGGGGTGCCGCCGAGCGCTTCAATTTGTGCTGCGAGCTTTTCGCCGTCTTTTCCGCCTCTTGTGACCAGAATGTTTTTTCCGCTTAAAGGCCCGTTTGCCGTCATGACTGCCCGAGCTCCGCTTTCACTTGTTCAATCAGCGCCTTTGCCCCCTGCCGGCTTAAAATATCTGCCGCCTTTTCTCCGGCTGTTACCGGGTTGCGGGAGACAACCGTTTCTTTGTAAACCGTTTTGCCATCAGGGGAGGCGACAAGGGCCGTGAGGGAAATGCCTTCTGCCGTTTTCTTCGCAAGGCCGGCAATCGGTACCTGGCAACCGCCTTCCATTTTATCAAGGAAGACGCGCTCCGCCCTTACTGTTTCCGCCGTTTCTGCGCTGTTCAGCTCCCGGAGCGCATCGAGCAGTTCCCCGTCATCAGCGCGACATTCGACAGCCAGCGCGCCCTGTCCGATTGCAGGCAGGCAAATATCCGGGTCAAAAAATTCGGTGACGGTGTCCGCACTCCAGCCCATCCGTTTTAAACCGGCTGCCGCGAGGACGATCGCATCGTAATCCCCGTTTTTTAATTTTTCCAGCCTTGTATCAATATTGCCGCGAACAGACTTAATCCGGATATCGCTCCTTACGGCAAGCAGCTGGGCGCCGCGGCGGAGGCTGCTTGTCCCGACAACCGCCCCTTCCTTAAGGTCGGAAAAAGGTGTGCCATTTTTGGAAATCAATGCGTCCCGCACATCTTCGCGCTCCGGAATGCAGCCGATCACAAGCCCGTCCGGAAGCACAGCCGGCACATCTTTCATGCTATGTACAGCCATGTCAATTTCATGATGCAGCATGGCATCTTCAATTTCTTTGACAAACAGGCCTTTCCCGCCGACTTTGGACAGGGTGACATCGAGCACTTTATCGCCCTTTGTGATGATTTCCCTGATTTCAAAACGAAAAGGCAGCCCGAGCTGTTCAAGCTTCGCCACCACCCACTTTGTCTGCGTCAGGGCAAGTTTGCTCCGCCTCGACCCTACGACAATTGTTCTCATCCGGCAACCCTCCTAATAATACAAATGAAAATCCGATAATCCCGTAATTAGAAAAAAGTTAATCAAAATGATCAAAAAAGCGGCCGTATTCCAGTAAGCCAGTGTTTTTCCGAACATGCGGCGGCGTTCGCCGGCATACAGGAGAAAACTGTATACAAGCAGCACGGCAAACGAACCGACAATTTTCGGATCGAACCAGTGAATGGCCGGAAGCCGCAAGTATGCCCATTCCAACCCGAGAATCAGCCCGAGCAAAAGGACCGGGACCGCAATGGCATTCATCCATTTCGAAAGCCGCTCCAGTTTTGCCAGATCATTCAGGCGCCAGATTCTGTGGCTCCATTTCTTTTCCTTCAGCCACTTATATTGTAATAAATACAGAATGGAAAAGACAAAGGACAGGGAAAACAGCACGTAAGCGATCAGCGTCATCGTAATATGCATGAGCAAAAGTTCCGATACCCTTCTCCCTGCTCCTTGTGAGACCTTCCCCGGCGCAAAAGCGTGGACCGTCATGATGAAAAAGCCGATGACGTTTGTAAAAAACACGGTAAAGTCAACGCGCAGCAGGCGGTTCAGGGCCAGAGACAGCGTCAGCAATGCCCATGCATAAAAATAAAGCCCCTCAGACAATGTCAAGACAGGGAACCGTCTGGTGTGGGCCATATACAAGATAAATATCACCGTCTGCAATGCCCAGACAACGGAAAGAAAACGGAAGGCAGCCTTGTTGGCCTTCCGGTTCCGGTGGAGAAAGTCAAGAAAATAAAGCAAAATACTGGCGGCATAAAGCAAAATCATGCCTTCATGCAGCCTGTCCGTCCATACGGCATACATTGCCGGGCTCTCCGGTTAACCCGAATAGGACGGGCGGACTGCATGCCGCGCCATTTCGGCTGCCGGCTCCGCTTGCCCCGTCTCTGTTTCTAAATTGAAAATTTGGCGGAACAGTTCCAGATTCCGGGCTGCATCCGGCGAACCCGCCATTTCTTTTGCCTGCAGAATCGGATCTTTCAGCATCTGGTTGATGATGCTTTTTGTATGTTTGCTGATGACTTTCCGTTCGCGTTCTGTTAAGTCCGGCAGCTTCCGTTCAATGCTTTTCATCGTTTCCGCCTGGATCGCGAGCGCTTTTTCCCGGAGCGCCGTGATCACCGGCACCACTCCGAGTGTATGGACCCATTCATTGAATGCGCAAACGGCATCGGAAATCATGTCCGCAATCTGCCGGGCGGCTTTTTCCCGTTCTTTCAGATTGGCTTCCACGATGCCTTCCAGGTCGTCAATATCATACAGGAAAACGGATTCAAGGGACGCGGCTTCCGGATCAATATTGCGCGGCACGGCAATATCCACAAGCAGCAGCGGGCGCCCGTTCCGTTTCTTTTCAATGGGTTTCAGCATATCTGCTGTAAGGACGTACTCTTTTGCCGAAGTGGAGGTGATCGCGATATCCGCATCCAAAAGCGCGGTTTCCAAAGATGACAGCCCGAGTGCCTCGCCATGGAAGCGTGCGGCAAGGCGCCCGGCTTTTTCCGGCGTCCGGTTGATGACGGTAATCCGGGTGGCGCCGCTGCCGTGAATGTTTTCCACAGCCAGTTCGCCCATCTTGCCGGCGCCGATGATGGCCACTTTTTTATCAGCCATGCCGCCGAAAATTTTCTTCGCAAGCTCCACAGCCGCATAACTGACCGAAACGGCATTGGAAGCAATTTCCGTTTCTGTATGGGCTTTTTTTGCCAGTGTAACCGCATCTTTGAACAGGCGGTTAAAAATGGTGCCGGTTGAACCGGATGCTTGGGCCAGCAGAAAACTGTCTCTCACCTGCCCGAGAATTTGCGTTTCGCCAAGCACCATCGAGTCAAGCCCGCAAATCACTTTAAACAAATGCGCAATGGCTTCGTTGTCTTCGTAAATAAGCAGATAGGGGGCAAATGCTTCCTTATCTATCCCGAACCATTCCGACAAAAAATCTTTAATATAATAACGCCCGGTATGCGCCTGGTCGGCGACCGCATAAATTTCCGTACGGTTGCATGTAGACACGATGACATTTTCCAAAATGCTCTTTTTCTTTTGCAGCGCCGCCATCGCATCCGCGAGGTCCGCCTCATCAAATGACAGCTGTTCGCGGATTTCAACCGGCGCAGATTTATAGTTTAAACCGACAGTAAGTATTCTCATTGTTGCCCTCCGGCACCCCCATTTTATCTTGCCAAATGCATAGGATTGAATGTTGATCTATGTTAAGATGAATAGAAGAAAAAAGATCGTTTTTCCCATTTGGCATAATAACCATTCCTACCTGTAAAATAGCAGAAACAGGCGATGGTTTCAAGCAACTAGATTGAAGGAAAGAAGTGTGTCCCATTGAAAAGCCGCAAAATTTTTTCCGCCATTATCCTGATCGGGTTCGGCCTGTATTTTTATTTGCAGCGTTTTGACCTTACCGGCATGAAGGATTACTTTACATGGCCGACGCTGTTGATCATTGTCGGGCTCGCTTTTTTAGGCGAAGGCTACTGGGGCCGGGACGAGGAATCGATTTTGCCGGGGGTCATTCTCGTCGGGTTCGGCCTCCACTTCCACCTTGCCGGCAAAATCGCAATTTGGCCGGACAATATCGGGGTCTTTGTTCTCATCATTGCCATCGGTTTTTTGCTCCGTTCGCAAAAAACTGGGGATGGCACGTTTTACGGCCTGCTGTTTCTCGTGCTGTCCATCCTGCTCCTGTTTTCCGATAAAGTGATGGGGTGGTTCGGCCTTGTCGAGAACAATGTTTCTTCCCTGATCAATTTCTGGCCGGCCGTGCTTGTCGTTATCGGCGTCTACCTGCTGTTTGCGAAAAGAAGGGGGCGGAAATAACCCGCCCGTAAAAGCCGGGCATTCAAACAGCCCGTGCGCCCGAAAAAACGGCCAGGCGATTCCCACCGGCAAATTCCGGGGACGGGCCGCTACAAGCCCGGCTGAATAAATACTATTTCGGATGCGGTCCCGAAGCCTGCAGAAAAGCCCGGCGCCCACATGCTGGCCCCGGGCTTTTATTCACTTGATTCTTTCCATCAGGGAAGCCCACACTTTGTCCTTCCCCTCTCCTGTTTCAGATGAAAATAAAATGATTTCGTCTTCTTTTTCCAGATTCAGCGTTTCTTTTGCCGTTTTCAAATGGGATGCCCATTTGCCTTTCGGGATTTTATCGGCTTTTGTGGCCACGATGATACACGGGATTTTGTAGTACTTTAAAAAATTGTACATCAGGCAGTCGTCGTTTGTCGGCGGATGCCGGACATCCACAATGAGCACGACCGTCTTCAGCTGTTTTCTTGATGTCATGTACGCCTCAATCATCTGGCCCCATTTTTCCCGTTCTTTTTTCGACACCTTCGCAAACCCGTAGCCGGGAACGTCGACAAAGTACAATTTGTTTTCGATTTTGTAAAAGTTCAGCGTCTGGGTTTTCCCCGGCTTGGAAGAGGTCCGGGCAAGGGCTTTGCGGTTGATCATTTTATTAATAAAGGAAGACTTTCCCACATTTGACCGGCCGGCAAGCGCAATTTCCGGCAAATGCCCTTCCGGATATTGCTCCTGCCGCACCGCGCTGATGACCAGTTCTGCCTCCGTTACTTTCATTTCTCCTCACCTGCAATGGCAATTTCAATGACTTCATCCATATGCGTGACCGGGTAAAAATGGAGATCCCCGCGCACGCTTTCCGGAATGTCATCCAAATCTCTCTCATTTTCTTTCGGAATAATAATTTTTTTCAGCCCCGCTCTATGTGCGCCGAGCGATTTTTCCTTCAATCCGCCGATCGGGAGTACTCTGCCGCGCAGGGTGATTTCGCCTGTCATCCCGACTTCCTTATGCACGGCATGCTTCGTCAGTGCGGAAATCAGGGCGGTTGCAATCGTGATCCCGGCAGAAGGGCCGTCCTTCGGCACAGCGCCTTCCGGAACGTGGATATGAATATCATACTTTTCATGGAAATCCGGCGCAAGCCCGAGTGTTTCCGCTTTGGAGCGGACAAAACTGAAGGCGGTCTGGGCGGACTCTTTCATCACATCCCCAAGTTTTCCGGTCAGGACCAGCTTTCCTTTCCCCGGTGAAAGCGACACTTCGATCTGAAGTGTATCGCCGCCGACGGTCGTGTAGGCAAGCCCGGTCGCCACGCCAACCTGGTCTTCCATTTCGGCCTGCCCGTAATGGTAAAGCGGCTTTCCCAGAAAGTCAACGATATTTTTTGCTGAGACCGTGACCCGTTTTCTTTTCCCGGATACAATGACTTTCGCCGTTTTCCTGCAAACTTCGGCCAATCTCCGTTCCAGTCCGCGCACGCCTGCTTCGCGCGTATAGCGGCGCACGACCAGGCGGAGAGCCTCCGCATCCACCCTCAGCTGATTGCGGGCAAGCCCGTTTTCTTTTATTTGCTTAGGGAGCAGATGGGACTTGGCAATTTCAATTTTTTCCAATTCCGTATAGCCGGAGATCGAAATGATTTCCATCCGGTCGCGCAAAGGGCCGGGAACTGCAGACAGATCGTTGGCCGTTGCAATGAACATCACTTTCGACAAATCATACGGCTCTTCAATAAAATGGTCGCTGAACGCATGGTTCTGTTCCGGATCAAGCACCTCAAGCATCGCTGCTGAGGGGTCGCCGCGAAAGTCGCTGGCCATTTTATCGATTTCATCGAGCAAAAAAACCGGATTTATCGTGCCGGCTTTTTTCATGCCCTGGATGATCCGCCCCGGCATTGCGCCGACATATGTTCTGCGGTGGCCGCGGATTTCCGATTCGTCCCTCACGCCGCCGAGCGAAACGCGGACAAATTTTCTGCCCAAAGATTTTGCAATTGACCGTGCCAGGCTCGTTTTCCCGACACCCGGAGGCCCGGCAAGGCAAAGGATCGGCCCCTTGATCGACCGGGTCAGCTGCTGCACCGCCAGGTATTCAAGGACGCGCTCCTTCACTTTTTCAAGGCCGTAGTGGTCTTCGTTCAAAATCTTTTCCGCTTTTGCGACGTTGAGGTCATCTTCTGTAGCGTTCGACCACGGGAGCGTGATCAGCCAGTCCAAATAATTGCGGATCACCGCGCTTTCAGACGAAGCGGCCGGAATTTTTTCATACCGGTCCAATTCTTTGAACGCGGTATTGGCCACATGCTCGGGCATGCCGGCATTCAGAATTTTTTCGCGCAGCTCATGCACTTCCGCCGTTTTGCCTTCTTTATCCCCGAGTTCTTTCTGGATGGCTTTCATTTGTTCCCGCAAATAATATTCTTTTTGCGTCCGCTCCATCGACTTTTTCACTTGCTGGCTGATTTCTTTTTCAAGCTGCAAAATTTCCTGTTCATTTTTGATCAGCCCGATCAGCTTTCGAATTCTTTCTTTTATGTCAATCGTTTCGAGAATGTCCTGCTTTTGCGGAAGGCGGAGCGGCAAATGGGATGCGATAATATCGGCCGCCTTGCCCCCGTCTTCCATATCGGAGACCGCCTGGAAGGTTTCACCCGAAATTTTTTTCGACTGGCTGATGTACTGATTGAAAAATTCGAGCATCGTGCGCATCAACGCTTCCGTTTCTGCATCCGGCAGAAACCGCTCATCAAATGTTTCGACTTCGACGGAATAGAAGGTGCCTTCATCTTCAAAAGATACAATTTTTGCGCGCCGCACGCCTTCCACGAGCACGCGGATGGTCCCGTTCTGCAGTTTCATCATCTGGTTCACTTTTGTGAGCGTTCCGGTTTGGTATAAATCTTCCTGTTTTGGTTCTTCGATGGAAACGTCTTTTTGTGTCGTCATGAAAACTTCGCTGCCATGCATCATGGCGTTTTCAAGGGCCTGTACAGAGTAGTCCCGGCCGACGTCCAAGTGCAAAACCATCGATGGATACACAAGAATCCCCCGTAAAGGAAGCAAAGGAACTGTGTATGCGGATTGTGTTGTCATCTCAGCACCCCTATCTTGATACGTCTTTAGGGGGCCTGTCCATTAACCCCCTATGAGCGCATTGTCGTTAAAATGTTTCTTTAATGCGATATCCAGGACTTCTTCAAGCTGCCGGACCGGAACGATCGCAATGCCGGTGATTTCCTTGAATGAGGCCTGCATGTTTTCGGCAGGAATGATCACCGTTTTGGCGCCTGCCTGTTTTGCTGCTTTTATTTTGGCATACACGCCGCCGACCGGTTTGACCTTGCCGTGCAGGCTGATTTCCCCTGTCATGGCTGCTGTCTGGTCAACAGGAATTTTATAAATGGCGGAATAAATGCCGCATGCCATCGCAATCCCGGCGGAAGGGCCGTCAACCGGAATCCCGCCCGGAAAATTGACATGGAGGTCATACTGGTCAGCGGGCACACCCATCGTCCGTAAAACGGTAATGACGTTTTCGGCGGAACCTCTCGCCATGCTTTTTCTGCGGACCGATTTCCCTTCGCCGCCGATGCTCTCTTCGTCCACAATCCCGGTAATGTTGACGCTGCCCTTTTCTTTTGCCGGAATGGCCGCCACTTCAATTTCAAGAAGTATCCCTGTGTTCGGCCCGGTTACGGCAAGCCCGTTGACAAGGCCGGCCGCCGGCTGTTCAGGGGCCCTTTTCTCATAGCGCGGCGACAACTGGCTGGCTGTTGCCACCCATTCCAGGTCCTGCTCCCGGATAAAATCCTGTCCTTCCTGGATCGCAAGTCCTGCAGCAATTTGCACCATATTGACCGCTTCCCTGCCGTTTTGGGTATATTGCGCCAAAATGTCCAGGCCGTTTTCGCTGATTGCCATATGGATTTTATCAGCTGCCTTTTTTGCAACCTGTTTAATTTCGCTGCGGTCAAGTTCGCGAAAAAACACTTCCATGCAGCGCGAACGGATGGCCGGCGGAATTTCGTTCGGCGTTCTGGTCGTTGCGCCGATCAGCCGGAAATCCGCAGGCAGCCCGTTTTGGAAAATATCATGGATATGATGCGGAATTTCCCGGTTTTCAGGATTGTAATACGCACTTTCCAAAAAAACTTTCCTGTCTTCCAGTACTTTCAATAATTTATTCATTTGAACCGGGTGCAATTCCCCGATTTCATCAATAAACAGGACGCCGCCGTGGGCAGAGGTGACCGCACCCTGCTTCGGCTGCGGGATGCCGGCCTGACCCATGGCGCCCGCCCCCTGGTAGATCGGGTCGTGAACGGAACCGATTAAAGGATCGGCAATGCCCCTCTCATCAAAGCGGGCTGTTGTGGCATCCAGTTCAACAAAAACAGCGTCGTGTTGAAAAGGGGATTTCGGATTTTTTTTGGCTTCCTCAAGCACAAGCCGGGCCGCTGCCGTTTTGCCGACACCGGGCGGCCCGTAAATGATACAGTGTTGCGGGTTCGGGCCGCAAAGCGCCGCCCGCAGCGCTTTAATGCCGTCTTCCTGGCCCACAATATCCGCGAACGCTACCGGGCGGACGCGTTCCGAAAGCGGCACAGATAAAGAAATTTCCCGCAGTTTCCGCAACTGTTCCATTTCTTTTTTCGATTCCCTGTCTATCGTCATTTTTTGTGTTTTTTGGCTTTTTAACAAGTTCCAAAAGTAAAGCCCGATTATGACCCCGAAAAATAACTGGATCAATAAGGCAATCCCCGTCCAATTCATCCTATTCCCTCCAAGCATTTCAGTTGCAGCCTGATCATGCCGCTTCCTTATTTACCTAGTATCTCCGGCTGCCGGAGGGAATAAACGGGGATTTCTGAAAACCGGGAACGGGTAAGTGGAAGAAAAAAGGGCAAGCGCACCGCTCGCCCTTTGCTTCTTTATTCTGCTTCGCTTTTCATTTTGCCGGCGCTGTGCCAATACCGAGAATATTTGCCCCTGCTGCCGGAGGCCGGTTCCTGCTCAAAAAGAATGTTCACGCCGGATTGCCGGCGGGCAGCCCGGCTCCGTTTTATTTATGCCGATTTTGTCTGGTCGCTGCCTTCAATGACTGTGCCGTCTTTCAGCACAAGTCGCGGGAATTCTTTGTCCAGGACGGATTCTTTTGTGACAATACATTTTTTAATATCTTCCCGGGACGGCAAGTCGAACATCACATCGAGCATAATGCCTTCAATAATGGAACGCAGGCCGCGTGCACCCGTTTTTCTTTCGATCGCTTTTTTCGCGATTTCCTTCAGCGCATCCTGTTCGAATTCCAATTCTACATGGTCGAGTTCCAACATTTTTTTATACTGCTTGACCAGCGCATTTTTCGGTTCGGTCAAAATTTTAATCAATGCCTCTTCGTCCAATTGTTCCAAAGTGGCAATGACCGGAAGGCGGCCGATGAATTCCGGAATCAGCCCGAAAGAAAGCAAATCTTCCGGCAGTACCTGCTTCAGGAGCGATTTTTCATCGAGTTCGTCATTTTTTAAATCGGTGCCGAAACCGATCACTTTTTTGCCGAGGCGGCGTTTAATGATCTGGTCGATGCCGTCAAACGCACCGCCGCAAATAAACAGAATATTGGTTGTGTCAATCTGGATAAATTCCTGGTGCGGATGTTTGCGCCCTCCTTGAGGCGGAACGCTCGCAACCGTGCCTTCCAAAATTTTCAGGAGCGCCTGCTGCACGCCTTCACCGGAAACATCGCGCGTAATCGAAGGGTTTTCCGATTTACGGGCAATTTTATCAATCTCATCAATATAGATGATGCCTTTTTCCGCTTTTTCCACATCATAATCAGCCGCCTGGATCAGCTTTAACAAAATATTTTCGACGTCTTCTCCAACATAGCCGGCTTCCGTCAGCGATGTGGCATCGGCAATCGCAAACGGCACATTCAAAATGCGTGCCAGCGTTTGCGCAAGCAACGTTTTCCCGCTCCCCGTCGGCCCGATTAAGCAAATATTGCTTTTTGCCAGCTCTACTTCATCAATTTTGCTGTTGGAATTAATCCGTTTATAATGGTTATATACGGCAACCGCAAGCGATTTTTTCGCCTGTTCCTGGCCGATTACATATTCCGCAAGAATTTCACGGATTTCATGCGGTTTCGGAATGTCTTTGAATTCCACTTCTTCTTCCGTGCCAAATTCCTCTTCAACAATTTCCGTGCACAATTCAATGCATTCATCACATATATACACACCCGGACCAGCGACCAATTTTCGCACCTGGTCCTGCGATTTTCCGCAGAAAGAACATTTTAACTGCTGTTTTTCATCGCTGAATTTGAACATTCCATTCACCCCTTATATTGTACTTCTTCCACTCCATTGGCAGTTCCTGAAATAACAGGGACCCTTCATGACTCCCGCTTACCATTATACAAACCCCTTTTGCTGTGATTTGTATATGGATTGTATCACAAAACTATGGTGGCAGGAAATAAACTGCTTATATCATTCTCCATGCATATGTAAAATTCCTGTCTACTCCAGATTTTCCCAAAAACCAGACAAATATTCTTCTCCATCCTGAAAAATTGCACCGCTAAGTTTCTGGTGCGCTTCTCTTACAGTATAGGCTTCTATGTATTTTTTTTTTGGCACAGCCCGCAGGTTAGAAAACAAGACACGAGCCAGTGCCGTGCCTTGTATTTCTATTTATATTATGCAACAGTTTTGCTGTTTTGCACAAGAAAATCGATCGCTTTGCGCGCTTTCAGATCGGCTTTGATGCCATCCGTAGAACCGAGCACCCGCCTGATATCTTCAACGGGCATGCCGTACATTTCGGACATGCGTTTCAGTTCTTCATCCACTTCTTCATCGGATACTTCAAGCTTTTCCGCATTGGCAATCGCTTCAAGCGTCAGATTAAAGCGGACGCGTTTTTCCGCATCTTCTTTCATCTGATTGCGGAGCGCTTCTTCATTCTGGCCGGAGAACTGATAGTAAAGTTCAAGGTTCAGCCCCTGGGCACTCAGGTTTTGTTCGAATTCTTGCAGCATGCGGTTCAATTCCGTATTGATCATCGCTTCCGGAATGTCCATTTCCGCATTTTCCGCTGCTTTTTCGACCACTGCATCTTCAACCGCGTGTTTTGCCGCATGTTCTTTCGATTCTTTTAAGTCTTTTTTGATTTTTTCTTTTAATGCATCCAGCGTTTCCACTTCGTCATCCGCATCCTGCGCGAATTCATCATCCAGTTCAGGCAGGTGTTTCGCTTTGATTTCATGGACTTTTACCTTGAAAACAGCTTTTTTGCCTGCAAGTTCACTAGCATGGTATTCTTCCGGGAAAGTGACTTCGATTTCTTTTTCATCGCCGGTTTTTACGCCTACTAATTGTTCTTCAAAACCCGGGATGAAGTTGCCCGACCCAAGTTCAAGCGAATAGTTTTCCGCAGATCCGCCTTCGAACGCTTCGCCGTCAACGAATCCTTCGAAGTCGATGACAACCGTGTCGCCCATTTCCGCTTCGCCGTCTTCCTTGATCACGAGTTCGGCAAGGCGTTCCTGCAGTTTCTTCAATTCTTCTTCCACGTCTTCGTCCGTTACTTCTGTATCCGGTTTTTCGACTTCAAGGCCTTTGTATTCGCCAAGTTTTACTTCCGGTTTCACGGTAACAGTCGCTTTAAAGATTAACGGTTTGCCTTTTTCCATTTGTTCGACATCAATATTCGGCGTATCGACCGGTTCAATGCCGGTTTCTTCGATCGCTTTTTCGTATTCGCCAGGCACGATCATATCCAGTGCATCCTGGTAAAGAGATTCCACACCGAAACGTTTTTCAAATAAAGGACGCGGGATTTTCCCCTTCCGGAAACCCGGGACATTGATTTGTTTTACTACTTTTTTGAAGGCTTTATCCAGACTTTTATCAACCGTTTCAGCATCTACTTCAACTGTCAGGATCCCCTGGTTTCCTTCAGTTTTTTCCCATTTTGCTGACATACCTTTCCCTCCAACAATCTATAAATAATAATGTAATAATAGGAAATAGACCGGGTCTGTTTCCTGATTCCCTTGTCTATTGCTTTTTTCAAATACGGATTGAAAAAAGACAGTTTACAACCATTTAATTATAACACAGCTTTTTTGTCTTTCAATGATGAGCCTACAGATTCGGCAAAGAAATTTCCTCAAGGCTTTCGAGATAGCGGACGGCCTCAAGCAGCGCATCCGGCTCCACCGAATAGTACATCGCGATTTTATCCAAATACGCTTCCTGCCCGAAAAGCTTCAGGCCCATGCTGTAATAGGCAGCCGCCCACAGCGAGGGATCTTCCGGCTCCGGTTCAAACGGATACAGCAGGAAAAAGTGCCGATCCAAAACCGTTTTAACTTGGGCAAAAAGGGTCGGATTTTTTTGTTCGACATCCCTTGAAAGCCGCGTAATCAAAAGATTGTACAGCTGCGTTTCAAAAATCGGCAAAAGATGCGCGGGATTTACGGCGCCAGCCTTGCCGAGTTTTTGCACTTCGAATTCATCCGTGATCCCCTGTTCTTTTAAAACATTCAGCAAAAGGGTCTGGATAAACGGATGTTCGTCCGGATCCCGGATATACGCCCGGATTTCATCGAGATACGGGCGTATATTTTCATGCACCAGATGCGAAACCCGCAAGATTTGTTCTTCCTGGTTCTCGGTTTCAAAAAGTTTGCGGCCTGTCTGCCCGGGCTCCTGTTCCGGTTTTGGCATCTGCATCCGCTTTTCACTGAAAGCGAGCAGTTTTTCATAATGGTCCAGCTTGTCCGGCGGGGCTTCTTTTTCTTCCAGCAGGGCATGCAGGGTGCTGCTGATTTCTTCATGTTCACCGAGCTGCACAAGAATCATGAGAAACAGATCGAGAATTTCGAAGTAATCGCCGGTTCCTTCACGAAGCATTTGCCTGCCCTGTTCTTTCGCTCTTTCATAATCGCCGGCTTCATAGAGTGCAATCATGTAGGCGGTCCCGATCTCCCCATCGTCATGGTCAAGCCGGCGTGCCTGGCGAAGCAGCGCGGCAGCTTCTTTATATTCTTTTTGGCTGATGGATTCGAGTCCCCGCTCCAAGAGGCGTTCTTTCAGACGAGGGAACGGCACCACATTGCTTTTTCCGTTTTTCATTGTCCATTCCGCCTTTTTTTAGATCGTCACTAGTGTAGCATGAACCGGTTTTTTTGCAAAGGGATTATACTGCCGGGGGGCTTTCCATTATGAAAAAAGCCAAACACAGAAAGCCATAAAGCTTCCGTGTCCGGCTTGCTTATTTCTTATCCGGCCTGATATCGTGAATGTCCTCTTCCTCAGCCATTTCCGTGCCGTAAGCAAGGCGCTGGTTTTGCCTTTTTGCCGTTTTTTCGCCGCTTGGGGCATCATGTTGCAAAAACCTGTGCACGAATACTTCCGCAGCCGAAATCAGGCAGGCGGCAATGATGCTGCCCCATGCAATTTGCAAATAATTGTCAAGCACCACGTTCCCGAAAATCCAGACACTGGCATAAACAAGCAAAAAGTCGACAACTGTTGCTTTCCAGTTCCCGATGCGCGGTAAAAGGAGCACATCCCCGACAACATAAGACACAATTGTTACAAGCAGGCTGAACGATAAAATATCTGTGATCGTCGCATAGAAAAAGAAGTCAAGCGCAACCGCAAAAGCGACGATGCACGTGATAAATTTTGCCAGTAAAACCATTGCATTCCGCATTCCAGTTCCTCCCTTAAACAGGCAGTTTTACTTATAGTTTGTCCAAATGAAAAAGGATTGAAACATATTGTGATGATTTAAAAGAAGAAAAAAGGGGTAAAGCTATAACAAGTCTACACATGACGGAGGGATTCGATGAAAAGGTCAACGATGAATCTGATTTCAGGCACTTTGCTTTCCGCCGGGGTAGCCGTGCTGGCCATGGCCGCTTGCAACAAACGGCAAAAAGATTCGGCTGAAACTTGGGAAGACACGGATATGAGAAACAGCAAAAAAATCGACCGGATGGAAAGTGTGGATGCAGACAAAGTGCCGGAAGAAAAAGGACTTACACAGCTGGACTCCACATACCGTTCCGAATGGATCGCAAACGGATTTCCGCAAACCCATAAAGAAATGAAAGAACTGGAAAAAGAAGGGCAAAAATCATAACTGCTCTTTCCGCCATTTTACACAAAAGGCCGGGCAACAAGGGAAAATCCCTACTGCCCGGCCTTTTTGCGGTTATACGCTACGTCCCAGGAGGGATTCGAACCCCCGACCTGCGGCTTAGAAGGCCGATGCTCTATCCTGCTGAGCTACTGGGACACTTTAAAATGGTTTGTTGTCAAATATTTTCCATTTCAATCAAAAATCACTTGAAAACAAACCTTATAAGGTTTGTTACGAACATATTTCATTTTAATCAGCAGGTGGGCAAATGTCAATCATGAATTTGAAAAAAACACGATTTTTTCCTGCAACGGGCGGGTGCAGCAGCAGGCAGCGGTTTCCGCAACCGGATTGGCCCGGCTTCGTACCCGCCTTGCTCTGCAGCCGGAGTTCCCGGCGTCATAACGAGAATTCCTGGCGTAAATCCTCAAGTTCGCGGTGCTTGTCCGTATAAAATGAAACACGGATCGTATTTCCGTTTTTCTCCACAATCGCATACGTCCGTTCCGTCCTGCCCCTTGGCATCAAAAGGCTGCCGGGATTCAGGAAAAGAGTATTTTCAATCAGCTCGGCACCGAGAATATGGGAGTGCCCGAAAAAAACAAAATCCGCCCCCACTTCTTTTGCTTTATAAGACAAATTCAACAGGGTCATTTTTACATTATAATGGTGGCCGTGGGTGACAAATATTTTGCTGTCCCCAATTTCTTTCGTGATATCAAGCGGAAATTTCCGCTCATAATCGCAATTGCCGCGCACGGTTAAAAAGTCCCGGATGGCCTCCTCGTCCGCACGCAACTCCGAATCGCCGCAATGGATCATCGCGTCCATTTCCCCAACGTACCGCCGTTTAAGCTCGAGCAGCTCTTCCGTAAGTCCGTGGCTGTCACTTGCAATCAGCAGTTTCATTTTTTGCCTTCCTCCCCTAAAATCGAATACAGTGCATCCGAAAGTTTCGCCAGTGCATGGGCACGGTGGCTGATTTTATTTTTTTCTTCGGCAGAAAGCTGGGCAAGCGTTTTTCCGGACGAAAGCATAAAAATGGGATCGTACCCGAATCCGTTCTCTCCGATCCTTTCCCGCGTGATCCTTCCCTGAAGCGTTCCGGAAACCGTAAATGTTTCTTTTCCGGGGCGCGCAACCGCAAGTGCACAATAGAAAGAAGCTGTACGTTTTTCATTCGGTACCCCTTCAAGCTCGGAAAGCACCTTATCGATGTTTGCCTCATCATTTTTCTCTTTCCCTGCGTAGCGTGCAGAAAAAACCCCCGGCCTGCCGCCAAGCGCATCGATCATAAGCCCCGAATCATCGGCAATCGCCATCATGCCGTATGCATTGGCCGCCGCTTCCGCTTTTAAAATCGCATTTTCTTCAAACGTTTTCCCCGTTTCCTCTACGTCCGGTGCGCCTTCCATATCCAAAAGCGTTTTAACCTCGAGCCCGAACCGGGAAAATAAAGCTGCAAATTCTTTTGCTTTGCCTTTGTTTTTTGTTGCAATTAAAACAGCCGCCAATTTTCTCCCCCTTTACCGGAAATGTAGTATGTATGCACGATACAAATAAGAGGTAGTCTGGCTACCCCTTTTGTCTCATATTCTATAGTATAACAAAAAAACGATGCTAAAAACTACCCGTGTTGACTTTTTCCGGCCTTGTCACCGGTTCTGAAACCGATTTTCCGTCTTCCGTAACAACCTTTGTACTGCCGTCCACTTCGACTGCAACGCTTTTAATCCCTTTTTGCTCTGTCAGCGTCAGGACGAGCGGCTCCAGCACTTCGTTTGAGATCATCTTTTTATCGAGGCTCCCTAAAATTTCTTTATTAAAATCAAGCGTCACTTTCCCGTTTGCAATTTCCGGCTGTTTCTTCAGTTTGACATCGTCCATGAATCCGGACACAAGATGGGAACCCGGGGAAGGACCTTTGACCAGTTCTTCAACCGCTGCTGCCACATCGTCCTTGCTGCTGTTCGCAACACGCTTTGTTACCGGCACATAATAGCTTTGTCCGCCTGTTTCCGCCAAATAATAAACGGTGACCGGATGGGTATTTGTAATATCGGCAACATACTTTGTATCTGTATTGATGCCTGCTTCCCTTGTCAAACCGCCCGGGCTTACCGGTGTCCCTGCAACCGGCATCGCCTTCAGTTTTTTGCCGTTCATTTTAAGCGAGACTTTTTGAATGGAGTCGAACTGGGTCAGCGTCCATGTGACCGATTCCAATATTTTTTGTTCATCGTGCGCTTGATAGTCTTTAAAATCCCCCGAAAAATCGACCGTCGCCAAACCGTCTTTCACATCTACCGACAACTGCGTATTCGCAGGAAGCACCGCGCGGAAGCCGTTCGGCAGCAAATTGGAAACCGGGCCGTCCTGCACGAGGTATTCCAGTGCCTGTTTTGCAATGCTTTTGCTTTCAGGCAAGGCGATCGTTTGCGGAACGACATAACCATTTTTGTCAATCAAATACAGTTCTGTCAGCACCTGCCCTTTCTTTGCTGTTGCGGTTTGTTTGGTCCCATCTTTTACAGAAACACTTTGATGCGGATCGATTTTTTCCGGCTGCTTCTCAGGCAGCAGGCTGCAACCCGAGATCCAGATGCCGCATGCCGCAAGCGCCAGGGCAAACTTGCCGGCTGCCTTTATCTTTTTTGCCATCCCTTTCCCCTCCCGAAGACTGTTTGTACTACTATGTATACTGGCTTTCCGCAAATTTAGACCGGACATGCAAAAATTTCCGGGGCAGAATAAAAACGGCACGCTTTTCCATAATAAAAATACAGCTGAACAGGAGAGATTGATTTGGACCAGACACTGGGCGTCCATGAAACGCTTGATATGCACGAAATATTAATGTTTAAAAACATCTGTTTAACAAAATCCGCAACCATGTCGGCCATTGCCGTTTCTATGCGGACTTGGGCTAAGGCAAAACAAAAAACCATCCAATCAGGAGAGCGTCTCCCCCAATTGAATGGTTTCCACACAAGTAATATCCTGTTCAAGCCAGTCTGATGCAAGCGCGGCAAATATTTTGCTCGAGCCGGTGGTGTAAAAGCGGTGCTTCTGCCGCGTGTCTTCCATATTAAAAAGGTCGTGGAAGTAAAGAAGCGTGCTTACTTCGCGCGCGGTTTCCTCCCCGGAACTGATGACCGAAACGCCCGCGCCCATCACGTTTTTGATAATCGGCCCGAGGAGCGGATAATGGGTACACCCGAGAATGACTGTGTCAATGCCGCAATTTTGGATCGGATACAAGGTTTCGGCGACAATTTTTTTGGCAATCGGGCTGTTGTACTGGCCGCTTTCCACAAGCGGGACAAATTTCGGGCAGGCAAGCGCTGTAATCCTGACTTTTTTATTGATACTTTTTAACGCCCGTTCATACGCCTGGCTTTTAATCGTGCCGACCGTGCCGAGCACGCCGATCCGGAAATTTTTTGTATGTTTTAAAGCGGCCCGCGCGCCGGGATAAATGACGCCGAGAACCGGAATCTTCAGCTCTTCCCTGACTTCGTCCAAAATCACTGCCGTAGCCGTATTGCAGGCGATGACCAGCATTTTAATTTGTTTGTCCATCAGAAAACGGATCATCTGCCAGGTGAATTTTTTGACTTCTTCCACCGGCCGCGGTCCGTACGGGCATCGTGCTGTGTCGCCCACATAATAAATGGTCTCATTCGGAAGCTGGCGCATCATTTCCTTTGCCACGGTCAGGCCGCCAACCCCCGAATCAATCACGCCTATTGGTGCATTCAAACTTCTCGCCTCATTCTGTCTTCATTTCCTGATGCAACTGCAGCAAGTTGCTTTTTAATTTGACCAGCTCATCCGGTGAAAAATGGCTCAGCACACCCTGCAGGTAAGCTTGCCGTTTCCGGATCACTTCGCCGATTAATACCCGCCCTTTTTCCAGTAAATGAATGCGGACAACCCGCCGGTCATGCGGATCTTTTACGCGCCTGACGAGTTCATTTTTTTCCATCCGGTCAATCAGGTCCGTCGTTGTGCTGAAAGCCAGATACATCCGGTTCGACAGTTCCCCGATCGTCATGTCGCCTTCTTCAAAAAGCCATTGAAGCGCCAGAAACTGCGGCGGCGTAATTTTATAATCGCTTAATAATTCACGGCCCTTTTGCTTGACAATGCCGGATATGTAACGCAAATCTTTTTCAATCTGTGCCACAACTTCCGGATCATGTATGTATGGTTGCTGTTCCATGTCCAAAGCGGCCCCTCTCTCAAAAATACGGTGATGACTGTTTTACTATAAGCTATTTTGACCCTTTTCACCCGAAATTTCAAGAAAGAGTTTCACATAGGCTTTCGTTCCATTGCTTTCCAAGTAAAGCTGCGGAAGGAAAAGCGGCCCGGTGCACGGTTGTGAAAACACTGTCCGGGCAAAATTTGCATATTGAATAAGCTTCCGGCCTTCCATTTTTTGTAAAATAAAACGGCACGCTGCGGTTCCAAGCCAATGGCGCTTGATGGAACGTGCACCGGGTGCGGATACAGGGGAATTTTTCACCCGGCATTTCCTTTATGGGCGAAAAAACATGCGGCAGGCATTCGGCCGGGTAGCCGTCACTCGGTTACGAGATTCGTGATAACGGCACGGCCGCGGTAAATTTTCACCACTGCTACAGCGCGCCCTTTTGTTGCCGCCTGCTCGATTTCTTTTCCGGCATGCTGGGGCACAAAAAATTTGTCAAGATGATAATCAATATACACTTTTTGATCGCCGTCTTCCCAAGCTTTCCCTTTTAAATATATTCCGCCCCGCGGCTTTTCGGCGGATACGGTTTTCACATGGCAGATGCCTGCCTCATCTTTTTTAAGCAGGGCATACACGGTCAGCTCCCCGCCTTTATGGCGCGCAAAATACTCGATGGCACTGCGGTCCAGGCGGCTTTCCGGCACCGTTTCCGCTTCAAGATTCACCTGTATATAATCGCCCCTGAAGGCATCCGTCGGGTCCACCGGCTCCATTCGCAATTTGACCGGTTCCCCGACAGCAACCGTATATAACGGCGGAACAATCATCCCGAGTAAAATGGCAATCGGAACAAATGCAGCAAGCCGCATCAACACACATCCTTTCATGCGATTGTACTGTATTTTGGCGGATGTTTTCATGTGGGAAAAGCCGGAAACAAAATGCCGGCAGAGCATCGTCCGCCTGTATGGTGAACTACCCTCCACTTATCAACCTTACGGTTTGATTGAAGTGGGGGCTTCTCGACTTATCGTTGCTTTTACTAGCCAACGAAAACTGACCGAGCTAACCCTCTTGTTCCAAGAGTTTTGTTACTTATGATAACGCGAATAAGCGTAATCCCTCATTTTTGATATTGATTGCTGAATTATAGTCGCGATCTGCCACATAACCGCACGAACAACGGTAGGTGCGTTCAGATAGTTTCACAGGTTTTTCTGCACCACAACAAGAACACTTCTTAGTGGAGGGAAACCACTTATCAATTTTCACAAGTTGTTTCCCCTGTTCTTTTAGCTTATACGCTGGATTTAAGTCAATATTTTGGACACCAATAAGTGAAATTTAATTTTGATCTCATGCCATATTTTTCATGACATCGCTGGTCGCTTGAC
>NZ_ALAS01000113.1 GCF_000290615.1 Heyndrickxia coagulans DSM 1 = ATCC 7050
AAGTAAAGCACGGTAGCCGAAAGTGTACAAAAAGAGTGTCTTGGAATACCCGATATTTAAACCTTGTCGAGAAAAACTTGACACATACTAAAAGCGCCGCGATTTTTCCTTTGCGCCGAA
Source organism: Heyndrickxia coagulans DSM 1 = ATCC 7050 (assembly GCF_000290615.1). Taxonomy (GTDB): domain Bacteria; phylum Bacillota; class Bacilli; order Bacillales; family Bacillaceae_C; genus Weizmannia; species Weizmannia coagulans. Next base: position 121 of record NZ_ALAS01000113.1, read on the forward strand.
TCATGGTAAAATGGGGAAAGGAATATGAACGGATATTCTCCATTTTTCCGGGAGGTTTTGGTTTTGAAAAAATTGATTTTAATTGATGGAAACAGCATTGCCTACAGAGCGTTTTTTGCTTTGCCGCTTTTAAACAATGACAAAGGCATACATACAAATGCGGTGTACGGCTTTACGATGATGCTTACCAAAATATTGGAAGAAGAAAAGCCGACGCATATTTTGGTGGCGTTTGATGCCGGCAAAACGACCTTCCGCCACGAAACATACAGCGAATACAAAGGAACGCGTCAAAAAACCCCGCCGGAACTGTCCGAGCAGTTCCCGCTGATCCGGGAACTGCTCGATGCCCACGGGATTGAACGGTATGAACTGGAAAATTACGAAGCGGATGACATTATCGGCACCCTGTCGAAAAAAGCGGAAGAAGAAGGGTTTACTGTTAAAGTCATTTCCGGCGACAAAGATATGACGCAACTAGTCTCGCCGAAAACAACGGTCATGATTACACGTAAAGGGATCACCGATATGGAAGCCTACACGCCGGCGCATGTCGAGGAAAAATACGGGTTAAAGCCGCACCAGATCATCGACATGAAAGGGCTGATGGGTGATTCATCCGATAACATTCCCGGCGTGCCGGGGATCGGGGAAAAAACAGCCATTAAGCTGTTAAAACAGTTCCCGACGGTGGAAGAGCTGCTTAGCCATATCGGGGAAGTATCTGGAAAAAAACTGCAGGAAAAATTGGAGGCGCACAAAGAACAGGCGCTGATGAGCAAAGAACTCGCCACCATCCACCGCGACATTCCGCTTTCGATTTCCATTGAACAGGCGGCATACAGGCACGCCGACCCGGAAAAATTGCGGCATTTGTACCAGGAATTGGGCTTTAAATCGATGCTTGAAAAAATGGGCGGGGGCGCCCGGACGGAAGAAAAACCGGCACTGGAAGCTATTTCTTTTTCAATCGCCGAAGACATTACGGACAACTTGTTTGCGGATGTCTCTTCTTTTTATGTGGAGATCCTCGATGAAAATTACCATACGGGCGAGATCATCGGGTTCGGTTTAAAAAACGAAAAAGGGCTCTTTTTCCTCCGGGCGGAAGACGCACTTGCTTCCGAAGCGTTCAAAAAATGGGTGGAAGATGAAAGCAAAATCAAGCACGTCTATGATGCAAAACGTTCGATTGTCGCTTTGAGGCGGTACGGCATGGAACTGCGCGGGACCGGCTTTGACCTGCTGCTCGTTTCTTATCTTTTGAATCCTTCCGATACGGTCGAAGATTTTGCTTCGGTGGCAAAAACGCATGATTATGGGAATGTGGAAACCGATGAGGCCGTCTACGGAAAAGGCGCGAAACGGAAGCTGCCCGGGGAAAAACGGTATGCCGAGCATATTTCCCGGAAAGCGGAAGCGATTGATGCCCTTTGCGAACCTTGCACAAAAGCGCTCAAAGACAACGGCCAGCTTGAACTGTTTGAACAACTCGAGCTCCCGCTGTCCCTTATTCTGGCGGATATGGAATACATCGGCGTGAAAGTCGATACGGACCGTTTAAAAGAAATGGGTGAAGAATTTAAACTCCGGCTCCATGAGATTGAGCAGCGGATTTACAGTATGGCCGGCACTGAATTCAATATCAATTCGCCGAAGCAGCTTGGCACCATTCTTTTTGAAAAAATGGGGCTGCCGGTCATTAAAAAAACAAAAACGGGATACTCCACGTCTGCCGATGTGCTGGAAAAATTGGAACCTGCCCACGAAATCGTCAGGGAAATCCTTCATTACCGGCAGCTTGGGAAATTGCAGTCCACCTATATTGAGGGGCTTTTAAAAGTGGTCCACCGGGATGGCAAAGTCCATACGCGTTTTAACCAGGCTTTGACGCAAACCGGCCGCCTCAGCTCGACGGATCCGAATTTGCAAAATATCCCGATCCGAATGGAAGAAGGCCGGAAAATCCGCCAGGCGTTTGTCCCGTCGGAAGAAGGCTGGCTCATTTTTTCGTCGGATTACTCGCAGGTAGAGTTGCGGGTGCTCGCCCATATTTCCGGCGATGAAAAGCTGATTGAAGCGTTCCGCGAAGGCATGGATATCCACACAAAAACGGCGATGGAAGTTTTCCATGTAAAAGCGGAAGAAGTAACGCCTGAGATGCGGCGCCAGGCAAAAGCGGTCAACTTCGGGATCGTATACGGCATCAGCGACTACGGGCTTTCGCAAAATCTCGGCATTACCCGCAAGGAAGCCGGCGAATTTATCAAGCGGTATTTTGCATCCTACCCGCGCGTCAAGGAATATATGGATGAAACTGTCAGGGAAGCCAAGCAAAAAGGCTATGTCTCCACCCTTTTAAAGCGGCGGCGTTACTTGCCGGAAATTTCAAGCCGGAATTTCAACTTGCGCAGTTTTGCTGAAAGGACGGCCATGAATACCCCGATCCAGGGAAGCGCAGCCGATATAATTAAAAAAGCGATGATCGATATGGCAAAAAGGCTGAAAAAAGAAAAGCTGCGGGCGCGGCTATTGCTGCAGGTCCATGACGAGCTGATTTTCGAAGCGCCGGAAGAAGAAATTGAAGTGCTGAAAGAAATTGTGCCGGAAGTGATGGAGCATGCCGTAGATCTCGCTGCTCCCCTGAAAGTGGATTCCGCATACGGGCCGACCTGGTTTGATGCAAAATAGCTGCAGGCAACAAAGAAAGAAAAGAGGAAAAAGCAATGCCGGAATTACCGGAAGTGGAAACGATACGAAGAACGCTGGCACAGCTCGTTGCCGGCGAAACGATTGAAAGCGTAACGGTGCTTTTACCGAAAATGGTCAAAAAGCCGCTTAGCACAGAGGCGTTTGCCGATGCCCTGGCCGGTGAAACGATCCGTTCGCTCGGGCGGCGCGGCAAATTTCTCATTTTTTACACGGACCATTATGCACTTGTCTCCCATTTGCGCATGGAAGGGCGGTACCGGGTTTATGGCCAAAATGAGCCGGTTGAAAAGCATACGCATATGATTTTTCATTTTCAATCCGGGAAGGAACTAAGGTACAAAGATGTCCGCAAATTCGGGACGATGCATCTGTTTTTAAAGGGAGAGGAACTGTCCTCGCTCCCGCTTTCGAAACTCGGCCCTGAGCCGTTATCCGATGCGTTTACGGAAAAATATTTATACGGCAAATTAAAGAAAACGGAACGCAATGTCAAATCCTGTTTGCTCGATCAGACGGTCATTTCCGGGCTAGGGAATATTTATGTGGACGAAGCCTTGTTCCGCGCCCGCATCTTTCCGGAGCGGAAAGCAAAGTCGCTGACAAAAAAAGACGTGCATCTTTTACACAGCGAGATCATCCAAACGCTGCAGGAAGCCGTTGAAAAAGGCGGCAGCACGGTCCGTTCCTATGTAAATTCACAAGGGCAGATGGGCATGTTCCAGCTCGAACTGTATGTTTACGGCCGGAAAGGGGAGCCGTGCCGGAAATGCGGCACCCCGATTGAAAAGATGGTTACAGCAGGCCGCGGCACCCATTACTGCCCGAACTGCCAAAAGAAACGCAGATAACGGGATGAACATTGGTCAGGCCCCCTCCATACACTGATAGCAGCGATGCAAAACGGAAGGGGCGATGGCCGTGGATTTCCGGCTTTCGATTTTGCTATTGGCATTGGCGGTCAGCATGGATAATTTCAGCACCGGTTTTACATACGGGCTGCGGAAGATGAAGATTCCGCTTAAGTCCCTTCTCATCATCGCCGTTTGTTCGGGGGCCTCTTTATTTCTTTCCGTGCTGTTCGGGAAGAGCCTGCTCCACTGGATTCGCCCAGAAACGGCAAACCGGATTGGCGGCGTGATTTTAATTTTGATCGGGGGATGGGTGATGATCCAGTTTTTCCGGTCAAACGACGAAAAAGAAGAAGAACCCGGGGAAAAAGTCGTGCTCAACTTTGAAATCCGCTTTTTGGGCGTCGTCATCCATATTTTGAAAAAACCGATGAGCGCGGATTTTGACCGTTCCGGGGCCATTACCGGAATCGAAGCGGTCATGCTCGGGATTGCGCTCTCGCTCGATGCATTTGGCGCCGGGATCGGTGCGGGCATCATGGGCTATTCCCCGTTTCTGCTCAGTTTCCTTGTTGCCGGCATGAGCTTTTTGCTTGTCTCTTCCGGCATCCGGCTCGGCATGCTGTTTTCCCGGCTGCAATGGATCCGGAAAATTTCCTTTATACCAGGTGTTCTCCTCATTTTGATCGGTATATGCAAGTTTTAACAAGGCAGGTGGGAATATGGCAAAGATTATCGGCTTAACAGGCGGGATTGCAAGCGGCAAAAGCACGGTGTCCAAGATGCTGAAAGCAAAAGGGTTTACGATTGTCGATGCGGATATTGCCGCAAGAAAAGTTGTCGAACCCGGCGAACCGGCATATGAACAAATCATTGAAGCGTTCGGCGAAGGGATTTTGCTGGAAGATCTCACGATTGACCGTAAAAAACTCGGGGCACTCATTTTTGCGGATGAAGCACTCCGGATGAAACTGAACAGTATTGTCCACCCTGCAGTCCGCGCCTGGATGACGCGGGAAAAGGACCGGGCAATTGAAAATGGGGAAAAAACCGTCTTTCTGGATATCCCGCTCCTGTTTGAAAGCCGGCTTACCTATATGGTTGAACGCACCATCCTCGTTTACGTGGATGAAGAAACGCAATTAAAGAGATTAATGGCCCGCAACGGCCTTTCAGAAAAAGAAGCGCAGATGCGGATCCGGGCGCAGATGCCGCTGAGCGAAAAAAAGGCATTGGCGGATGCGGTGATCGACAACAATGGCAGCCCGGAGGAAACAAAGCAGCAGCTTGAAAAAATCGTGTCAGATTGGCAGCTCGTTCCATGATGGGGTACATCATGGTTTTTTTTATACAAAAATAGGGAAATAACGCTACATAACTTTTAAAATATGATATACTAATTGATGAATAATGGATTAAAAGTATGTCATTTATTATTCGAAGGAGTTGTCTGCACTGTGGAAACAAAAATTGCGATTAATGGCCTCGGCCGCATCGGCAGGATGGTTTTCAGAAAAGCCATGATGGATGACACTTTAAATATTGTGGCGGTGAATGCCTGCTATCCGGCGGAAACACTGGCACATTTGATTAAATATGACACCATCCACGGCGTATTTCCGGGGGAAGTGGAAGCGGAAGAGGGAGAGGAAGCACTCATTGTAAACGGCAAACGCATCCGGCTTTTGGCGGAGCGTGATCCGGCCCGGCTGCCATGGGGGAAAATGGATATCGATGTGGTGATTGAAGCAACGGGAAAATTTAATGCGAGGGAAAAAGCCGCGCTCCATCTCCAGGCAGGCGCGAAAAAAGTGCTGCTGACAGCACCCGGAAAGAATGAGGATGCCACCATTGTTTTAGGGGTAAATGAAAACGTTTTAGATATCGAACGGCATCATATTATCTCGAACGCTTCCTGCACCACAAACTGCCTGGCGCCGGTCGCGAAAGTGCTTGATGAACAATTCGGGATTGTAAACGGCCTGATGACAACGGTCCATTCTTATACGAATGACCAGAACAATACCGACAATCCGCATAAAGATTTAAGGCGTGCCCGGGCCTGTGCCGAATCGATCATTCCGACGACAACCGGGGCGGCAAAAGCGTTAGGCCTTGTCCTCCCGCAGCTGAAAGGGAAACTGCACGGCATGGCGCTGCGCGTTCCGACCCCGGATGTATCACTGGTGGACCTTGTCGTCGATTTGAAAAAAGAAGTGACGGCAGACGAAGTGAACGATGCATTTAAGGCGGCGGCGAAAGGTTCGCTGAAAGGCATTTTGGACTATACAGAAGTGCCGCTCGTTTCTTCCGATTATACGACAAATCCGTATTCGGCCATTGTCGACGGCTTGTCCACGATGGTCATGGAAGGGCGCAAAGTCAAGGTACTGGCCTGGTACGATAATGAATGGGGCTATTCTTGCCGTGTCGTACAACTGGCGCAGCTCGTCGCAGAAAAAATGGAAGAGACCGGAAAAATCAATATTGCCTGACACGAACGGAGCAGAACCAGCCTGCTCCGTTTCCTTTATCGGGTAATTGTTGAAAACGGCTGGAACAGGGAGCCTAAACGCTGTTGGCCAATAGATGAATGATTTAATCGCTTTCCGGGCGCTGCTTGTTCCGCCTGTTGATGAAGAACACCTCGGGATTGATATCGGATTATCCGGCAGTGAATTGGCAAAAGTCATCTATCAGGAAATTTCCGTTGTGCTGCCGGCGTATCGCGGCAATCGTCTGCAAAAAATACTCGCCGGCGTGATTATGGAAGAACTCGGAAAGGAAGGGCATTCCTTCCGCTATATTTGCTGTACGGTCGCGCCCTTTAACATGCCCAGCTTGAAAGATAAATTTGCACAGGGCATGCAAATTGCGGCCCTGACCGAAAAATACGGCGGCCTTACGCGCTATGTATTCGTGAAAGACCTGTACGAACCGGTTCCGCCTGCCTGCCGGGAAGTCACCCCGATCCCGATGAATGACTTCAGCGCGCAAAAAGAAAAACTTGCCGCCGGCTTTCGGGGAATTAAAATGGAAGAAAAGGAAAACAGGCTGTGGATCCACTACGGCCGGAAGTAAAAAATGGCGGTTCATAAAACGTCAGGGATCCTTTATGGCGGCGGAAGGAAGCCCGAGGCCGGCATTCGGTGCCGCAACAGGTACAGAAGCTTTCCAAAAACGTGCGGGGTGATTTTTCATCCCGTTTTTCTAATGGCAATCTGTTGTCTATTCGCCTTCTTTTATATATGATGGTAATAAGAATGTATCTGAACGGGGGGTTCATATGAAATGTCCGTCTTGCCATAGCAACAATACGCGTGTGATCGATTCAAGGCCGGTCGACGAAGGCCGTTCCATCCGCAGAAGGCGTGAATGCGAAGACTGCTCTTACCGCTTCACCACGTTTGAAAAAGTGGAAGAAACCCCGCTCATTGTCGTGAAAAAAGACGGCAACCGCGAAGAATTTAACCGTGAGAAAATTTTGCGCGGGCTGATTAAAGCGTGTGAAAAACGGCCTGTGTCGCTGGACCAGCTTGAAAAAATCTCCATGGAGATCGAAAAAGAAATCCGCAGGCAAGGATATACAGAAGTCAGTTCCACCCTGATCGGGGAAATGGTCATGGACAGGCTGTCAAAAGTGGATGAAGTGGCCTATGTCCGCTTTGCTTCCGTTTACCGCCAGTTTAAAGATTTGAATGTTTTTCTCGATGAACTGAAAGAACTGCTCAACAAGAATGCTTAAACGGAGTGCCTTTTATGAAACAGATATGGAATGAAATACAGCCGGTTGACCGTTACCGCGCATCGTCGAACGGCCTGCTCCAGGATTATGATCAAAAGGTCATTTCGCTCCTGTACCAGCCGTTAATCGGGCCGCAATGTTACAGCCTGTATATGACACTGTGGAATGAAGTGGAAGTCGGCCGGCTCTGGTCTGAAGACTGGAACCATTACCATCTGATGAGCTTTTTGTCCATGAATCTGTCCGAAATTTACGAAGCCCGGCTGAAACTTGAAGGCATCGGGCTTTTGAAAACATATATGAAACAAACGGACGACATCCGCATGTTTATATACGAACTGCAGCCGCCCCTGTCCCCGGAACAGTTTTTTAACGATGGTTTGTTAAATGTTTTCCTGTACCGGCAGCTCGGCAGGACACATTTCCTGCGGTTGAAAAACTTCTTTTCCGACCGTGCCGTAGAACCGGGCGAGTACCGGGACATCACCCGCTCATTCCAGGATGTGTATGCCGCAAAAATCGGCCCCGAAGTGCTGAATGACGCAGAAGCGCAGCAACTCAGCCGGCTGGAGGAAAACCGCCGCTATATCGAAAAAAACGCCGCCCCGGTCATTAAAATCGAAAACACCCATTTCAATTTTGACCTTTTATATGCAAACTTGCGTGACGACCTGATTCCGCTGCGCGCCATCACGCCGGAAGTAAGGGAAGCGATTGTCAAGCTTTCATTTTTATACGGTTTAAATGAACTAGACATGAAGAAAATTTTACTCCAGGCATTGACGGCGGACTTGGAAATCCGGGTGGAGGATTTGCGGAAAATCGCGCGCAGCTGGTTCCAGATTGAGCATCATGATGAACTGCCGCGCCTTGTTGACCGCTTCCAGCCAGAAACGGATGCGAAAGAACAAAAAGAGCCGGAAAACGATGAGGAGAAATTCCTCCGCTACCTGGAAACGACTTCCCCGAGACAAATGCTGATCGATTTTTCAGGCGGCAGCGAACCGGCGAAAGCAGATCTTTTCGCCATTGAAGAAGTCATGTTTGCCCAGCAGCTTCCCCTCGGGGTTGTAAATGTATTGATCCAATATGTTTTATTTAAAACCGATATGAAACTGTCGAAAAATTATTTGGAAAAAGTGGCCTCCCACTGGGCGCGCAAAAAACTGAAAACCGCTAAGGAAGCGATGGCGTTTGCCAAAAAAGAAGACCGCCAGTACAAACAATGGCTGAACAATAAAGAGAAAAACGGCACCGGGCGGAGAAAGCCGGTCCGTGTTGAGAAGCTGCCGGACTGGTTTAAAAAAGAAGACCAAAAAACCGCTGCGGCCGCAGTCCAAGCTGATGGGGAGTCATTGGAAGAAAAAAGGAAAAGGCTTGAAAAAATACGTGAACAATACAAGAAAGGGTGAAGGCAGTGGAAAACATAAACGAGACGCTCAAAAGGCTTTCATCCAATCCCGGTTTCCGCAAGCGTTATGAAGAAATGAAGCAGGAAATCATCACGCATCCCGACGTCCGCGCTTTTTTGGATGCACACCGCGGCGAAGTCACAAGATCGATGATTGAAAAAAGCTGGATGAAACTATACGAATTCATTTCACAGGAAAAAAATTGCAGCCGGTGCAAAAGCCTTGGCGAATGCGTGAATATGATGAAAGGGTATGTGCCGGAACTTGTTATTGAACATGGCAATATTGAGATCCACTATAAAAGGTGCCAGAAGAAAATATTGGAGGATGAGCGCAATAAAACGCGCAGGCTGATCCAAAGCATGCACATGCCGAAAAAAATACTGGCGGCATCCTTTGGTGATTTTTTCCTTGAACAAACGGGGCGCCTGGATGCATACGATTTTGCGCATCGCTTTGTCCGTGAATACGAGCCGGGCAAAAAAATGAAGGGGTTATATTTATTCGGCAATTTCGGCGTCGGGAAATCGTATTTGCTTGGTGCGATTGCGAACGAGCTGGCGGACCGGAAACAGGTCTCTTCTTTAATTGTGTATGTGCCCGAGTTTTTCCGCGAAATGAAGGATTCCATCGGCGACCACTCCACCGGGGAAAAGCTGGATATGGTGAAACAAGTGCCCGTATTGATGCTGGATGATATCGGCGCGGAAACGAACTCGAGCTGGACGCGGGATGAAGTGCTCGGCCCGATTCTCCAATACAGGATGCAGGAAGACCTTCCCACTTTTTTTACATCCAATTTCAGCTATGAGGATTTAGAATACCATTTCACTTATACCCAGCGCGGGGAAAAGGAAGAATTGAAAGCCGCGCGCATCCTTGAGCGCATTAAATATTTAAGCGTCCCTGTCCGGATGGAGGGGCCGAACCAGCGGGCCTGACCCTTATATGAAGGGGGCCCGCCTTTTTCATTTCGTAACGCTTTGCCGCCTTCTATTTGCCGGTGCCCCTTCATATACATAAGGTAAAGCAAACGAGCATGTTTTACCGTACAGGGGGGGCTTGGATTGGAATTCCTGATCAGGGACAAGGATGATGCATTATGGATAAAAGCATATTTTGCAAAGGAAAAAGGGCGCGCTGTGAAAATCCGGGAAGCAGTGCTGCATGGGAAAATACATTATGTGGTGGAAGCGGCCGGCAGTAAAAAGGAACTGCAGGCGGCCGTTGCAGATTTTATCATGAAGAAAAAAAGAAACGAGTGGATTTGCAATCAATTGCAACAAGCCTATTTTTTTCGGGCGAAAGAAGAGCAAAACCGGATACTCGAAATCGTGGCCGGCATGCTGAAAGGAGAGCGGCCGGAGCTGACGGATATGGCGGGCGGGATTGAAGAACGTGCCGCCATCGAAGGGGCGGTCGCACCGCTGGTTGGCGAATCGCGCACATTGCCGCTCGCTTCCGTGCTGACGTTCCGCTTAAAAGGCTATTTTGACTGCCTTGACCGATACATCGGTATTGCGATTGACGAATACAAAATGGAACAGGAATACCAGATTTTTGTGCAAAGCTTGAGGGATTACTTGAAGCAAAAAGAACCAAAAAGAGAAAAAATAAAGCTCTGCCTCGGGGAACAGGTGAAATTTTACAACGGCCAATTCCGGGAAATGACGAGGGAAGAACTGGATGGGCTGATTGACCGCAGGCTTCTGTCCAACCACCCTGTCTATATTGACTCTGTCACGATTGCACCGCTTTTATCGATTGCGCCTGCCCGCATTGAAATTTATACGGATACCCCGGACCATGCTTTGATCCGTACGATATGCAATATTTTTGAAGAACGGGTGGCCGTGAAAAGCCGGATGCACTTTATGCACGATCAGCTCGCCGCCAGCGAATGATAAAAAGGGGGCCTTGAAGCGGGGCAATGCAGCACGGCAACAAAATCCATCGCTATCCCTTGATTTTTTCATTGCAAACTTCTATAATTACTTACATAATCAATTGGAAATGAAAAATTCAATGTGATGACGAGGACAACAGGATTCTGTTACCGCCTTTCAGAGAGGAAAGCCCCAGGCTGCAAGCTTTCCGGCACGGGCAGGATGCTTACCGCCTCCGAACTTCAGCCGTGAACAAAATAAGTAGCGGCTGGCGGATATTTCCGTTATCAAACTCAAGCCGTACGTGGAGACGTGCGGAAATGAGGGTGGAACCGCGTGTACAAAACTCGTCCCTTGCCGGGGACGGGTTTTATTTTTTTGCTTTGTTCTTGCGGCCACCCGCGTTGACATCATTTTTAAAGGAGTGGGACATATGGCAGAGATCGTAAAAATCACATTTCCAGATGGCGCTTTAAAGGAATTTCCATTTGGGACAACAACGGAAGAGATTGCCCAATCGATCAGCCCGGGCCTCCGAAAAAAGGCGCTCGCCGGCAAACTGAACGGCAAACTGCTCGATTTGCGCACACCGATTGAAGAAGACGGCGCAATTGAAATCGTCACCCCTGAGCATGAAGATGCGCTTGGCATTCTGCGCCACAGCACGGCACATTTAATGGCACAGGCTGTCCGCCGCCTGTATGGCAATGTCAAGTTTGGCGTCGGCCCTGCAATTGAAAACGGATTTTATTACGATATGGATCTTGACGCGTCGATCACGCCGGAAGACTTGCCGAAAATTGAAAAGGAAATGAAAAAAATTGCTGCGGAAAACCTTGAAATTGTCCGCAAAGTCGTATCCCGTGACGAAGCCAGAAACATATTTGCGAATGATGAATACAAGCTTGAACTGATTGATGCGATTCCGGACGAAACGGTCACGGTTTATGAACAGGGCGAATTTGTTGACCTGTGCCGCGGCGTCCATGTGCCGTCAACCGGAAAAATCAAGGAATTCAAATTATTAAGCATTGCCGGTGCATACTGGCGCGGCGACAGCAACAACAAAATGATGCAGCGCATATACGGGACGGCTTTCTTCAAGAAAGAGGATCTCGAGGCCCATTTGAAATTCCTGGAAGAAGCAAAAGAACGCGACCACAGGAAAATTGGGAAAGAACTCGAACTTTTCACGAACTCGCAAAAAGTCGGACAAGGCCTGCCGCTCTGGCTGCCAAAAGGCGCAACGATCCGCCGCATCATTGAACGGTATATTGTCGACAAGGAAGTCAAACTCGGCTATGACCACGTCTATACGCCGGTGCTTGGTAGCGTGGACCTGTATAAAACGAGCGGCCACTGGGACCATTACCAGGAAGATATGTTCCCGGTCATGAAAATGGACAATGAAGAACTCGTGTTGCGCCCGATGAACTGCCCACACCATATGATGGTGTATAAAAATACGATCCACAGCTACCGCGAATTGCCGATCCGGATTGCCGAACTCGGGCTCATGCACCGTTATGAAATGTCAGGTGCACTCTCCGGCCTGCAACGGGTGCGCGGCATGACACTGAATGATGCCCATATTTTCGTGCGCCCGGACCAGATTAAGGAAGAATTCAAGCGCGTGGTTGAACTGATTCTTGAGGTCTATAAAGATTTCAACATTACCGACTACTCGTTCCGCTTGTCGTACCGTGACCCGGAAAATACGGACAAGTATTATGATGATGATGAAATGTGGAACAAGGCACAGGCGATGCTGAAAGAAACGATGGATGATTTTGGTTTTGACTATTACGAAGCGGAAGGCGAAGCCGCATTTTACGGCCCGAAGCTCGACGTCCAGGTCCGCACGGCGCTTGGCAAAGACGAAACATTGTCAACCGTGCAGCTTGACTTCTTGCTCCCGGAACGGTTTGACCTGACGTATGTCGGGGAAGACGGCAAGCCGCACCGCCCGGTTGTCATCCACCGCGGCGTTGTTTCGACAATGGAACGGTTTGTCGCTTATTTGATCGAGGAATACAAAGGGGCGTTCCCGACATGGCTGGCACCGGTCCAGGTACAAGTGATTCCGGTATCGCCGGATGCCCATTATGACTATGCGCGGAAAGTCCAAGAAACGCTTAAGTCTGAAGGAGTCCGCGTTGAACTGGACGACCGCGATGAAAAACTGGGTTACCGGATCCGTGAAGCCCAAGTGCAAAAAATCCCGTACGCGCTCGTTGTCGGCGACCAGGAAGCTGCCGACAACACGGTCAATGTCCGCAAGTACGGCGAGAAACAAACGGAAACGGTGCCGGTCGACACCTTCCTCAGCAAGATAAAAGAAGAAATAAAACGGTAAAACAGACAAGAAATCACGCACCCTAAAGGACCACAAAAAGGTTTGCAGGGTGCTTTTTATTATATAATAGAGGAAAAAATGGGTTGGCACAGGGGAAGGGGACGGAGCCCAATGCACTTATTTCGGAATCGTCATTTTAATGCGTTGTTTTTTGGCAGGCTGTTCACCAATATTGGGGATAGTGTTTATTATATTGCCATGATGTGGATGGTTTTAAAATTAGGGGGGAACTCGACGGTCTATACCGGATTTGCCGGATTCTTATTTTCGCTGACAGAGGTGCTGAGCTTATTTTACGGCCCGGTTCTTGACAAAATAAATGCAAAAAAATTGCTGGTTACAGCAAGCGTTTTACAAGCCGGCTTACTGCTTTTTCTTGTTGTTTTAAGCAAGTATGGAATCATGAATGTCTGGCTGCTGTTGCTTTCCATCCCGGTTCTTTCGTTTTTATCGGAACTGACTTACCCGTTAGAGAGCGTATTATTGCCGAAAGCCGTGGAAAAGAAAGATCTCGTCAAGGCCAATTCACTCATGTCCATTGCATATAAGGGTTCGGATTTTTTCTTTAATGGGATTGCCGGGTTTATCCTTGCCGCTTTCTCGATGTCGATGGTGCTCGGTATGAATTCGCTTCTTTTTATACTCTCATCCATTCTGTTTTTGTTTTTAAAAGTACAGGTAAAAAGAAGCAAGCAAACCGGGAGCGTACGGGAAGAATGGCAGGCGTACAAACGGGATTTTAAAGAAGGAATATCGTTTGTCAAACAGCCTTTCATCTTGCAATTATTAATCCCCTTGCTGTTTTTAAACTTTTTTTTCGCAATTGTAATGGTCGTATTGCCTTCTTTCGCCAATACTACGGGCGAAGGCGCTTCATCCTACGGCATCATGACAGCGGCTTTGGGCTTAGGGGCTTTGGCAGGAGCAGCAGGTGCGGATAAAATCAGCCGGATATTTCCATTTGGCAAAATATTGGCTGCAGGCTTTTTGCTCTCCGGGTTGTCCTGGCTTTTTATGATTTTATTGAGCAATGTTTCGATATGGTATGTTTATACGCTTATGTTTATTTCCGAGTTATCTATTGGCGCCATCAATGTTTTGTTTTCTGCCATATTTCAGCAATTGCCTGATGAACAAATGTTAGGGCGGGTCAATACCATCAATGTGAGTTTGCTATCGCTTGCGATGCCGGCAGGATCATTGATCGGCGGCGTGATGGCCAAGATCACTTCCGTCCAGCTTACCATGAGCTTTTTTGGAATAGGGCTGTTTGTCCTGGCACTGTTTTATATGGGAAGCGGAAGAATGAGAAAACTGCCAAAAGTTGTGGAGATTGACCATACGTATGTGAAATTAAGTAGATAAAAAAGGAGATAAATGGAACGCACGGCTATTATCGGAAAATTGGATTGAAACCGGTGGCATGGTTAGGAGGGGAAAATGAAAAATTGATTTACATTTGATCCGATTTCCGTTCATTTTATATAAAATGTCGCTCTCTTGCCTACCGAAAAAAGCATGTAAATAGATGCTCAGGCTTGATGTAAAAACTTTATTTTTAGAAGCTTTTGTTTCAACAAAGACAAGCATTTTCATTAAGCACTTCAGGAGACCAAAAAAACACTTGCGATTTCTCTGCCGTTTTGATAAAATAACGCATGTTGAGCCAAAAAAGTTAAACAGATTTTTCGGGATTCTTGCAAATTGACATGGATACGGTAAAGTGATACAATAATTGAGTGGAATTGAATATAAGTTTGTGAAAAGAAGGAGCAGCCCGCTTCTCACCTGTTGACGCAATTGTGCAGTTGCCAGGTATCTATTGATGATTGTGACTATAAGCGCGGGTGTGTTCCCTGCGCTTTTTTCGTGTACAGTACGTTCAGGGCTTTTTCGCAAGCGATATATTCACACGTTTGTTTGAAATTATCTTGGAGGTGGCTCATTATTAGCAAAGACATGATGGTGAACGAAGGCATTCGTGCCCGCGAAGTCCGTTTAATCGGCCAAAACGGTGAACAGATGGGGGTTAAATCCCGGAACGAAGCTTTGGAGATTGCGGCACGTGCCAACCTTGACCTTGTACTTGTTGCGCCAAACGCAAAACCGCCTGTTGCCCGCATCATGGATTACGGAAAATACCGTTTCGAGATGCAGAAAAAAGACAGGGAAGCACGAAAAAAACAAAAAATTATTAACGTAAAAGAGGTTCGTTTGAGCCCGACCATCGAAGAACATGACTTTAATACAAAACTCCGCAATGCCATTAAGTTTTTGGAAAAAGGCGATAAGGTAAAAGCCTCGATCCGCTTTAAAGGCCGCGCCATTACCCATAAAGAAATCGGGCAGCGTGTCCTCGACCGGTTTGCAGAAGCATGTGCCGAAGTCGCCACGGTCGAATCCAAACCGAAAATGGACGGACGGAGCATGTTCTTAGTACTTACACCAAAAACAGAGAAGAAGTAACGCCAACTTAAGGAGGACTAATCATGCCAAAAATGAAAACTCACCGCGGCTCTGCCAAGCGTTTTAAGAAAACCGGCTCCGGCAGCCTGAAACGTTCCCACGCTTATAGAAGCCATTTGTTCGCAAATAAAGTGACAAAACAAAAACGCCAGCTGCGTAAATCAACGCTTGTATCCGAAAGCGACATGAAACGCATCCGCCAAATGCTCGACAATCTGTAAGAAAACAAAGCTTTCAATTAGGAGGAAAAGATTATGCCACGTGTAAAAGGCGGTACAGTTACCCGCAGACGACGCAAAAAAGTTCTGAAATTAGCCAAAGGTTATTATGGTTCAAAACATACATTATTTAAAGTTGCCAATCAGCAAGTAATGAAATCCTACATGTATGCGTATCGCGACCGTCGCCAGAAAAAACGCGATTTCCGCAAACTGTGGATTACCCGTATTAACGCTGCGGCAAGAATCAACGGCCTTTCCTACAGCCGTTTGATGCACGGTTTGAAACAGGCCGGCATTGAAGTGAACCGCAAAATGCTTGCCGACCTCGCTGTGAACGATGCACAAGCATTTGCCGAACTGGCAAACAAAGCAAAAGCAGCATTATAATCAAAAAACAGAGCTTCCGGCATGCCGGGGGCTCTGTTTTTTAAAAAAAGCATTATAAATTTTCCGTCTGCTGTCTGATTTCTTCCTGGTTCAAAGTTTCGTTTGCAGCTTCCAAATTGGCATGTTCGTCCACTGACTCGCCCGGCTGAAATTCTTTTTGGTCGGATGCGATTGTCATTTCAGGCTCTGCCGGAATTTTTGGCATCTTTTTCGTCATTTTAACCAAGAATAGTCCCCCTTCTGGTAAAAAATTTCCGGATTCCCCGGAAAAAAGTAAAAACCTGTTTTAGTTTGATATAATCATGAAAGAACTATACGAGGAGCGATTTCAATGGATGATGTCTTAAAAGTAAAATTATTGCATCCTGATGCACAACTGCCGCAAAGGGCCAATCCCGGAGATGCAGGGCTAGATTTATTTTCCATCGAAGAAAAAACCATTGCGCCGGGGGAAGCGGAACTGATCCGTACCGGCATTGCAATCGAGCTGCCGCGCAGAACAGAGGCGCAGGTCAGGCCGAGAAGCGGGCTCGCTTTAAACCACAGGGTCACAGTTTTAAACAGCCCGGGTACGATTGATGAAGGGTACAGAGGAGAAATTAAAGTCATTTTAATCAACTTTGGAAAGCAACCGTTCACAGTTGAAAAAGGGATGCGAATCGCCCAAATGATTATCGCGCCTGTAATGTCTGTCACCGTCACCGTTACGGAACAGTTAGCAGAATCCGAAAGAGGGGAAGGCGGATTTGGGTCCACAGGATTGGCCGCGTTAGAGGGGATGGACCACAGCAATTTCTAAACGGCACGGCAGCTAAAATCCGGAAATGGCGGGGCTTGTGAAACAGGCGGATCCATATATACTTCTGAAAATTTCCGTTATAATAAATCGCATGAATGTGATGCTGGAGGGGAAAACGATGGCAAAATTAGACCAAACACACCTGCGCGGTGCGAAAACAGCAGCCCATAAAGTAAACCCTGACATCGCATTTGCCTTAGATGTCGGCATTGCAGGCGATACGCCAGGAATGACCGAAAAAGAATCACTCAGCAAAATGGGCGCAGGGCCGCAAATCATGTTTGAGTTCAAAAACAATGAAACACCTGACAATCATTTTGAGTACTGGAAAACGGGCATTTTCCATTATGCCGTCCAGGACCCAGATGTAGAAGGGCTCGTGGAAAAAATAAAGGCGCACGGGGGCAAACAACGGATGCCGGTCCGCGAATATTACCCGGGGAAAAAGCCTTACCGGATGGTCTACTGTGAAGATCCGTTCGGAAACTTAGTGGAAATTTACAGCCACAGTTATGAATTGACATATAACCCGATGGTCAATCAAGTGCTCCCACGTGAGGAACTGCCGGCCGGTTTGAAAACCTTAAAAGGCCGCCACGTACGCGGGAAAATCATTGTCAGAATGCATGAAGCATGATTCTAAAAGCGCCGCTTCCGGACTTGCATACGTTAAGGTCCTGAGTTTGGCCGGATTTGGTTTATTCCCACTCATCAAAACAGGCAGTGTGGCCACTTGCATGTGATCATACTGTCTGTTTATCATTAGCTGACTTTAAATTGATTCAATTCGGTATCCAGCTTGCCGGCCAGCTCCTGCGTTGTGAACTAATCTCTGTGAAGGCCCGCTGTTCCTGGCCGGAAAAGACATTTCTCCCGATTTTCAACTGCTTTTAAACGATCAAGGAATGGCACAGGGGCGAAAAACAGCGGGCCCCCTTTGGCGAAAGGGCATCCCGCTGTTTTTCAGCTTCCGATATGGAACATCAGCCTTTGTACTTTTTAATCAAATCAACAAATGCATCTGTAAAAGATTGCAGGAACTGGACTGTGCCTTCATTTACAATCTTGCCGCTTTCATCAAACAGTGCAGCCACATTGCTGATATAAGCTTCAGGCTGCTGGAGGATCGGCATGTTCAAACAAACAAGCGACTGGCGCAGATGATGATTGGCGCCAAACCCGCTCAAGTTTCCAGGGGATTGGCTGATGATTGCCGCCGGTTTTCCATTCCATACACTTTGGCCGTACGGGCGGGAACCAACATCGAGGGCATTTTTTAAGACAGCCGGGACGGAACGGTTATATTCCGGTGTGACAAACAGCACCGCATCGAGCCATCTTACTGTATTCCGGAATGCCGTATACTCGGCCGGAACCTGGTTATGGTCATCAAAATCCTGATTGTATAAAGGGAGATTTCCAATCTCGATAAATTCTGTTTCATATCCTTCAGGAAAAAGGTTAGCTACATTTTCCGCAAGTTTTCTTGAAAAAGATGCTTTCCGCAAAGAACCAAGCAAAATTCCAACTTTTGTCATTTTATCGACCTGCTTCCATTTATATTTTATGTTAGATAATGATAAGTAAACCGCACCAGAAAGTCAAAATTTCCGCTTGCTATGTTGCTGTGCCCTAAGCCGGCTGGTGGTTTCCTGAGTTCTGGTGACAGCAAAAGCAATCGAAGGCCAATCTGACATTTCCCGATTACAGTATTGACCATTCTTCTTCATGATAATCAAAACGAAAATCTTTCTTTATACAGCGCGTATCTGCATAAAAGATTACCTATTGGCTTTGCTGGATTGGAATACATGAGAACAACAAGCATTAACGAAGAAAAAGGTGGATTCTGGACTGGAGAGGGAAACATCAATCGAAGATATTACGTTTTGTTCTGCCATCAGACCGTTTTCCTGGCCTTCACTGCAAACAACAGGCAAGCGTATCCCATACCAAAAAGGAAGCTTTCCGGAAAGCTCCCTTTTTTGGTATTCTGCTTCAATGCACTGGGGCGTAAGTGCTTTCGATTTCCCGGATGCGCCGGTTCAGTTCCTCGTTAACCGGAACTTGAACGCCATATTTTTTGCCGAGTTTGATGACGGTTCCGGAAAACAGGCCGACTTCGCTGTACCGTTTTGCCTCCACATCCTGCGCCATTGACGGCTTGCCGGCAGGGCTCAGGTTTCCGACCACTTTCAGCCAGTAACGGAGATCTTCTTCCGTAAGCGGAAACCCTTCTTTTTCGGACAATGCCATTACTTCCCGCATGGCGGCAATCATCATCTCGCGCGCAGGGCCGTCTTTTTGGATTTCGCCGTAATTGCTTTTGTAAACGGCGACGGTCTGGTTGACGCCGACATTGAGCATGAACTTGCCCCAAAGCCTTTTCATCATTTGGGTATCGGCTTTGTATGGCAAATCCGTTTGCTCAAAGAAACGGGCCACTTTTTTCATTTTGTCCGAAAATATGCCCGGCTCTTTTTCCCCGAAGCAAAGCATGCCCATATGCGCATATGTCAGCCGGTTTCCGGTTTTGACGGCATCCATCCCCTGGGCGACACAGTATAACATTTTGTCCATTCCATATGTACGGCCAATGATTTCTTCACTTGAGATCCCATTCAGGGCAGACAAAATCACTGTATCCGGCCCGACATGCTGTTTAACTGCTTCAACTGCCTCATCCAGTCCGTTGAATTTGACCGTAAATAGCACCAAATCCGAAGGCTCCACTGTTTCTTCTGGTGTGGCATAGTGAAAGCGGCATTTTTCGCCGTTGCAGTAAACGCCTTCCCGCTCATACCGCTCAATGCGCTTTTGGTCGGCGATGATCCGCAAGTTTTCCGCCGGCATTTTTTTCGATAAATGATGCCCGAATAAAATCCCGAGCGCGCCGAGCCCAATGATCGATACGGTTTTGATTTCAGCCATTCCCCCGCCTCCTTTTTTCGTTATTTTACCACAATTCCAAAGAAACTGTCATTCAGGCTGCCCGTTCCGGATGGCCAGGTATTGTTCCAGCCCTCTTTTTCGCAATTTGCACGCCGGACATTCCCCGCAGCCGTCAGCGATGATACCATTATAGCAGGTCAGCGTCTTTTCACGGACAAAATCAAATGCCCCGAGTTCATCCGCGAGCGCCCATGTTTCTGCTTTGTTGCGCCACATCAGCGGCGTATGAATGACAAACTGCTGGTCCATTGAAAGGTTCAAAGTGACGTTTAAAGATTTGACGAAGATATCGCGGCAGTCCGGGTAACCGCTGAAGTCCGTTTCGCACACACCGGTTACGATATGCCTTGCGCCGATCTGGCTGGCAAGCACCCCGGCAAAAGAGAGAAACAGCAAATTCCGCCCGGGCACAAACGTATTCGGAAGCTCCCCGTCAGCCCCTGCTTTCACGGTCATGTCTTCCCTCGTCAGCGCGTTCGGGGCGAGCTGGTTCAACAGTTGCATATCAAGAATATGCTGTTTTACCCCGAGCTCTTCCGCTATATTTTTTGCACATGCTATTTCAAGACGATGGCGCTGCCCGTAATCGAACGTAACGGCTTCCACTTCCTGAAACTTTTGCTTTGCCCAGAAAAGGCAGGTGGTGCTGTCCTGGCCGCCGCTGAAAACAACGACTGCTTTTTCTTTTTTCATTGATAATCGTCCTTTCACGCAAAACAGCACCGAAAAAGGATGCTGTTTTCTTAGTTTTTTAGAGAGGGTTTCCTAAAAACCTCTGCCATAAATGAGGGGTTCTTCCCAATTGATTATACCATGGAACAGGCGCCATCTTTTAAAACATCCGTGCTAATCCCAAAACACGTCTTTTCACATAAATGCCATAAACAGCCGGCTTTGCTATGATCCAGATCACAGTTTTCGCCCGGACCATTTTTTAAGATCATCATAGTGATTATCTTTATTTGGGAGGGACGGCTATGAAACGATATGTGCAATTATTTTTCATGTTTGCGGTGACGGTGCTCATTGTAATGGGCATCCAGAAAGGGCTGAGCACACTGAATGTGTTAAACCTTGAAAACTTTTGGGCAAATTATGTGGTATTTTTAATTTTGGCCTATATGATTCTGTCCTTTTTCCTTCATTATTTTTCCAAGCGAAAAAAGCAATCATAACATTTCTCCAGCGGTTTGCCTGCCGCTGGATTTTTTATTGTTTTTTGCTATTTTGCATTGCAAAGTAGTTCGTTTTTTGATAAACTAACTTGCATAACAAAGTAGTTGAAATGGGGGTGGAGGGATGTCCATTCGAAGCCAGTTACTGAAAGGCATTTTAGACGGCTGTGTGCTGGCTGTGATTGAAAAAGAACCGGTTTATGGCTACATTCTTTCAAAAAAACTTCAGCAAATAGGCCTCCAGGAAATTAGCGAGGGGACGCTTTACCCGGTTCTGTTGCGCCTGCAAAAGAACGGCTGGATCCATGGAGAGATGCGACCATCCGATTCCGGGCCAAGCCGCAAGTATTATGAATTAACGGAGAAAGGAAAATCCGCGTTAGATGAGATTACAACAGAGTGGCAGCAAATCGCAGCCCCTGTTCAACTTTTATTGAAAGGAAGAAGTGAGGATGCTTAGTGTAAAACAGTTGATTGAGGAAAACAACCGTAAACGGCAGAAACTGGCACCTGAGAACAAAAAATTTTACAACGATCTGCTTGTCTACCTTCGCCTGCAAACCGTTTTGTCCGAGCAGCAAACAGAAGAAGTGCTGATGGAACTGCTTGACCATCTGCTCGAAGGCCAAAAAGAAAACAAGACAGCTGCGCAAATGTTCGGCGGTGACCCGAAAGCATTTGCCGACGAAATCATCAGGCAGCTGCCGAAAGAAAACAAACGCAATATGGTTTCTTTTACAATCAGGATAATGATCTTGCTTTTGGGGATTGATTTGGTCATTAATGGCATTACTGCTTTTGTTGTTGAACGGTTCTTTTCCAGACCTTTGCTGCCGTTTTATCCTGTTGGATTTAAGTCAATATTTTGGACACCAATAAGTGAAATTTAATTTTGATCTCATGCCATATTTTTCATGACATCGCTGGTCGCTTGAC
>NZ_ALAS01000114.1 GCF_000290615.1 Heyndrickxia coagulans DSM 1 = ATCC 7050
AAATCTGGATGAAAAGGCAAAAAAAAAATCGGGATAATTAATTTTCCAGAGCCTCGCTCAAGGGTATATTTTTATTTTGGCAGAGGCTCAAAGGAAATACACCCGATGGGAAAACATTAGAACCGACATTGGAGACGTTTAAGGCAGAGCACCCCGAGATGGCTGAGCAGTTGAGCTTTATCTTGGCAGATGGAATCTACCAAACGCCGGAAAATCAAAAAGTGACAAAGGATGTATTACAGGCGAAATTGGTGGCACCGATCAACCCACGGAACCGTAAAGATAAACCAATGATGCTAGTATAGTTTCATGGACACCCTTTAGTGAAATATAATATTAACGAAGGGATGTGTCCTGATATGGGTAACACAAGCGAAAA
>NZ_ALAS01000115.1 GCF_000290615.1 Heyndrickxia coagulans DSM 1 = ATCC 7050
TGAAGCACGGTAGCCGAAAGTGTACAAAAAGAGTGTCTTGGAATACCCGATATTTAAACCTTGTCGAGAAAAACTTGACACATACAAGATGCAGTACAATCTTCCCATCCACCGTGATTTATAATAAAATAGTCTTAGTTGATTTTCGATAATTGGTTTTTCTGGAAATATTGTACTCTGACAGAAACAGAGGTGGGATGATGGATCTTCTCACTGCGGCGTTTGCCGTGATTGGATTTTTATGCGTAATTGCCGTTTTTGTCTTTTTTTCTTTCGGATTTTCCAAAAAAGGCGTGGTTGTGCTGGCCGGCACCGCTTTTTTGCTGGCGCTTTTCGGCATTTTGGCGGGCAATGTGGTTCCGCTATGGGAGAGCTGTTTGATTGTTTTTTTGCTCGTGCTTTGTGTGGCTTATCTGTTCGAAAAAAAGCTGGCATTTTTGTTCGCTGGAAAGGATAACGATGCAGACGAATTTCCAGCATGGGATGAGCAAGAAGAGCTGGCGGTGATGCGGGAAAACCGGCCGGCAGCACTGGACTGGCCTGCCGCAAATGACGCGGTTCTCCCGGCTGAAAAAAGTGCTCCGGCTCCTGAAACGAAAGAGATTTTGCCGGGGAAAAACGGCCCGGGACCCGAAACAGAAAGTACCCTGCCAGAAGAAAAGGATGAACCGGAATGGGAAGAACTGGAGGATGCGGCCGGAAACGAAACGGGAACCGCTCTACCGGAAAACGAACAGGCGGCAGAACGCTCCGGGGAAGAAGAAATTGCGTTTCTTGAAAACCGCATGGAAATGCTTGAAGAAACAAATGAAGAACATGCGGTTGATCAATTGCCTGAAATGTATGGAGTTGAAGAATGGGTTGCGGAAGCGGAGAGCCCGGACACCAACCCTCTAGACGTGGCAACCGCAAAAGAGGCGGATGACCAGAATTCCGAAGCTGTTGTAGGAACCGGGCCGGGAACGCCATCCGGTTCTGAAAATGTTCCATATGTTGAACAAGAAGAGATCCCGCTCCTTTCTTTTGAAAAGGAAGCGGAAGCACCTGCTGCACTTTCCGGGAAAGGCATGCCTGCCGTGGACGAGCTGGAAGAAATCGATAGGATGCCTAACCAGGAAACCAGAAAGACGGAAAAATTCGGGAATCTTTCGGAGGCAGGCCACGGCCTCCAAGAAGAAAAAGGCGCAGGTATGGACAACACAACTGCAAAAAAAGAGGAGACGGCCGGAAACACTGCTGTTGAGGAAGCGCCGGCAGCAGCAGCCGTGCCAAACGGGACAACGCCTATTCAAAAGCAATTGCTTGGGGTGCTGCTTGAACAACTGAACCTTTACCGCCTTACGCAGCCAGCTGATGCGTACGAACAGCTTGTGAAAGCCCATTTGCACCCGCAGCTTGCGCCGGAAGATTATTTCACTTTTGCAAGCCTTCTGATCGACCATTACATAGCTGAACAACAATTTGGCAAGCTGCGTTCTCTGCTTAGGGGCTTGGCGGAAACATATGCGGAATACCCGGTCATCCGCGAAGAAATTGATTTTTTAAGGACAAAATACGGTCTATAATCCATGAGGAAACAGGTGTGAGGTAGATGAAAAAAAGCACGCAAATTTTGGGGCAGCCGATCATCAGCATTTCTGAAGGCGCTGAAATCGGGAAAGTAAAGTCTTTCGTCATTAACCCGGACAAAGGATCCGTCGATTTTTTTACGATCGAGCACGAAGACTGGCAAGTAAGCGTAAAAGCGATTCCATTCAAAAAAGTGGTCGGCATCGGCGAGTATGCGGTCACCGTGGAAAGCGACAGGGCTGTTATTGATTTAAATGAAATTCCGATCGCAGACCAGCTCGTCAACAAAAAAATCCGCATTGTCGGCGCGAAAGTAATGACCCGGAAAGGAGAACTGGTTGGCGAAGTAAAAGAATTTTACGCGGATGAAAATACAGGCAAAATTTTAGGCATTGTTTTGCAAACAGGCGAGTCGGAAACGATCCTTTCTGCTGACTTTGTCATGACGTACGGAAAAGATATTGTCGTTGTGGAAGAGGAAGCACCCGGCCATTTTCTTGACGATCCTGAAGAACTGCTGAAAAAAGAAGAGAAAGAGGATCTTGAACAACCGGGCGAAGCGGGAATGGAGGCGCTCCGGGCTAAACAGGTGGAACTTTTAAAAGGAAAGAAAGTGTCAAAAGACATTTACGCGGGAAACGGGGAACGGGTTATCACGGCCGGAACGGTTTTGTCTGAAGAAGACATTAAGCGGGCGCAGGAGGCCGGGCCGGGTGTTCTTGTTGAATTGTCCATGCATGTTGATGAATGAAAGGCGGCGCTGAAGTGTGGGAAACAAGCGGTTTTTAAAAGTGTTTACAATCTTATTGATCAGCACAGCTTTTATATTCAGTTTCTCACATTTTGGGGCTTTGGCCATTGAGAACGGATTCGGCCATAAAGAAAAATATGCGCAGGGCACTGCAGCCGGGGGAATAGAGCTGTCCGGGCTGACTGAAGAGCAGGCACGGCAAAAATTATCGGCTGCCGTGCAGAAATGGAAGGCATCCAATTCGGCAGAAATTGTCTATTTGTCAAAAACGGGGAAGCTTCCGGCTGGGCTGCTGCATTTTTCCGTAACAGAAAGCATGCTCCGGGTAAAAAACGGGCAGGCCTCGTCACTTGTTGTTACGCTTGACAATAACGGGCTTCGGAACCTGGTCTCAAAGTCTTTTCCAGACGTCAGCCCGGATGACGTGGATATTTCCCGGCTGGACAAGGCCATATGCCATGCCGCTGCCAGGCTTGAGACCACCAATCTTTCCTTTGATTTGTCCGGTTATGCCCTGGACGGGAGCGAAAAAGAAACGACAGTATCAAAAGGTTCCGTATCAAATGTTTCGATTGCGGAAGCAACGGAGCTCGAAAATTGGGCAAAACAGTTTCCGGAAGTCAACATTCCTGCGCACGGGATGTTTTCCTTATTAAAAACAGCGGAAAAAACAGGCGCTTCTTTTTCAAATGAAGCACTCAGCATAGTCGCAACCGCAGTATACGGGGCGGTGCTGCCGACCAATTTTGAAATCATTGAACGCAATACGGGGAACGAACTGCCGTATTATGCAGCGCTTGGAAAAGAAGCGAAAGTGGTGAAAGGAAAGCTGGATTTCTCTTTTGTCAACCCGAACCCAACCGCTTATCAGCTGAAATTTACGGTTCATAACGGTGTTTTTTCCGTTTCTGTGGCAGGCCGGCCTTTTCTCGAAAACTATAAAATGGTGCTGAAAGATAAAAAAACGATTCATCCCGAAACAACCGTGCAATTTCAAGCCGCTTTAAAAACGGATCAATCTGTTGTCGTGCAAGCTGGAAAAGCAGGTTATTATGCCAGGGTGTTCCGCAATATTTACAGCCGGAATCACGGCCTGCTGAAATCCGTGCTGTTGGCGGAAGATTTTTATCCGCCGGTGGCACAAATGGTTGCAAAAGGCAATCCGGCGCAAACGGAAAACACGGATGGCTCATCGGAAACAGATAACGGTTCCGGTAATGAAACGGACACGCCAACAAGCGGCGGCAATTCAGAAAGCAGCGGAAAAAGTGCCGGCGCGGAGGCTGCGAAAAGCAGCGGAAAAAATGCCGATGCGGAAGCTTCAAAAAAGAACGGAAAAAGCAGCAGCACAAAAGCTGGAACTTCAAATGACAGCAAAGACAGCACCGGTACGCATGACGGCAAGGATAACGGGGCGGACAGCAAAAGCTGACATAAGAAAGGCCCGGGACATGACAGATAAAGCGGGGGAATTCGGATGAAACAAGTGCGAAAAAGGCTTGGCGATTTATTGGTGGATGCAGGGTTGATTACAGAAGAACAGCTGGAACAGGTGCTGAAGGAAAAAGCGGCGGGCCAAAAACTGGGCGATGCGCTTCTTCAGCGCGGGCTAATTACCGAGCAGCAGCTCATTGAAGCGCTCGAATTCCAGCTCGGCATCCCGCACATCAGCCTTTTCCGCTATCCTTTTGACCAGAGCATCATGAACCTTGTGCCGAAAGAAATGGCGAAACGAAATCTTCTTATTCCGCTCAAAAAAGACGGGGATAAACTGTTTGTCGCAATGGCGGACCCGATGGATTTTAATGCGATCGATGACTTGCGGCTATCGACCGGCTTCCGCATTGAACCGGCGATTGCCTCGAAAGACGATATTTTGCGGGCGATCCATAAGTATTACGACCTCGATGACAATATGGAAGAATTGCTGGACGGCATTGCTGAAAAGGAAGAGGCGGCTGAAACCGGTCCGGGGGAAGAAGATTCGCCTGTCGTCCAGCTCGTTAACCAGATTTTGCAAAATGCCGTCCAAATGCGGGCGAGCGATATCCATCTGGACCCGCAGGAAACAAAGTTTATCGTCCGTTACCGTGTTGACGGGATTTTGCGGACGGAACGGGTGCTGCCGAAATCGATGCAAAGCGTGCTTGTGGCGCGCATTAAAATTATAGCAAATCTTGATATTACCGAACACCGCATCCCGCAGGACGGACGCATTAAAATTGACGTCGATTTCCATCCGGTTGATATCCGGGTATCAACGCTACCGACCGTATTCGGGGAAAAAATTGTGCTCCGGATTTTGGATCTGTCAACAGCCATCCATGATATCCACCAGCTCGATTTTAACAAGCTAAATCTCAAGCGTTTTACGCAGCTGATCCACCGCCCGAACGGCATCATTTTAATAACCGGGCCGACCGGTTCCGGGAAGTCATCGACTTTATATGCGGCCCTAAACCATCTCAATGATGAACAGGTGAATATCATTACGGTAGAAGACCCGGTAGAGTACCAGATTGAAGGCGTCAACCAAATTCAGGTCAACCCGGGGGTCGGCATGACGTTTAGCAAAGGGCTGCGGGCGATTTTGCGGCAGGACCCGAATATTATCATGGTCGGGGAAATCCGGGACAAGGAAACGGCTGAAATTGCCATCCGCGCTTCCCTCACCGGCCATCTCGTCTTAAGTACGCTGCATACCAATGATGCGCTCGGCACGATTACGAGATTAATAGACATGGGCGTTGAGCCGTTTCTCGTTGCCACCTCACTCAGCGGTGTCGTATCGCAGCGGCTCGTGCGCAAAGTATGCCGCGACTGTGCAGAAGAACAGGCGCCGACAAAACGGGAAATAGAAATTTTTAAAAAACGCGGCATCAAAATTGAGAAAATCATCCGCGGCCGCGGATGCGGAAACTGCAACATGACCGGCTATAAAGGGCGGATGGCAGTCCAGGAACTGCTGGTGATCAATGAAAACATCCGGCGCGGGATTATGAACGGGGAACCTTTGTCCAAATTAAGGGAGTATGCAATCCAAAATAAAACGATTTTTCTGCTCGATGACGGATTACTAAAGGTAAAGCAGGGGATGACAACGACCGAAGAAGTGTTGCGCATCGCCCTGCCGGAGTAGGTGAAAAGAATGAAGGAAAAAATCGAGTACTTGCTTCGCTCGGCTTTCGAACTGAAAGCATCGGATCTTCACTTGTCCGTTGGCGTGCCGCCGGTTCTGCGTTTGAACGGCCGGCTGAAACGTTACGGGAAAGAAGTAATGACGCCGCAATTGACGGAAGGAATGGCAAAAGCGATCATTTCCGATACCATGTGGCCGGTTTTTCAGGAACGCGGGGAGCTTGATTTTTCTTACGGCATCCCGGGCGTATCCCGTTTCCGGATCAATGTGTACCGGCAGCGCAACTGCGTGTCCCTGGCGATCCGTGTCGTCCCGACTGCGATCCCGACAGTTGAAGAACTGCATCTGCCGCCTGTGTTGTATGCGTTCACGGAAAAACCGCATGGCTTAGTGCTGGTGACAGGGCCGACCGGAAGCGGGAAATCGACGACGCTTGCCGCCATGATCGACCATATGAACAAAACGCTGCACAAACATATCATTACGCTTGAAGACCCGATTGAGTATTTACATAAACACCAAAAATGCATCATTGACCAGCGCGAAGTCGGGTTTGACACGCAAAACTTTGCGAACGGCCTGCGCGCGGCACTCAGGCAGGACCCGGACGTGATTTTAGTCGGGGAAATGCGCGATCTCGAAACGATCCATACAGCGATTACGGCAGCGGAAACCGGGCACCTTGTCCTTGGCACGCTGCACACATCGGGCGCGCCGTCGACAATTGACCGGATCATTGACGTTTTTCCGCCGTCCCAGCAGGCGCAAATCCGCATCCAGCTGGCAAATGTTTTAGTTGGGATTATTTCGCAGCGCCTCTTTCCGACAGCCGACAACAAAGGGCGGAGGGCTGCCACGGAAGTGCTCGTCAACAACGCGGCCATTGCCAATCTGATCCGCAATGAAAAAGTTCACCAGATCGTGAATGTCCTGCAGACGAGCCGCGCATTCGGGATGCACACGCTTGAAACCGATGTGAAGGAATTGCTTGCAGTGGGCGCGATTTCCAAAGAAGCGGCAGAACCTTATTTACAGGAGATTGTCCACAATGCCACGATTTAAGTACGAGGGAAGGACAAAAGCCGGGAAGAAAAACGGCGTCGTTACGGCCGAATCGAAACGGGAGGCGCTGGTCAAGCTGCGCGGGCAGGGCGTCCGCGTGCTCCAAATCAACGAGCTGCCGGAAACGTTAATGACGATGGAAATCAGCCTCGGCGGCAGGGTGAAACTGCAGGATTTTGTCATTTTCCTCCGTCAGTTTTCAACACTGCTGAAAGCCGGCGTAACCGTCGTCGATTCCACAAACATACTCGCCAGCCAGACGAGCAGCAAAACATTAAAGAAAACGCTTTTGGCCGTCGAGGAAGATTTGCGCAGCGGGATTCCGCTTTCCCAGGCGGCCGCAAAACATAAAAAAGTGTTCTCCCCGATGTTCATTAACATGGTTTACGCCGGTGAAGCGGGCGGCAACCTTGACGGCACATTGGAAAGGCTCGCAACCTACTACGAAAAGCAGCACCGCACAAGGAAAAAGGTAAGGTCGGCGCTGACGTATCCGGCTTTTGTCGGGGTGATGGCGATTGTTGTTGTCATTTTTATGCTCGTGAAAATCGTCCCGACCTTTGTTTCAATGCTCAAAAACTATAACGCCAGCCTGCCCGCGGTCACACGCCTTGTCTTGTCAGCAAGCGGGTTTATGCAGCATTATTGGTGGCTTGTCGTGCTGATTTTGATCGGGGTGTACGTGCTGCTGGTCGTTTTGCGCAAAAACAAAACAAGCAAATTTTATTTGGATTATGCGGTGCTCAAATTCCCGATTTTCGGCAAGCTCGTCCAAAAATCGATCATTGCCCGGATGACGCGGACATTGAGCTCGCTGTTTTCCAGTTCCGTGCCGATTTTACAGGCATTGTCGATTGTGGAGGCAATCGTCGAAAACGAAGTGATGACAAAAGTGCTCCGCCAGGCCCGCGATGCGCTGGAAAAAGGGCAGTCGATGACAGAACCGATGCGGCGCCACTGGGTCTTTCCGCCGCTTGTCACGCAGATGATTGCGATCGGCGAGGAAACCGGTGCGCTGGACGCCATGCTTGGCAAAGTCGCTGACTTTTACGAAGCCGAAGTCGAAGCCGCCACCGACCAGATCAAGGCGTTGATTGAGCCGTTTATGATCGTTGTCCTCGCAGCCGTTGTCGGCACGATCATTGCCGCCATCATGATCCCGATGTTCGAAATTTATAATAATGTTCAATAAATTGGCCAAAAAAGGTAGGATTATGCAACACAACCATGTATAATATAGGTAAAAAGATCTAGGATATTAGGAGGAGAAACGATGTTAAACAAGAAAAGGAAGTTATTGAAAAATCAAAAGGGCTTTACGTTGATTGAACTGTTGGCGGTTATTGTGATCCTGGCCATTATTGCCGCGATTGCGATCCCGGCGATTGGGAATGTTATCAAGAATTCGAGATTTAATGCGATTAAGTCAGACGCTATACAAGTGATTAGTGCAGCAAAGCTCTATGTTTCTGACAATGGTGTAAAGTCTCCGCTTAGCTATAACGACTTGAAATCTTATATTGATGATCAAGATTCAAAATTGGTTACTCCAGATAAAGACAAAGACAACCCTCAATTTTCAGTTTCTGTTTCAACAAATAACAGTGATGGTAAGACTGTATATAAATTTACAGGTTATGGTGAAGACGGTGATGTTAAAATTAGATTTAATGACGCTGATTTGAAAACCATTAATGCAGCAAAGAGAAGTGCAACTAAGTCTGAAAATGATGTTTATATTATTGGGAATTGAAACAATATTAATTATTTTCATTTCACTCAAGGCCTGCCCTCTGTGCCAGGCCTTGGTTACTGGTTTTTAAGATTTCTAGTTAAGGAGCCATCATGATGCCACGCTCATTTTTTCCTTCATCAAAAAAAACCGGAAATTTCATTATTAAAGACCATGTCATCCGTTTTCTCGAATTGAGGCAGGCCGATCCGCCTGTTGTTTCAAAAATGGGCGAGCGGTATTTGCCGGAAGGGGTAGTCCGCGGCGGGAAAATCATCGATGCCGAGACGCTTGCGATGATCGCTGAAGAATGTCTTGGTGATTGGGGGCTGAAAGGAAAACACCCAGTTCGTTTTGCTGTGCCCGACAATTTTGTCGTCGTGCGCCAAATTGCTGTTCCGGATGAGATTGCCATGGATGAAATGGAAGGTTATATTACCCTTGAGCTCGGTTCCACCATTCATTTGCCGTTTGACGATCCTGTATTTGACTTTGCGCTCCTTGGTGCATCGAATCAAGAAAAGCAGGTGTTGTTATTTGCTGCGCCCCGGGATGTCGTCGAAGATTATGCCGATTTTTTTAACGGCATCCGCCTGAGCCCGGTTGCTGCCGATATTTCCCCGTTATGCGCCTATCGGTCTTTTTATCATTTGAATACGTTGAATGCGATGGACCACCTGCTCCTACTCCAGTTTGATTTGTCCACGGTCACTGCAACCATTTTCCATCGGCATTTCCCGCTGCTTACCAGGGAGATTGAAGTCGATATTCCGCTTTCCAAATGGGAGACGGAGACCAGTGCTTTTGGCGAAAAAAAGTACCGCTGGCCGGAGGGCGACCCGCTGCTCCGCTACCAGACGGAAAATATCGATAAAGAGCTAGACAGAATCATGAATTATTACCAGTTTTCGATCCGGAAAGGGCAGGATGCAGTCAATCAAATTTTGCTGAACGGCGATTATCCGTATTTGCCTGGGGTTGCGGAGAATCTTGCGGAGCAGTTTGGCCTTCCGGTCACGATGATTGTAACGGAAAAAGTATCTTCCGTAACCGGGCAGCCGTTTCCCGCCCGCTTTGCGCCTGTTTTGGGCCTTGCACTGAAAGAGGTGAAATAGATGCTCGTTGAGATTAACCTGCTGCCGAAAAAAGAACCGAAAAATATCGCATTGCTCTTTTGGGCCGGGATACTGGCCGGTGCATCCGCCATCTTTCTCATCGTCTTCTTTATTGCGCTCCATCAGACAAAACAGGACCTTGCTGCTGTCAATCAGCAAATCAAACAGACGGAAGCGCTCCAGGCCGCTGAACAGGCAGCACAAAAAAGCAATGCGGACATACAGGATTTCAAAAAGCTTTCGTCCGCCGTTAAATGGGCAAGCGATACGCCGGTCAAGACGGTGCCGGTATTGGACAAGCTTACCAAACTTTTGCCGCAATACGGCTATATCACGGACTTTTCCTGCGGCAGCACAGGCGCGAATGTGACCGTCCAGTTTGATTCTTCTGATGAAGCGGTTTACTTTTTAAAACGGCTGAATGACAGCCAGTACTTCAGCGGCGCTGTCCTGGACAGCATCAAAATGAATACGGAAACGGCCGGTGCTTCGTCAAGCGGCACAGCCGGCGCGGACAATGTGGCAACCGGGGAAGCGGAAGGCGTCACGGTTTATGAAGCGACATATACGATCCAGCTCAATCAAGCCGCGCTCAATGCCGCCGGCAAAAGGGAGGAACAGCAATGAACCTCCGTTTAAACCGGAAGCAGCTTTTTATCATGCTTGCCCTCTTTGCCGTTTGCCTTGCCGGTGCAGCCGGTTTGTACTGGTTTGTGCTGGCGCCGGCCAAGTCCGGGCTGGCCGGGCAAAAAGCCGCGTTGAAATCGGAACAGCAGGTGCTATCCAGCCTGCAGTCAAAAAAACAGCAAAGCCCGGAACTGCAGCTTGGCAATGTCGTCAGCCTGATGCGGAAAATCCCGGCAAAACCGCTTGCGGAACAAGTGCTGCTTCAGTTCAGGATGGCAGAGGCCCTTTCCGGCAGCCGGATTACGGAAACAGACGCCCAGCAGGACTCCGCCGGTACGTCCGGGAGCGAGGAGGCTACACAAAGCACAACGAGCGGCACCTCATCCGGCACACAGCAAAAAACAGACGGACTGCCTGCCGGTGTCAAAAAACTGTCGTATACTTTAAAAGTGGAGTCAGACAGCTACAAGAGCATGAAAACATTTTTACAGACGATTGAAAACTTGCCGCGCATTACGGTGATCGAAAGCCTCAATTTCAGTCCGGGGGAAGGAGCGCCTGGATCGAGTGGATTGCAGTACACCGTCACGGTTTCCACTTTTTATTACCCGGCGTTAAGCCGGTATTCGGACTATTTGCCGGAAATCGACGTGCCGGCAGCAGGACATAAAAGTGACCCGGTCGCAATAAAGGGGCAATAAGTTTTCGGCATGTTCATCCTTGCCATTACATATGCTTAATATCGCCCGTTGCTTGCCGGTAGCGAACCAAGAAAATACCATATGCTGAAAGATCAGAGGGATCAAACATGCATGGATTATGGACAGCTTATTTTGCGGCACTGGGGATGGTTTTCGGCTCGTTTTATAATGTCATCGGGCTGCGTGTGCCGAATCATGAATCGATTATCC
Organism: Heyndrickxia coagulans DSM 1 = ATCC 7050; assembly: GCF_000290615.1. Classification (GTDB taxonomy): domain Bacteria; phylum Bacillota; class Bacilli; order Bacillales; family Bacillaceae_C; genus Weizmannia; species Weizmannia coagulans. The sequence goes on from NZ_ALAS01000115.1 coordinate 10,907, forward strand.
GTCCCGGGTCGCATTGCCCGAAGTGCGGGCACTCGTTAAGCTGGAATGAAAATATACCGGTATTGTCTTTTCTTATTTTACGGGGCAGATGCAGAAGCTGCCGCGCGCCGATCTCCCCGATTTATCCGGTGTTTGAGGCGCTGACCGGGGGCTTGTTTGCCTGTTCCTTTTACCGGTTCGGCTGGAGCCTTGAATTTTTGCTTGCCATTTTGTTCATTTCGCTGCTTGTCATCATTACCGTTTCCGATTTGGCGTATATGCTTATTCCTGATAAAGTGCTGTTTCCTTTTGCAGCCGCCATTGCCGCCGTCCGGCTTTTTCACCCGGCATCGCCGTGGTGGTCCGCCTGGCTCGGGGCGGTTTTCGGCTTTTGCCTCCTCTATCTCATTGCCTTTTTCACAAAAGGCGCGATGGGCGGCGGGGACATTAAATTGTTTTTTGTGATCGGGCTTGTGCTCGGCATAGAGAAAACTTTTCTGGCCTTTTTTCTGGCCTGCCTCTTTGGCGCGCTTTACGGCGTCGGTTTGATGGCTGCCGGCAAATTTAAAAAACGAAAACCGGTGCCGTTTGGGCCGTTTATCGCCATCGGTGCGCTTACCGCCTATTTTTTCGGAAACAGCCTTATCGGGATGTATTTGCGTTTCTCCGGGCTCGGATAAAATTTGCATAAAATGCCGGAAATCGGCGAATGGTTTTTGGACAAGGCGACAAAAGTCTTGTTCTTTTTTTTGCCGGTTATGGTAGCATGAAGCAAATCGGGCAGGAGAGGTGAAAGCATTGGACAAGGCGAAAAAAAAGGCGAAAATTACAGTCAAAGTGGGCGGAAAAAAGGAGCAGCCGGAAGACAGCGTAAAAGTCCATGACTGGAAAGCGGCCGAGGAAACGGCTGCCGCACAGGAAGACAGCGCAAAAGAAGAGGAATCATTTGAATGGGTGCTGCCCGAACTCGATGCGGATCAGATTGAAGAATTCCGGCCGATCCATTATACACCCGCGCCCAAAAAGAAAAGCATCTTCCCGAAAAAAACGGCGGCGAATAGGGCCGCGCCGGCGATTTTGTTTTCTGTCGTGTCCGCAGTGGTGTTTGGGGCGCTGCTCGGGTTTGTTGTATTAAAATTTATTGCGTACGGAGATCATCAAACAAAACTCCCGAATCGGCAGGCTGAAGGCGCTGCAACGGGCGCAGCACAGCAAGAGGCCAGGCTTCCGGCGCTAAGCATCGGCATCATCCAGGCAGGGGTGTTCAGCACGGAAGGCGCCGCCTCTAAAGTGTCGCGCGAACTCGCCTCAAAAAAGGTCCCGTCGATGCAGCTTTCGATGGACGGGCAGCGCTATATTTTTGCAGGTGTGGCCGACAGCCCTGGCACGGCCAAAAAAATGGAAAGTGCCTGGAAAGACAAAGGCGTCGAACTGTATGCAAAAGAAATCAGTTTTTCCAGCAAAAAGGTCCAAACGACGACAAAGGATGAGCAAATTTTTGCCCGGGAAACGGTTCCGCTTTTTCAAAAACTGGCAAAAGAAACGGCCGCCGCTGTCCAGAACGGAGAGGTTTCACCGGACGGCATGAAGACAGTCGGAACAGCAGCCGGCAACGTCAAAAAGCTGGCAAAAGTCAGGCAGGAAACGCTCGGCCGGCTGAAAAAATACGAAACGGCCGCGTATGAATCGCTCGCGGCTTATCAAAAAAGCGGCAACCGGCAGGATTTAACGGATGCCGAACAAAACCTGCTGGACTACGTAAAGGTCTACAGCGGGCATTGAAACCAAATGCGGGCTTCCGGCTGAAAAGCTGCGGTGCCACGAATGCCCGCATGGCACTATTTTTTTGTCTGAAAAGGTTGAATTTGCAGTTGTTACACGGCCCGTTTTTTGGTACGATACAATTGTATCTCCCATACAAAAGCCCATTGGTTTGATTCCCCCGCCTCCTGCTTTAGAAAAGGAGGAATTCATTTGGAAAAAATGCTGATCAAAGATTTTCCTGCAGAAGACCGCCCGCGTGAACGGCTGATCCGCACAGGAGCGGAGAGCCTCTCCAATCAGGAACTGCTTGCCATTTTACTCCGTACCGGCACGAAAGATGAATCGGTGCTCGAGCTTGCCAACAGGCTGATCCGCCATTTTGAAGGCTTGCGGTTTTTAAAAGATGCTTCCCTTGAGGAAATGACAGCCATCAAAGGCATCGGCACAGCAAAAGCGGTTCAGATTCTGGCCGCCATTGAACTCGGCAGAAGGATCGCCAATTTGCAGCACGATACGCGTTATGTGATCCGCACGCCGCAGGACGGGGCCAATTATGTCATGAATGATATGCGCTTTTTGTCCCAGGAGCATTTTGTCTGCCTGTATTTAAATATTAAAAACCAGGTGATCCACCGGCAGACGATTTTCATCGGAAGCTTAAATGCCTCGATCGTCCATCCCCGCGAAGTGTTCAAAGAAGCGCTCAGGCGTTCAGCTGCTTCCATTATTTGTTTCCATAACCATCCATCCGGGGACCCTTCTCCTTCCAAAGAAGATAGTATGTGTAAAATTTTACTCGAAGGGCAGATGAGTGGAAAAAAATGGGAAGACGCTCTATCATTTAAATGTACGCTTGTGGGCGAAT
>NZ_ALAS01000116.1 GCF_000290615.1 Heyndrickxia coagulans DSM 1 = ATCC 7050
TTTCCTTTGAAATCCTTACACTTTATATTCGACAAAAGTAGCCAAAATCCTTGTCAAATCTGGAATTTTTGCTTATTCAGCAAGCCCTAAGTTAGAATTAAAGGGTGATAAAAAATGGGAATAGTCGTAAAAACTATCTTAAAAATCGGTATGAAGGGGATCTCTTATGAAAAACATGTTACAAGAACTGGAAAAGACGCTAAGAAATATCTAAGTAAGAGAAAGAAAAAGAAAAAGAAGTAATTACAAATATTACTGATATCCATACTTTATTATGCTGTTAATTCCAGATAGAATTAGCACTAACTAAATGGTTAGTGACGAGTAATGATAACGATGTATATAGCTAAGTTTATCTTTTTGATACTTCATACACACAATGTATTCCTATATCATGAATCTAGAGTATTAGTATCATAGATTCATTTGCATATCTTTTTTAAAGATATCTTTAAAAAAGATATGCCCCCTGTTATTTCAATATAAGACCTATTTCTAAAATATCCGCATATTTAAAAAGGAGATAATTTATATATATGAATGATAATAGCAACGGAAGCAGCCTTTCGTTCGTAGATATAATTAAGACAACTAAACCATCTAAGATTCTCTTTTTTTCAGCATCTGTTCTTTCCCTTTTGGGATGTGTGATCAGTCTTACTGTCCCTCTGCTTATTGAAAGATTAATTGATCAGTTAAAATCAAATATAGACATCAAACTGATCGTTTGGATTATTGCCTTTTCATTATTAGAGAGTGTGGTATCTTCAATTTCACAATTTTTACTTTCCGTATCTGCAGAAAAAGTAATATTTAATCTACGGGAAGCACTGTGGAATAAAACATTACAATTGCCCATGAAATACTACCAGAAAAATAAATCTGAAGAGCTTGTGAGTAGATTAACAAATGATACAACTACTGTAGCGTCGATTGTAACGGATGAGATGGTTGATCTAATATCCTCATTTTTTACGCTCTGTGTTTCTATCGTCATTTTGTTGTTTTTAGATATTCCAATGACGCTTGCTCTCATTATTGTTGTCCCGCTATCCCTTTTTATTATTATTCCATTTGGTAAACGTTTTGGGGAGATTGCCTACAAATCACAAGACAGAATATCTGAACTTACAATGTTCTCTTCACAAATATTGAGGAATATTAAAATAGTAAAGTCATTTGGAGCCGAAACAAAAGAGTTGCAAAGTGGGAAAGATAAATTTTATTCACTTTACAAACTGGGAGTTAAAAGTTCGATTCTTAATGCTGTTATTGGTCCATTTCTGGGTACATTTGGTTTCTTATTACTCATTTCAGTTGTCGGATTAGGGGCCTTGCGGGTCAGCAACGGGGATATTTCAATTGGAAAATTAGTAGCATTTATTATTTACTTATTCCAAGTGATTGCCCCATTTATAAATATCAATATGTTTTTTACATCTTATCAGGAAGCAAAAGGCTCTCTAAAAAGGATTTTTGAAATCCTAAATGAGGATGTTGAACCTGATCACTTCTTAACAAATTCCGTTAAGAATAAAAATTCATTTAACACCTTAATATTGTCTCATATTACATTCTCTTATCATGAGGAGCAAGTTTTAAAAGATATCTCTTTTCATGTCAATAAAGGAGAGATCGTTGCATTAATCGGAGAAAGTGGGGCTGGAAAATCAACAATCTTTAATCTTATTGAACGCTTTTATGAACCGCAATCAGGAGAAATGTACTTAGATCATGTTTCTTTTAGAGAAGTGGAGCCGGGATTATGGAGACAGTCCTTTAGTTATGTACCACAGGATTCACAACTTTTTGACGGCACGGTAAAAGATAATATCACTTATGGTTTATCATCAGTAACGGAAGAAGAAATTGTTCATGCAGCAAAACTTGCCAATGCACATGATTTTATATTAGCACTTCCTGATGGATATGGAAGCGAGATAGGGGAGTACGGGAATCGTCTATCAAGCGGGCAAAAACAAAGAATTGCAATTGCCAGGGCTTTTCTAAGAAAACCTGATTTTATACTAATGGATGAATCAACCGCCAATTTAGATTCAGAATCTGAATATTTATTACAAGATTCTTTGAAACATTTATCTGAACATGTGGGCGTCATTTTAATTGCCCATCGTTTATCAACCATCATGAATACAGACCGGATTTTGGTATTGGAAAATGGTAAAATTACTGGAGATGGCAAGCATGAGACTCTATACCAAACCAACGCTTATTATAGAAATTTGATTCAACATCAAGGACTGAATAAGAATCAATCCTGAATTTCGAAAGAAAAATAGAAGTTTAAAATGAAAAAGTTCCCAAACCTGCCTTATTCCCAAAAATGTTAGGATCTGCTTCTCTCCTAAGCCAAATATAATCCTCAGCTGCCTCTGTGTAGGCAGCTGGAGCTAAATGGTGAGCTAAAATGATTTTTTAACCAATTTTATATAAAGCATACTTGTTTCCTCATTTTCCAACTATAATACCACGTTCATGGACAAATTGTTGCCCTTATCATAGTAGTGTTCGTTTGGTTCCGCAGTCCGTTTTCGTCATATTCATACTGGGCAATAGTTGTCCCGCTGATTGTCGTGACTTTTCCTCATTCTGGTAATTAGCAAGATTGCTATGTGCTGCTTTTTATGCTGCAATATTTCATTTCCGGTTGGTGCTGGGAATGATTTTTTTATCGGTAAATCGGCATTCGCAACCCGTTAATTTCGCCGGAAACAGTTGCGGCTTCTTTCATACCCGACCAGGCCGGGCACAAAAGAAGCCACTTCCGTTCGTGTAAAGTTTTATGCGTTTCCTTTTTCCACTGCTTCCGGGACGGTTTGCAACCCATTTTCGCTCCGGGTTTTGCGGATCAGGCCGACAAGCAAATAGACAACCGGGGTCATGATGATCGAAGCTGCAAATTTAAAAATATACTGGGTGAGAATCAGCGTTCCAATCATCCCAGGCGGCACCGTTCCGTAAAAAGCAATCACGATAAAAATAGACGTATCGATCAACTGGCTGAACATCGTGGAAGCATTGTTGCGCAGCCACAGTTTTTTTCTGCCGTGCCTTGTTTTCAGCTTATGAAATACAAAAACATCGAGATTTTGGCTGACCCAATACGAAATCAGGCTGGCCAACACGACGCGGAAACTGCCGCTTAAAATCGTTTTAAAGGCATCTTGGTGCTGAAAAGAAGGGGCAGCCGGGAGATGGATGGCGGCCACGATAAAAACCAGGGCAAGGATTTGGGTGAGAAAACCTGCCTGGACCGTTGCCCGGCCCGCCTTTTTCCCGTAAACTTCCACTGTAACATCAACAAGGGGATACGTAAAAATGTAAATGATGGCGGCAGCGGGCAGCACAATCGCATCGCCAATATGAAACAGCTTCACAGAAATGATATTCGATAAAATCAGCAGCCCGACAAACATGCCATTTAAGTATGCATTCATCTGTATCCCCCTCACCGGTTATCCACTTTTTCAGGATACAGATCGTGATGCATCAGGCGAAAATGGGCCATGTCTTCATATTTGGTGCCCGGCTTCCCGTAATTGCACCACGGATCGATGGAAATACCCCCGCGCGGCGTAAATTTTCCCCACACTTCAATGTAGCGGAGATCAAGCAGCTTGATGAGATCGTCCATGATGATATTGACGCAGTCTTCATGAAAATCGCCATGGTTGCGGAAACTGAAAAGATACAGTTTCAGAGATTTGCTTTCGACAATTTTTTTGTCCGGTATATAAGAAATATACATGGTTGCAAAATCCGGTTGTCCGGTAAGCGGGCACAGACTTGTAAATTCCGGACAATTGAATTTTACAAAATAGTCACGGTCCGCATGCAGATTGTCAACCGCCTCCAATACCCCGGGATCGTAATCCGCCGGGTATCTTGTTTTTTGGTTGCCGAGCAACGTTAAGTCCTGCAATCCTTCTTCTTGTTTTCTTCCAGCCATAAAAAAACCTCCTGTCAAAAATGTTCCCCTCATTTTTTCCAAGAGAGGCGCAGACCCGTGCCAGAATAAGATGAAAAAAGCCACATCCCGTATGGACATGGCTTTTTGATCCATTTATCCATAGTTTTTTATAGAGGGTTTGCTATGAACCTCATGCTTATGCAACTGTTCAATACCTCTCCCGGTCGGGTAGGTGTTCCTTACCATTTTAGAAAATGGTGCGGCGCCTGTAAACCCTTTGAACGAGAGAATCTTTCATTCATTCGAAATAAAAGCGATCAGTCTTCACTTTTTACAGGTTCCGCTTTCGCAAATAATTTTCCCGGCCAGAAAGCATAGCGGCCGAGCACGGTGGTAATCGCCGGCACGAGCAGCGGGCGGACGACAAAGGTATCCAGCAGAACGCCAATCGCGGTTACAATGCCGAACTGGACCAATATTTGGATCGGGAGCACCGTTAAAACCGCAAACGTTCCGGCTAAAATCAGCCCGGCTGAGGTAATGACGGCACCTGTTTCTGTGACGCCAAGGGCAATCGCGCGCCTGTGCGGCAAATGCTGTTTGTTTTTCCAAATGCCCGAGATCATGAAAATATTGTAGTCTTCCCCAAGAGCGACAAGAAATACAAATGCATAGAGCGGAATAAGGTCCTGGATGGCAGAAATGCCCAACCCATAATGGATCAGCAGCCAGCCTGCGCCCAATGCCGCCACATAGGAAAGCAGAACTGTCACAATCAAGTAAACCATGGCAACGAGTGACCGCAAATACAGCAGCAACAAAATGGCAATGATGAAAATGACAGACGGGACAATGACCTTCATATCCCTTTCAGTCACCTTTGCCGTATCATAAAGGGAAGAGGTAACGCCGCCGATCCAGATTTGGTTTTTGGACAGGCCGGCCTTTTGCAATTGCTTTTGTATCACCGGGTTGGATTGAATTGCTTTTTCACTGTACGGGTTATCTTTTAATCTTACATTGTAAGATTCATATTGTTTATTTTTTTCCCGTATTGCGGCCCGGTTACGGTGTCAACAAACGGCAGTTTTTCAAGCGCTGCCTTTACATTCGCGCCTTTTCCTTCCGTATTTGCGATTACCTGGACAGGCGCCAGCTCGCCCGGCGAAAAATGGTCTGCGATGATTTCATAGCCTTCACGTGACGGCATATCTTTCGGGAACGACTCGATCAAGTTCTGCGTATACGCGATTTTCGGTACGAAGGAAGCGAGCCCGCCGAGAATGATGACGCTCAGCACAATGATCAGCCAAGGCTTTCTTGTGACCGCTTCTCCCACTTTCCGGCTCCATTTCCCATGCGCAGCATGACGGCGGATCTTTTTCCCTTTTTTCGCTTCCAGGGCGCTGGCCATTTGTTCTGTTCTCGGAATAAACGGAAAGAAAGAAGCCCGGCCTAAAATGGAAAGCAGCGCCGGCAGCAGTGTCAATGCAGCAATGCCCATGATAAAGATGGCAAGGCTGAACGGAACAGCAAACCGCTGATACGTCCCGTAGTGCGCAAAAAGCAATGTGAACAGGCTGAGCACGACCGTAATCGCGCTGACCATGATCGCGCCGCCCGAATGCCGGATGGCCGTGTCCAGCGCTTTTATCTTGTCTTCTTCTTCCAGCAAACATTCCCGGTATTTCGAAACGAGAAATAAACAGTAGTCCGTGCCGGCTCCGAATAAAAGGACCGTCATGATCGAAGTGGCCTGGGAATCCACTGTAATGGTGCCTTCTTTTGCAAGAAAACCCAAAACCGGCCCGATTGCCCCGTAAGCAAATATGACACCGATGAGCGGGACAAGCGCCAGAATCGGCGACCGGTACAATACAATCAGCAGCACGAGCACAAGCATCACGGTCGAAACCAGCAGGGTGATATCCGCTTTGCTAAAAAGCGACACCGCATCCGTGGAAATGCCCGCAGGCCCTGTGAAGCGGACATGCAGGCCGGCATCCGCCAGTTTCTTGTTCAAAACGGCTTTCGATTCGAAGGATGCCACTCTCTTCTTCAATTCTTTCAAGTTATCGGAAAGTTCATCCGTCCCTGCATTCTTTTTCAAAAATACCGGCGTGGCAATCGTTGTGCCGTCTTTTGAAGCCTGGCTGCCCAGTACCTGCGACGGCATTTTTTCGTACGGTGGGATAAAACTTTGTGCGGGAAGCGGGTCTTTCTTTAAATCCGCGTACAATTTAGCAATCGTTCCGTAATCCTGCTGCGAGAGGCCGCCTTCGCGGTACCAGGCGATAAGAAGCGGCGTGCCTGCATCCGGAAACTGTTTTTCGGCCACCTTTTCAGCCCGGTCGGACATGGCTGAAGCCGGCAGATTTGCTGCGCTGTTATCCGTTACTTTATTCACATTCGGAAAAACGGCAGACAAAACGGCCACGGCCAGGATCCATACAGCAAGCGTTACCCATCTCCCTCTCCTTCCGGCGCATGCTCCCGTAAACTTTTCCAGCACATTCTTCATCGGTTTCCCACCCTTTTTACAGACTTATCACTATATTATTATAGATAAACCGGCCAAACAACCAAATCGGGGCGCAAAGGAGAGCCGGGGGCTGGATTTAAACCATTTTTGGAAAAACAAAAGGAAAACCTGCTTGTAAAAAGATGTTTTCGTGAAACGAAAGCGGGAATAGTACCTTTGTTCTCTTCGCCTTTTGTCATGCTTAAAATCATAATTGATTGAAAATTTTTTCATGTTCACTTATACTAAACGCATCAACTATTACTTCTTTTGGAAGGGGCAGTTTTCTTGGAACGGAATCATACAATCATGCAGTTTTTTGAATGGAATACGCCAGCAGACGGCAGCCATTGGAACCGGCTGAAAGAAATGGCGCCTGAATTAAAGAAAAGCGGGATTGATGCCGTCTGGCTTCCGCCGGTGACAAAAGGACAGTCAGACATGGACAATGGTTACGGGGTGTACGACCATTACGACCTCGGGGAGTTTGACCAGAAAGGCACCGTCAGGACAAAGTACGGGACAAAACAGCAATTACATGAAGCGATCAACGCCTGCCACGAGCACGATATCCAGGTCTATATCGATGTCGTCATGAACCATAAAGCGGGCGCGGATGAAACCGAATCTTTCCAAGTGGTGGAGGTCGACCCGATGGATCGCAACAAAGAAATTTCCGAACCGTTTGAAATAGAAGGCTGGACAAAGTTCAATTTTACAAACCGGAAAGGCAAGTATTCTGATTTTACGTGGAATCATACCCATTTCAGTGGCGTCGATTACGACAACCGGACAGGGCGGAACGGCATTTTCCGTATTGTCGGGGAAAATAAGCATTGGAGTGAGCATGTTGACAACGAATTTGGAAACTTTGATTACTTGATGTACGCGGACATTGATTACAACCATCCGGATGTAAAAAAAGAAATGATCGAATGGGGAAAATGGCTGGCCGATACGACCGGTTGTGACGGCTACCGGCTCGATGCCATTAAGCATATCAACCATGACTTTATCCGCGACTTTGCCGCTGCCTTAATGGAACACCGCGGAGACCATTTTTATTTTGTCGGCGAGTTCTGGAATCCGCAGCTGGAAGCGTGCCAAAAATACCTCGACCATGTCCAGTTTAAAATCGATTTGTTCGATGTTGCACTCCATTATAAATTGCATGAAGCATCTAAAAAAGGGCGCGCGTTTGACCTCACGACGATTTTTCATGATACACTCGTTCAAACGCACCCGCTGAATGCTGTTACGTTTGTTGATAATCATGATTCACAGCCGAACGAATCGCTGGAATCATGGGTGGACGACTGGTTTAAGCAGAGCGCCTATGCTTTGATCCTGCTGCGGAAAGACGGTTATCCGTGCGTCTTTTACGGGGATATGTACGGCATCGGCGGCGACCATCCGATTCCCGGAAAAAAAGGCGCCCTTTCCCCGCTTTTATCTGTCCGGCGGGAAAAAGCGTATGGCGAGCAGGATGATTATTTTGACCATCCGAACACCATCGGCTGGGTACGCCGCGGCGTTCCGGAGATGCCGCATTCCGGCTGTGCCGTCGTCATCTCAAACGGCGAGAACGGCGAAAAAAGAATGCTTGCCGGAAAAGAGCGCGCTGGCGAGGTTTGGGTGGACGCCACCGGCAACCGGCAGGAAAAAATTACAATTGGCGAAGACGGCTATGCGGCATTTCCGGTGAACGGCGGCAGCGTTTCTGTCTGGGTACAGGAAACGGGCGAAAACTAAGGAGGGGCACTGTTCCATGTTCTGGAACGGTGCTTGTTTCATTCTTTTTCCCAAATTCAGTCGCTGGCATGCTCAACCAATGTGCGGCATCGTTCCCCGCCCGCTTCCAGGTCATTCCCGGATTTTTTTTTAGCACGGCCTTTCGGATGAAGCGTTCGACGCCTATTTTACAAAGGACAAACCGGTTGTTTTTGCCTTCCATGGCTACGAAAGCCTGATCAAAGACTTGTTCTTTGATCGTGCAAACCGCAATCTGCATGTGCACGGCTACCGTGAAAACGGGGATATCACGACGCCGTTTGATATGCGCGTGATGAACCAGATGGACCGGTTTGACCTTGTAAAAGAAGTGGTGTCAAGCCTGCCCGATGCATCCCGGCATGCAACCCTCATCAGCGAAATGGACGGCATGCTGCAAAAGCATCACGCGTACATCCGCGAAGAAGGCACTGATCTGCCGGAAATCGAAAACTGGCAGTGGCAAGCGTTAAAATAACAGCAGGAAAATCCGGCCGGCGTTTCGAAGCCGCTGAAAAAAAGTCTCATTGAAACCATAAAAACGGCGGGACACCATCATGAATCGTGTCCCACCGTTTTTTTTGCATCCTATAGAGGAAATGGGTTTTTTCTTTTCCAAATACAATATATCTATTTCAATAAATAGAATTTTATTTTAAAATAAAAGGACAAGAAACTGCGAAAATGATAATGATAATCAATTAAATCTTACATCATGCGGGTGATAAAATGGAGCTAAGACAGGCATTGCATCAATTTTTCCTTGAAAAAACATGGCAATTGACGGAAGACTGGTACGCATCGCTCGACAAAAGCACCGTGCAGGGGGTTTATGCGTCCACCGACCCCGAAGTGGTTGCAAAACTGAAAGAGCAAAACCACGAGTTCCACGTCCAGTTTTGTGAAGTGTTTTTAAAAGATGAAGATACATTTTTACACCATTTTGAAAAGTGGGTAATGAACGTTGCACAGGATGAAGAGCATCTTTCCACACCGAACCACTTTATTTTTCGCGAGTTCTTCCACACGCAGGAACAATATCTCGATCTGTTTGATTCATTTGTTGCAGCCCACGAGGGAAAATATACATACGAGGAACTGAATTTTTGGAGAAGGGCGATCATCCGGACATTCGAACATGTCATGCTCTGGTTTATGAAAGAAAACCACCATTATTCCTTAAAGCGGTTGGAGTCCCAGCAGGAAATGATTAAAGAGCTGAGTTCCCCCGTCATTATGGTCGGCAAAAATACCGCGCTGCTGCCGCTTGTCGGGGAAATTGATTCCAACCGTGCGAAAATTATTCTGGAAAAAACACTCGAACAATGCGCAGAAAAAAGCGTTCTCCTTCTGTACATTGATTTATCCGGCGTGGTCGTCATCGATACGATGGTCGCCCAGCAAATTTTCCGGCTGATTGAGACGCTGCGGTTAATCGGGGTAAAAAGCATTCTTTCCGGCATCCGTCCAGAGGTGGCGCAAACTGCCATTCAATTGGGCATTGATTTTAATGACGTAACGATCCACTCAAAACTGGAACTCATGCCGGAATGATGGCGTTTTTTCAGCCATCCGGGCATCCCGTTTTGGAAAATAGAGATCCGGGGAGGAGCCCCCTTTGAAACGCAGCCGTCCCGATATGGTTTAAGAAAAGAGGTAATTGCGATGTTACAGACTCCTTGTAGCCCAAGGGTTTGAAAAAAGGATAAAAAAATTTTCCCCCTAAAAAGAGGGGGAAACA
>NZ_ALAS01000117.1 GCF_000290615.1 Heyndrickxia coagulans DSM 1 = ATCC 7050
GCTTTTGAAGCTCTGGACACCTCGTATCATACCAGGGGGGCTCTTTTTTGTGCAAACCTCAAATTTCCTTCATTACAGGAATGCTCCTCGAAGTTCTTTTGCCGGAACTCTTTCTTTTCCGCTGCCCTTATTATAGCCCCGGAAGGCGCATGATCAAGGAGAATCCGCTTTTTCTTATATACTAACCGAATGAAAAGAAAAAGATATGAATGGTTTGTTAAAAAATGATGAGAAAGAAAACCCGTTTTTTCCATTCATAAATGTCTCCGGTTGGGCAGATAGTAAAGAAGAGTGTTGACATTGAAAAGAAGAAAGGAAAATACAGACAATGGATCATTTAACAACAAACACACCTTTATCCGATAAAAACAATGAAATCCATCAAAAAAGATGGGCGATTGTGGCATTATCGTCCATCCCCCTGATTATGACACTGGGGAATTCGATGCTGATCCCGGTCCTTCCCCTGATGGAGGACAAACTGGGCATCTCCAAAGTCCAATCCAGCTATATTATCACCTTTTATTCAATTGTCGCCATTTTCCTTATTCCGGTTGCCGGATTTTTATCGGACAGATACGGCCGAAAAATGGTCATTATCCCGTCACTTGTGATTACGGCTGCCGGAGGGGCGATTTCGGCATATGCTGCCTGGCAACTCGATCACCCGTATTCCCTTATTTTGGTCGGCCGGACTTTGCAGGGCGTCGGGACGGCCGGCGCGGCACCGATCGTATTGCCGCTTGTCGGCGATATGTTTCGCCGCAACCGGGATGTGAGCACCACCCTCGGCATTATTGAAACGGCCAATACATTTGGAAAAGTATTGAGCCCGATTCTCGGATCCTTTCTGGCAGGGTTGATCTGGTTTTTGCCTTTTGCGGCCATCCCGGTCTTTTGCCTGATCTCTATCCTGTCTGTTTTGTTTCTTGTCAAAAGGCCGGCACAAGAAAAACAGGGTCCGGGAATCAAAGCATTTATATCGAATACGAAAAAGGTGTTCCGCCAGCACTGGAGCTGGCTGGCGTCCGTATTTGCGATCGGGGCCATCGTGATGTTTATTTTGTTTGCTGTGCTGTTTTATTTGTCGTCCAATCTGGAAGACCAGTACGGCTACCACGGCGTGAAGAAAGGGTTTATTTTGGCCGTCCCGCTTGCGGCGCTGTGCCTTTCTTCCTTTATAACAGGGAAAATCATTAAAGAAAACATGGTACTGATGAAATGGATTATTTTCTCCAGTGTGCTTATTACCGGAGCCTCCGTGCTCGTGATCTCCTTTTCGGACCGTTTTTTCTATTTAATGGGGACCTTTCTCATTTGCGGAATCGGAATCGGTGCCTCTCTTACGCCGTTAGATGCGCTGATTAACCAGTCGATTGAAAAAGAAGTCCGCGGGACGATCAGCGCCATTTACAGTTCGATGCGCTACATCGGCGTGGCGGCAGGCCCGTTATTTATGGCCAATTTTATGAAAGGGCGAGTTGAGATCAGCATGGTGATCATGGCCGGTTTCTGCCTGGTGGCGGCAGGGCTTACATTTGCGGCGGTGAAACCGGACAAATCACGTGCTAAAGCCTCTTCCCCTGCTTAATTGCGGAGTCGTGCGATTTCAAGCATTTGTAGCGCCTTTTTGTTTCAGGTAAACTGATGATAAAGGAAGTGAAAGAAAGAAGGGAATGTCTTGGGTGAAAACAGACCATTCAATCGGTTAATTCATGAAAAATCACCTTATTTGCTGCAGCACGCCCGTAATCCGGTTGACTGGTATCCGTGGGGCGAAGACGCTTTTGCGAAAGCGAAGCGGGAAAACAAGCCGGTTTTTGTTTCCATCGGCTATTCGACCTGCCACTGGTGCCATGTGATGGAGCGGGAGTCTTTTGAAAATGAAGAGGTGGCGCGGATCCTGAATGAGAAATTTGTGGCGATTAAGGTGGACAGGGAAGAGCGGCCGGATATTGATGCCATTTATATGCTTGTTTGCCAAATGATGACTGGGCAGGGCGGCTGGCCGTTGAGCGTATTTTTGACGCCGGAGAAGGTCCCTTTTTATGCCGGAACCTATTTTCCGCGGGAAAGCCGGTATGGGATGCCCGGTTTTAAAGAAGTGTTGCATTATTTATCCCAACAATACACCGAAAATCCGGACCGGATCAAGGATGTGGGGGCACAAGTCAAACAGGCGCTCAAGGCAAGCCGGGAAAAAGGGGGGCAAACGGCTTTAACGAAAGAAACGGCCGGGCGCGCTTTCCAAACTTACAAGCAGGCTTTTGATCCCCGCTATGGCGGTTTTGGCAGGGCGCCGAAATTTCCAATGCCGCATTCACTTGTATTTTTACTCATGTATGCCAAATTTTATGAAAACCGGGATGCGCTTGCGATGGCAACAAAAACATTGGACGGGCTGGCGCGCGGGGGAATTTATGACCATATTGGTTACGGTTTTTCCCGCTATTCCGTTGATGAAAAATTTTTGGTGCCGCACTTTGAAAAGATGCTTTATGACAATGCGCTGCTTGCACTGGCCTATACCGATGCTTTCCGGATGACGAAAAATGCCCGGTACAAAAAAATAACGGAAGAAATCATCAAGTATGTGCTGCGTGATATGGCCCATCCGGATGGCGGATTCTATTCCGCGGAAGATGCCGACTCGGAAGGCGAGGAAGGAAAGTTTTATGTGTGGACGCCTAAAGAAGTAAAAGATGTGCTGGGGGAACAGTTGGGCACGCTCTTTTGCCAGGCATACGGCATTACCGGGCAGGGAAATTTCGAAGGAAAAAATATTCCGAACCAGATTACAACCCATTTGGAAACAATTGCAAAAAAGGAAGGGATTTCTCCCGCAGCGCTGGCGGAAAAATTAGAAACGGCACGGCAAAGCTTATTCCAGCACCGGGAAAAGCGGGTGCGCCCGTTCCGCGATGATAAAATTTTAACGGCATGGAACGGCTTAATGATTGCAGCACTCGCAAAAGCGGGGCGTGTTTTTTATCAACCATCTTATGTGCAGGCTGCAGAAAAAGCGGTTTCTTTTATAAGGGACAACTTGATCCAAAATGGCCGGGTAATGGTAAGATACCGCGATGGCGAAGTAAAAAACAAAGGTTTTATAGACGAATATGCCTTTCTCCTGTGGGGATATATGGAACTGTATGAGTCCACTTTTGCCCCTTTTTATTTGGCGGAAGCAAAAAGACTGGCCGGCAATATGATTGATTTATTTTGGGACGGACATGGAGGAGGCTTTTTCTTTAGCGGAAACGACGATGAGCCATTGCTCGTCAGGCAAAAGGCGTCTTATGACGGGGCACTGCCTTCCGGGAACAGTGTCGCAGCCTGCCAATTGTTAAGGCTGGCGAAACTGACCGGGGATTTTACGTTGGAAGAAAAAGTCCAGCAAATGTTTCAGGCCTTCAGCAAGGTTATCCATGATGATCCCAATGCCCACGCCATGATGATGCAGGCAGTGATGTACGCACAGCAGGCAACGAAGGAAGTGGTGATCGTTATGGATGATGAAACAGAAAAAGCTGTTGATTTTATCCGCCATATTCAGGAGAATTTTCACCCCGAAATTTCCTTCATGGCAGTAAAAAGGCGCGAAAAGAAGAAACTCTCCAAAATCGCCCCTTTTATTGAAGATTATGCCATGATAAACGGGCAACCAACCATTTATGTCTGTGAAAACTTCAGCTGCAATCAACCGACAAACGATTTTCAAACTGCCAGGGATTTGCTCTTTAAAAAATGATTGAAAACATGCCTGTTGAAAACCATAAAAGAAGCCGGAATGATGCATTCACGATATGCTTTTTCCTGGCACAAAAAACAAACCCCGGTTGCATTCCACCGGGGTTTGTTTTCTTTATTTATTCTTTTTGGCTGAATCCGGAATGGAGGTTTTCGGCAACCCGGCCATATCCGTCTGGTCAAAGGAATAGTCATACTTGTTCCGGTTCACCGGCGTAAAACCTTTTGGCGTATAGAAACGGAGCAGGTCGTCGTATACCACTTTATCAGACAGATTCAGCATCTCTTTTGCAAT
Source organism: Heyndrickxia coagulans DSM 1 = ATCC 7050 (assembly GCF_000290615.1). Lineage (GTDB taxonomy): Bacteria > Bacillota > Bacilli > Bacillales > Bacillaceae_C > Weizmannia > Weizmannia coagulans. The sequence continues at coordinate 4,046 of NZ_ALAS01000117.1, forward strand.
CTTTTCATCAGTTTTGCCTAGTTTTGGATTGACTTTTTCACCGGTCGCATTGTCGTAAAGCGTTCCGGATACTTGCGTGTACTTATTGGTGACAAAATCACCGTTACGGAATGGAACGACTTGGCGGTGCTGGCTGGACAAAAGATCAGACCCGAACTGGATGTAGTCTTTTGTATCAATGCCAAGCAAATGCATAACCGTCGGCATCACATCGACTTCACCGCCGTACGTATGCTTGATCCCGCCTTTTGCGCCCGGGACGTGGATAAACAGCGGCACCCTTTGCAGCTGTGCGTTCAAATATGGCGTAATTTCAGGAACGCCGAGCACTTTCGCCATCGCCGCATTGTGATTTTCCGAAATGCCATAATGGTCGCCGTACATGACAATCACCGTATGGTCATAAAGCCCGGATTCCTTCAAATAGGTGAAGAACTGCTGTATCGCTTCATCCAGATAATGGGCGGTTTGAAAATAGTTATCCACGGTTTTATCGCCGAAATCGCCCTTTGGGAAGTCTGCATCCTCTTCATCCAAAGGAAACGGAAAGTGGTTTGAAAGCGTAATAAACTTCGCATAGAAAGGCTGCGGCAATTTGGTCAAATACTGCATCGACTCATTAAACCAAGGTTTGTCCTTCATCCCGTAGTTTAACGTATTTTTGTCGTTCATATCGTAATACTTGGCGTCAAAGAAACGGTCATAGCCGAACGATTTGTACATTTCGTCACGGTTCCAGAAAGTCTTATAGTTTCCGTGGAAAACAGCCGATGTATAGCCTTTCTGGTCAAGAATAGCAGGCGCCGCCTGGTACGTATTTTGTGCTTTCGTCGTAAATACCGACCCTGTCGGCAGCGGGAACAGCGAGTTTTCCATCATAAATTCGGCATCAGACGTTTTCCCCTGGCCTGTCTGGTGGAAAAAGTTATCGAAATAAAAGGTGTTTTTGTCCTTTGTCAGCGAGTTTAAAAACGGTGTGACCTCTTTGCCGTCCAATTTGTAATTGATCAAAAAGTTCTGGAACGACTCAAGTGAAACGTAAATGACATTCATACCCTTTGCCGCGCCGAAATATTTGCTGTCCGGCTCGGTATAGTTCGCTTTCACATAGTTTTCCACATCGCTCACGTCACTGCTATCAGCCATCGCCCGTTGCGCAGACGATTTTGTTGTCTGAACCGCATCATAAAGGGTGTAATTGTACATGCCGAGATATTTCACGATATAACTGCGGTCAAAAGTCCGCGTTAAAAGCTGCGGGCGGTCCGCTTCGGCAAGACCGAGATTAAAAATGAAAAATGCAATTGCGGCAATCATCAGCCCGGCAAGCGAGCGGCGGCTGACCTTCTCTGCATTGGCCCTGACGGCTTTCGTTGCAATCAAGACAATGAGGATGATCGTATCAAAAAAGTAAAAAATATCATAAGGCTTCATTAATGCAGCGGCACTCCCGCCGAGGTCGCCGAAGTTTTTCGTCTGCGACAGCACAGGCAGTGTAATGAAGTCATTAAAAAAACGGTAATAGCATACATTCGCGTACAGCAAAACAGACAAAAGCACGTCAATCACAGTCATTGCAATGATCCGGCCGCGTCCTTTAAAGAAAAGCGCAAGCGCAAAGAAGAACAGTGCCGAACTGATGGGATTGATGGCGAGCAAAAATTTCTGCATGCCGTTTTGCAGATCCAGATTGAATTCCGCTTTATAGACAATATAAGTTTTTACCCAGAACAAAAAAACCATGAGAAAGTACAGGGCGTATTTTTTATTTAGCAAACTTTTAATCTGGCTAAACGAGATCTTCATTCAGTATTCCCTCCCAATCGCCAAACTCTCCGGCAACAATTTCAGGACGCTTCTTCATTCATACCAACATATTGTAATACAATTTTTAAAAAAAGCAAGCGCTCATTAACGGCTGTATGTGTCAAGTTTTTCTCGACAAGGTTTAAATATCGGGTATTCCAAGACACTCTTTTTGTACACTTTCGGCTACCGTGCTTTACTTG
>NZ_ALAS01000118.1 GCF_000290615.1 Heyndrickxia coagulans DSM 1 = ATCC 7050
GAAGGTTTCAATATTGTCATAATCACTTTTTCCCTGGCAAAGCAAGCCGATATAAGATTTAGCCACATCGCCATTGGAACAAGCCGGATATCGGGAGATATCAGGGAGTTTATAGGCATTCAACCTGGAAACTAAATTCGTTTGATTTAGTAAATTTCCTACTATCGCTAAGCCAGCTTGGGCAACAATTCGTTCTTTTGTGGGTTCTATCACAAACTTTTTCATGAGATCACCTGAATGTGGAATGAATTTAATTTGTCTGATATACTAATTATACTAAATTTTATGCGATTTGTTTGCCTTTAAGCGGAAATTTCGTCACGGATTCAGGTAATAAGAAAAAACAGGGAGAGATCATCGTGTCAGCAGCGTTTGTTCACGGGTTTATTTTAGCTTTGGGGCTTATCTTGCCGCTCGGGGTGCAAAATGTATTTGTCTTTAACCAGGGGGCCGTCCAGCCTTCCTTTTTGAAAGCATTGCCTGCCATTATTACCGCCTCTGTTTGCGATATGGTTTTAATTGCTTTGGCTGTTTTTGGTGTTTCTGTTGTTGTATTGGAATTTGTTTGGCTAAAAGTAGTATTTATGTCCGCGGGGATTTGCTTTCTAGTTTATATGGGCATTGCGACATGGAGGAGCAAACCGGCAGTTCAAAATGGAGACGGCTTATTCAATGCGAAAAAACAAATCCTTTTTGCCGCATCGGTTTCCTTATTGAATCCTCATGCGATATTGGATACCATCGGGGTAATTGGAACAAGTTCCTTAAACTATGTAGGGGCGGAAAAAGCGGCTTTCTCCATTGCCTGTATGCTTGTTTCGTGGATCTGGTTCACAGGATTGGCGATTGCGGGAAGAGGGATTGGGAGATTAGGCCAGTCAGGGAGATTTTTACGCTTCATAAACAAAGTTTCTGCAGTCATCATGTGGGGGATGGCGGTTTATATTGTTCAATCATTGGTTTAAGGCGGCGTTGCTGTAAAACGGCATGGTTTTTTCCATCCCCAGGTGTGGCGTTCACGATCGCCCGCTTTGATTTGACAACATTCAAAATAATATCCCGTTTGATAAAAAGGACCGAGCCATGTTATAAGTGTAAAAGAGGTTAAAATTTTTTGTGTTGGACGTTTGGCCCGGTACCAGACAGGGGAGGTTATGATTTTTATTATGAAAGAAAATTTTTGGCGCGATTTACCACGGCCATTTTTTATACTGGCACCCATGGAAGATGTGACGGACGTTGTTTTTCGCCATGTTGTAAGTAAAGCGGGCAGGCCGGATGTGTTTTTTACAGAGTTTACGAACACGGAAAGTTATTGCCATCCCGAGGGGAACCAAAGTGTGCGCGGCCGCTTGGCGTTTACGGCGGATGAGCAGCCGATTGTGGCCCATATATGGGGGGACAAGCCCGAATATTTCCGACAAATGAGCATGGGCATGGAAAAACTCGGGTTCAGCGGTGTGGATATCAATATGGGCTGCCCTGTGCCGAATGTAGCAACAAAGGGGAAGGGAAGCGGCCTGATCCGCCGTCCGGATGTTGCTGCTGAACTCATACAAGCCGCAAAAGCAGGCGGACTGCCTGTGAGTGTAAAGACGAGGCTTGGTTACACGTATGTGGATGAATGGCGGGACTGGCTTACGCACATATTGAAACAGGACATCGTGAACCTTTCCATCCATTTGCGTACAAGAAAGGAAATGAGCAAAGTGGACGCCCACTGGGAACTCATTCCGGAGATCAAAAAACTGCGTGATGAGGTGGCGCCGGATACCCTTTTGACCATTAATGGGGATATCCCTGACCGTCAAACCGGCCTTAGATTAGCCCGCCAGTACGGTGTCGACGGGATTATGATCGGGCGCGGCATTTTTAAAAATCCGTTTGCTTTTGAAAAAGAGCCGAAAGAGCACAGCAGCAAGGAATTGCTTGATCTTTTAAGACTGCATCTGGATCTCTTTGACAAATATTCAACAGAACTGGAGCCGCGCCCGTTTCCACCGCTTCGCCGCTTTTTTAAGATCTATGTCAAAGGCTTCCGGGGAGCGAGCGAGTTGCGAAACCAACTAATGAGCACAGATTCAACAGATGAAGTGCGCACCTTGCTTGATCACTTTGAAACAAAACAGATGGAGGGGGAAACGGTATAGCATTCCCCCTGAATACCCCCGATACAAAAACAGCCCGGTTTTTATATCTTTTTCATCGCAATAGATGCGCGGCTGTGCCAAACGGCAGGAAAGCCCCGTAGGCCAATACACCCGGCTCTTTCCATCTGCCGCGGCACCCGCACCGGCATATGATTCAGCCGTTGAAACGGCTCCCGCAGAAAAGAAACCCATCGTTCCGGGTTTTCAGCCGTTTTGGCGGATCAGAAATCCCCGCTGCCCCTTATGCAGTTGAAATGCCTGAAACTTTTTCTGCTGCCGCCCGTATAAAAAAGTAACAATGATGAGGAGGGGAAATCGCCATGCCTGAAAAAGGGTGCGTGAAGTGCGGGTCTAAGCATGCGGGGAAAAAAGAAGTGGCAATGACGGGAACAGGTCTGTCAAAATTATTTGATGTCCAGAACAACACGTTCATTGTCGTGTATTGCAAAAACTGCGGTTATTCGGAGTTCTATCATAAACAAACCTCTACCGCCGCTAATGTTCTGGACTTATTCTTCGGGGGTTAATCCGGGGGAGGGTGCTATATTGGAAACAAAGCTGATTATCATAAGGGGAAACTCCGGAAGCGGAAAAACAACGATCGCCAAAAGGCTTCAAAGCCATTTAGGTTCTGGAACGCTTCTTGTTTCACAAGATACCGTCCGGCGTGAAATGTTAAAGGTGCCGGACAAAGAAGGAAACCTCTCTGTTGAGCTCATTCGCCAAATTGCGGAATATGGCAAAGGAAAATGCAGATTTGTGATTGTCGAAGGCATTTTAAACAAAAACCGTTACGGGGAAATGTTGTCCCGTTTAATGAAATTCTACCATCCAAAGGCGTATATTTATTATTTTCGCTTAACGTTTTGGGAAACAGTCAGACGCCATAATATGCGTTTGAAAAAAACGGAATTTGGAGAAGAAGCTTTGCGCGCCTGGTGGAATCCGAGAGACGAACTCGGGGTGAAAGGGGAAACCATGTTAACAAATGAAATGTCACAGGATGAAATCATAAAACTGATGGCGGATCAACTGGAAAATGATCTTTGATCCGGTATGAGCAATACGAATTTTTGTCTTGCCGGTATGAAGTGAAATGAAGAAAACATGTTTAAAGGTGATGGAATGTATTCAGATATAAATGAACCTCGACAAACATTATCCAAAGATGCAATAAAGGTTTGGATCATACGTGAGACGCTGGAGGCCGGAGCAGGGGTTGTGGTTCTCGCCGTGTTGCTTTATCTCGACCATCGCTTTGCCTGGCCGGCATGGATCGGCTGGATATTATACGGTTTACTCGTGTTGGATATAGGCAGTATGATCTGGTCATGGATAAGTTCGTATTTTCGCTATAAAAATTGGCGTTACGATGTGAACGAAGAATTTTTACAAATGAAATTGGGTGTGCTGAACGAAAAACATTCTTTGGTTCCGATGACCAAAATCCAATCGGTTGCAACCGAACAAGGCCCCATTTTAAAGAAATACAGGCTCTGTTCCGTGACTGTGGACACCATGGGGACGTCCCATACCATTCCGGCTCTGCCTAAAGAGGAGGCCATTGCGTTAAGAAACCGAATTGCGCGTTATGCAAAAATCAGGGAGGTGGAATCGTGAAGAAAAAACGGTACCATCCCCTTTTGATCTTGTTTCGTATCGGTGATTTTGTAAAAAGCTATTTCATCCTTTTCATTATCTTATTTATCGTAAATGCCGGTTCCCGTTCTCCCGTGCTTACATATGGCAGATATTTGTTTTTGCTCTTTTTTGCAATCGTGATGGTATATCATTTTTTGAAATGGTACACACATAAATATGCACTGGATGAAAGCGCCTTTCATCTGTATAGAGGCATATTCAACAAAACAGAACGAACGATTCCTTTTTCGAAAATCCAAAACATTAACCGCCATACATCCTTTTTTCACCGGATTTTTCATGTCACCTCTGTCAGCTTTGAAACCGGTATCTCCGGGGATGAAGCGGCCGTGTTATTTGAAGTGATTACCCGGAAAGAAGCGGAAAGAATCATTGACATCGTACAGAATGATAAGCGTAAAACGTTTGAACCGGATGCGGAAGAAAAGGAAAAGGAACGGGTGGTCCATTTTAAACCGACGAGAAAAGATACGTTAAAAGCAAGTTTTACATCTTTAAGCCCGCTTGCCGTCATCCCTGTATTTTTTTCTTTTTATTCGAATGTGGACGATATTGTTGATATTGATAAAAAGGCGAGAGGGATGCTCTCTTATATAATCAGTTCCTGGTGGATTGTATCGGGTATTGTTCTTTTTGTGGCCCTTATTGCGGTGATTTTCGGCATGGCACGGACCTTTTTGAAGTATGGGAAATATGAAATCTCCTCTGATGATGAGCGGATTTATATTACCAAAGGGGTAATTGAAGAAACGTCTTTTTTTATCGAAAAGCATAAAGTGCAGGCTGTTGAAGTGGAACAGTCTTTGTTGAAACGGCTGCTCGGGCTGGCGGAAGTAAAGCTGACGAGTGCAGGAAGGCTTGACTTTGAAGGGGAGAAACTTGAATTAAACTCGCTGTATCCTTTTTTGCCGGTTAAAAGGGCGTACGAAATCATAAACGAGATATTGCCGGACTATGAAGTGGCACAGAAGATGAGGCAGCTTCCCAAGAAATCTTTATGGGTCCGGCTGCTTGCCCCGAGCTGGATTTGGATCATCGCCACAGTCGTGTTATATTTTTGGAAGCCAGAAATTTTCGGCTTGCGTGTTCCGTGGTGGCTTTTGTCCTCTTTTCTGTTCGTATCGATACTGGTCGCAAGATGGATCGGTTATTTACATACGAAATATGTATTGAATGACCGTTTTATTCAGTTACAATCGGGCATTTTTACGACTTCTTTGTTCCTTTCCAAGCGGGAAAAAGTGATTGAAGTGCGCGTTTCCCGGAACTTTTTTCAAAAATGGCTGGGCCTTGCCTCCATTGAAACGATGAATCGTGCAAAACCGATTCAATTTAACGGGGTAAAGGATGTCCCCACCGAATTTGCCTGGATGTTTTACAAATGGTATATGGGGCGGGGAAAGGAAGTTAAAGTGGAATGACTGTTTTGGCCTTCATATGATCACGGTTTTCATGCAGTCCCGGCACATGCCGGGAGCAGAGGAGGGATCTGATTGACGTTTATCCTTTGGACGGCCATTGTGATTTTATTCATCTTAAGTTTTGCAGGCATCATCTATCCTGTCATTCCATCTATTGTGATGCTGTGGGCCGGATTTGCAGTCTATCAGTTTTTCATTAATCCGCATGCATTGTCTGTCTGGTTTTGGATCAGCATGGTCATCTTAAGCATTGTCCTTATTGCGGCGGATATCATTGCAAACGGATATTTTGTAAAAAAATACGGCGGGTCCAAAATATCTGAAAGGGTTGCTGCGGTTGCAACGATTGTTGGCTCTTTTGTCATTCCGCCTTTTGGAATTATCCTTGTTCCGTTTGTTTGTGTATGTATAACGGAGATCCTGATGACGAAAAATCCCGTCCAGGCTGTAAAAGTGGGCGTTGCCACGATCATTGGGTTTCTTAACAGCAGTATCGCCAAAGCATTCATACAGATCGTCATGATCGTTTGGTTTGGTTTAGCCGTTTCTTTTTAACGGATTTTCGGTTTCTTTTACGGCAGCCGGTTGCATAATAGAAAAAAGCCCCGTTAACACAGGGCTTTTTTCTATTATGCTTCAAGAAGATCGGCATCTTCCTGTTGATATATTTTTTTGTCCATTTCTCCGGTGATTTTGCCGGTTAAAATACCGGAAGTCATGGCGCCGCTGACATTTAATGCCGTCCGGCCCATGTCAATCAGCGGTTCAACAGAGATCAGAAGGCCGACAATCGCAATCGGCAGGTTGAGCACTGACAAGACAATCAGGGATGCGAAAGTGGCGCCCCCGCCGACACCCGCAACGCCGAATGAGCTGACAACTACAACAAGGATCAGCGTAATAATGAAAGACGGGCTTGCCGGGTTGATGCCGGCAGAAGGGGCAACCATAATGGCCAGCATTGCCGGATAAATGCCGGCGCAACCGTTTTGCCCGATGGACAGGCCAAAGGAAGCCGAAAAATTGGCGATCCCTTCTGAAATGCCGAAACGTTTTGTTTGTGTTTCAATGTTGAGCGGCAGCGTGCCAGCACTGGAACGGGAAGTAAAGGCAAAGGTGAGTGCCGGCAGCGCCTTTTGCACATATCGTACCGGGCTCAATTTTGCCAGGCTGATAAGCAGCAAATGAACCAGGAACATGACGATAATCGCTGTATAAGAAGCCAGCACAAACTTTGCCAGTTTTACAATCGCGCCATAGTCGCTTGAGGCTGTGACCTTGGTGATCAATGCGAGCACTCCATATGGCGTTAATCTTAAAATAAGGGTAACCACCCTCATCACGATCGTATACAAAGTATCAATAATTTTTGCAAAATGTTCCGCCTGCTCAGGTTGTTTGCGTTTTACCCCGAGATAGGCCATCCCCAATATGGCGGAGAAAATCACCACCGCGATTGTGGAAGTCGGGCGTGCGCCGGTTAAATCTGCAAACGGGTTATTCGGCAGAAAGGAAACGATTTGTTGCGGAATGGTCATGTCTTTTACGCTGGCGACGCTTGTTTTCAATTCCGCATTCCGTGCGGCTTCAGCGGCACCCTGCGTTAAGTGGATGCCATCCAGCCCGTAAAGAAGCGCGGATGCGATTCCGAGCGCAGCGGCAATCGCAGTCGTGCCAAGTAAAAAAGCGAGTACAAGAAAGCTGATTTTTCCTATGTTTTTGGTTAATTTCAGCCTCGTAAACGCCGCTAAAATGGAAATGGAGACAAGCGGCATGACGACCATCTGCAACAGCGAAACATAACCGCTGCCGACAATATTAAGCCAGTCGATCGTATGGTTGGTCACATACGACGCCGTGCCGTACAAGAAATGCAGGATAATGCCGAAAACGATGCCAATGCCCAATGCCGAGAAAACGCGTTTTGAAAACGAAACATGTTTTCTTTGCATGGCATACAAACCGGCCAAAAGGATCATGAAGACGGCCAGATTGATGATAATGTATAAAATGTCCAACTTTTCCCCTCCTTTTGTTAACATTTTTCATCTTAATCATCTTATTCCGATATGTCAAGTGCGTTTTTTGGCGGCGGAATTTTATGCACCATTGGTTACTTGTCCGTTTCAATCTGTTCCTTTCTTTCATTTAATATATTGAAAAAAGAATGGGAGGTGAAGAGTTTGGAAAAACGGCGGAAAAAGACACCAGTCGTCCCTTGGATGCACGATCATCATGACGATGGGAGAGCGGACAATACCAATGCAGGAAACAGCGCTGTACAGCCTGAAGACCGTTACGATCATACCGGCAATGTAAGCAGCACCGGCAATCAATCCAATCGTACCAGCAACACGGTATTTTGCGAACCGCGGTATGTTTATAAGGACACTTATGTTGAAAGAAACATCACTTATGTGCACCCCATCATCCAGGTAAACAGGAAACATGTTGTAAACGTTCCGCGCCATATTTACCAAAGATATGAACAGAACATGACAGTAGATCCGGGTATTCCGGATGAATGCGATCATTGTGACGAGTAATGAAAAGAAACGCCCCGGTTAAAACCGGGAACTTTTAAGCCGGATCCAATGGTTTCCGGCTTTCTTTTTTTCAAACACGATGAAGCGGCGGGCCGTTTACCGGGGGTACTGCGGGAATACCGGTAAAGGGATGAGATATTGAATTGGGATAAAAATACATCGAAATATAATAACAATTTATCGTAAAACGATAAATCATGTGCTAAAATCAAAACGACAATTCATCAGTGAGGTATTTTTTATGAAACGGGGATCAACCCTCTTTTTAAGGCTGGCGGTCATTTTGATTGGCATCCCGATACTTGCTTTGTGCATTTTTGTGGTACCGGAAATCGGAAAACTGGCAGACCGCCTGGTTCCGGATTTTGCTTTTATGGAATTTCTCGTGCTGCTTGTGATGTACGGGGTGGCACTCCCTTTTTACTTTGCATTGTACCAGGCTTTCATACTCTTGGGTTTGATAGACAAAAACACTGCTTTTTCGGCAAATTCCGTAACAGCTCTGAAAAAAATTAAATCCTGTGCCGCAGCGATCGGCCTGTTGTACTTGGCAGGCAGCCCGCTTTTTTATCTCATGGCGGATAGAGATGATGCCCCGGGGATTCTCGCCATTTGTTTTTTTATTATTTTTGCATCAGCGGTCATCACCGTCTTTGCCGCTGTGCTTGAGAGGCTTTTGCAGGAAGCGATTGAAATAAAAAATGAAAATGATTTAACGGTCTGAGGTGGAAAATATGGCGATCATCATCAATATTGATGTCATGCTGGCAAAAAGGAAAATGAGTGTGACGGAACTTTCGGAGCGGGTCGGCATTACCATGGCCAATCTGTCGATATTGAAAAACGGGAAAGCAAAGGCGATCCGATTATCCACTTTGGACGCGATATGCAAGGCGTTGGAATGCCAGCCCGGCGATATTTTGGAATACCGGGGAACAGAGGAGGAGTGACCATGGAGGCAACCGTTCAAAAGCATATTCAGAAAAAAACGGCAAGGCTGCGAATGAAGCAATGAAGCGGGTGCTCATCCAACTCCTCTCATTTGCCCGGGAGCAGGCCCTGTCCTGCCTGTTTTCTGTTGTGATTTTTGCGTCTTTGGCGCTGACAAAAATCGTGCCGCTCCCATTTTTGCCACGGTATGACTGGCTGCTCATCGGATTTCAGGGACGTTTTTTTCCTGGATTGCCGGCTGTGCTTAAAACATACAAATGCAAGCATGACATCTTTTAGCCTTTACCAAAATTGTCAAATTTGTGGTTTCCATCCATCTCTAAAAACCATCGCTTCTGCCGATATAAATATAGAAAGTAAAATTAAAGGCAGAAAAGAGGTAGAGAACTTGCATTTAACAGCCATAAAATCCAGAAGAAAGGGTGGACATGGTATCATTCTTTTTTCAGTATGATGGGCAAATTTTTCATTTGCAGGCTCATCATTGCGGTGGTGAGGAAAATCAACAGGGGAAAGGTGTCTGTAACCTAAAAGGCTGCCGAAATTTTACCGGCAGCCTTTGCTGTTCCCGCATAAAAAGTACATGTGCACGAAAGGCTCAGCCCGCTCCAAACCTGCAAAAACATATTTTCCATGTCAAAATTCCTGCAAATCTTATACAATAGAAGTAATACGACCAAAACGTGGTGAAACGAATGGACCAGATCATGAAGAAAGTTGTCGAAGCGAGTTATCTGACGGCGGATTCTGCTGCCCAGTACCGCGTGATTTTGCGCTTCTTTTACAGGCAGCATGAAAGGATGCGCGACTTTATTTCGCCGGAGGAAGTGCTCGAATATTTGCGCTCGCTCCCGGCTTTTCACGATTATGAAGAAGAACAGCTGCACCAGCAGTTGGCCCAGCTGGTAAAATGGAATAACCTGGTTGCCCGCCAGGATATGACAAATGCCAAAACCATCGAAGAATATAAGAAAAAAAGATTCCGCTACCAGTGTACGCCTTACACAGTGGAAATCGAGCGGATGCTGATCCAGCTTGAAAAACTGGGGGACCAGTTCCAGGGATCGCTCGAACGTTCGCAATTTGACCGTCTGCTCGCCTCTTTGGCAAAACTGGAAGAAGAACTGAAACAGCCGTTGGACAAACCTGCAGCCCACTACATGCACATTTGGGATGACATTTTTCACTTTTTCGGGACCATCCGGACAAATACAGCGGATTACATAGCCTATATCAATAGCGAAAAGACATCACAACGGATGCAGACGGAAGCCTTTCTCGTATATAAAAACCAATTCACGGCTTATTTGCGTGATTTTATCGTCTCGTTGCAAAAAACATCGCTGCAAATCCGGGAAAGGTTGCGGGAACTGGATACGCATATATTGGCGCCGCTTTTTGAAAAACTCGTGGAACACAGGCGCCAAATTCCCCGCTTGGAAGATACGGCTGCTTCCGCACAAGAATGGCTGGAAGAATTCCGGGAATACTGGGAGTCTTTGCGGCGGTGGTTTCTTGGGGCCAGCTCCTCCCAAAGTGAACTGGAAATGCTGCAGATGCAGACAAATGAAATGATCCGGAGGATGGCCCGTTATGTTCAGCGGATCAGTGAACGCCAGCAACATTTCCGGAGCCGGAAAAAAGATTATTTGCACCTTTCCAAATGGTTTGCCGGGTGCCATAGTTTGGAAGAGGCCCATCAATTGTCATCCGTCGTGTTCGGGACGATGACGGTACGGCATTTGCACCTGGAGGAGGCGACAACGGACAATCTTCATGCCGAGACATGGGAAGAACAGCCGGAGATGCGGGAAATCAAGCCGCGAACGAACCGGTACCGCGAGAAAACAAAGCCAGGCGCTTTCCGTTCTAACCATGAGCAGAAAGAAAAGCAGCGGCTCGCCTATTTAAAAGAGCGCGAACAGGAAAAGCAGCTGATTGAAAAATATATGAAAAACGGGGAGATTCGCCTTGCTGAAATCGGGATAGTGGAGCCGTTTGTCCGGAAAGTGCTGCTCGGCTGGATCGGAAAATCGATGGCAGCGAAAAACCATGAAGTAAAAACGGATTACGGGATGTCCGTAAAAGTTGTGATTGACCCGGATCGGATCATCACACTGGATGCAGAAGACGGGAAACTGATCATGCCGGATGCTGTATTTGAATTATCGGGAGGAGAGCGCTGATGAACCCGGTACATATTTTGGCTGAAAAAGGAGTACAGGGGATAGCCCGGTTTATCCGCGGCGAACTGATGGGCACGGGGATGGCACCGGATGCCATATTTGAACTGTCAGGAGGAGAACGCTGATGGATCCGTTACAAGTTTTTGATGAAAAAGCGGTGCAGGGGATGGACCTGTTATTCCATCATTACTGGATTTTGCGGTCTGAGCACCCGGACTGGTACCAGCTCATCCGCGAGCGCGAAAAAGTGCTGCGCCGTTACATCAGCGAGAAATTCGGGCTCAGGCTGATCATCCACCAGCATTTTATCAAACTTGAAAAAATCCCGGTGGAACCGGAAAGCTGGATGGGCATCCTGCATTTTCAGGAGCCGATGGATTATGCGATTTTTTGCTGCGCGCTTTCTTTTCTGGAAGGAAAAGCGGTGGATGAACAGTTCCTCTTGTCGGAGATGTGCCAGGAGATCCAAAACGATTATCCTGTGGAAGATGGGCTGGACTGGACGCTTTATCTTCACCGGAAGTCGCTCATCCGGGCGGTCCAGGCACTGATGGAATTCCATCTGATCCGGACAATAGACGGCGATATTTCCAGGTTTGACACTTACGAAGACCAGGAAGTCCTATATGAAGCGACCGTTTACAGCCGCTATTTTCTAAGAAGCTTTCCGGATGATTTTACAAGTTATGCGGACTGGACCGGGCTCCTTGAAGAAGACTGGAAACAGAATCAGGAAGATGAACGGCGCAAGCGGGTGTACCGGAAATTGTTTTTCTCCCCTGGCCTGCACCGGAAAGATACGCAGGACCCCGATTTTCTTTATATCCGCAATTTCCGCAACCGGCTTTTTGAGGACATTGAAGAACACAGCCGTTATAAACTCCATGTTTTTAAAAACACAGCCTTTTTATCTGCCGCAGAACCGCGGAGTTACCACCATGTTTACCCGAATGCAAAAGGTTCTACGGATCTGATGCTGCAGTTGTCAAAGACGCTGCATGACCACCCGGAAAAATACGTTCCGAATGAAGCGGGGGAAATTTTGCTTACGGAAGGCGAATTTGAAGCGGTCATTGACGAGATGCGCTCCCGCCTCGAACGCGGATGGCCGAAACATTTCCGGGACGCCGGCACAAAGGCGGTATGTGCGGAATTGGTCGAAACGATGAAAGAATGGATGATGGCGGAAACGGATGAAGCGGCGGGGCTGATCCGGATAAAACCGCTGTTAGGCGTGCTTGCAGGCAAGTATCCGGCTGATTTTGAGAAAGGGGATGAGCAACCGTGACAGAAGGAAAATGGGTGATGAACCGCGCCGGCCTGTTAAATTTTTGGTATTATGACGATGAAATTTTTGAATTTGCGGACGGAAAGCTGTTGTTGCGCGGCACAAACGGTTCGGGGAAATCGGTGACGATGCAAAGCATTTTACCGGTTTTGCTGGACGGAAAAAAGACGCCTGACCGGCTTGATCCGTTCGGGTCAAAAGCAAGGAAGATGGAAGATTACCTGCTTGGGGAAAAGGAAGTGTCCGGCCATGACGAGCGGACCGGCTACTTGTTTCTGGAATACCAAAAACAGGGGACAAAGCAGTATATCACAACGGGCATCGGCATGCAGGCAAAGCGGCATAAAACGTTAAAATCATGGTATTTCGTCCTGACCGACAACCGCAGGATCGGCTACGATTTTGAACTGGCGCACACCCGCCAGTCAGAGCGGATCCCGTTGTCTGCAAAAGAGCTTGAAAACCGGATCGGGTCCGGGGGGGTATCTCGTCCACTCGCAGAAAGAATATATGGAACTGGTGAACAAATATATTTTCGGTTTTCAGTCGATGGAAGCCTTTGAAGATTTAATCAAGCTTTTGATTCAGCTGAGAAGCCCGAAACTGTCAAAAGATTTCAAGCCGACGGTCATTTATGAAATCCTCGAGTCCGCGCTGCCGCCTTTGACGGATGACGAGCTCCGCCATTTGTCTGACACGATTGAAAGCATGGACGAAACGGAGCAGCAGCTTGAGCAGCTTGAACGGGAGCACGAATCGGCAAAGAAACTGGTGCGCCAATACGATCTTTACAATCAATATATTTTAGCGGAACGCGCACAAAAATGGCGGGAGGCCGAAAGCAGGCTGCAGGACGCCAAGCAGGACGCCGGCACGTTAGAAACCCGCTCTGAATCACTGCACGGCATGATTGAAAACCTGGAAGAAGAGAAAAAGCATTACGAACAAAAACGCGACGTTTTAAAAGCAGAACAGGAACGGCTGCAGCACCATGAAGTTTGGCGCCTTGAGAAAGAAAAAGGGGAGAAACAGGCCAGGGCTGAAAAGTTAAAAAGTGAAGCAGCGGATCTGGAGAAAAAGTGGGAAGCAAAGAAAAGTCAGCTTTTGGAAATCCGCCTGGAGCAGGACCGGTTGGAAACAGAAAACAGCAAGGATGAATCCAGTATGCAGGAGATACTGGATGAACTGGCACTGGATGCCGGGGATGCAGCTTTTACCGGGCACGGGATAAACGCCGGGGATTTTTCGCGGCATGAGGGGGAAGCTTTTGATTTTTCGGTTTGGAAGCGGGAAACTAAACAGCACAGCGGACTTTTGCAAAAGCTGCGGCAACTGGCCGGAGAAGCGGAGCGGCTTCACGAAGCGCATCTGAAACTGCAGCGCCAGTCATCTGCCAAAAAGCAGGAAATTGACGAACTCCGGAAACAACTCGACCATTTGGAAAACTGGTTTACCGAACAAAAGCAGGAGCTGGAAGATGCCGTGTTTTTGTGGATTGAACAGCATCCGGCCCTCTCTTTTACAGACGAGCGGCTCCGGCGTATTGCCGGAGCGCTGGACGGGCTGTACGAAGAAAACCGTTATGAAGCGGTCAGGGAAGAAATTGTGGACGCGGCAAATGATTATATTTTGCAAGTGCGGACAGAAATTTCACGCGCGGAGCAGGAGAAAAAGGCAAAAGAGCGGGAATTGGCCGAAGCCGAAGAAACGCTTGTGTATTGGCAAAACTTGAAACTTGCCAACCCGGAACGCCCCGCAGATACGGAGGCTTTCCGTGCGCGTCTCCATGAATCAGGGCAACACTATCTCCCCTTTTATGCCGCGGTGGAATTCCAGGATCATGTGACCGATGCCCAAAAAGCCAGAATTGAAGCGGCACTCCGGCAGACGGGGATTTTGGACAGCCTGATTACGGAAGAACCGGTTACGCCTGTCCACGACCGGGTCATCCGCCCGAACCCGCACATTCTCGGATACACACTTGCCGATTACTTAAAGCCGGATCCGGATGACGACGGCCCGGTTTCAGCCGCGCGCATTGACGAAGTGCTGCGCAGCATTCCGCTTGAACCATCGGACAGCGGTTTTCACATTGACGCGGATGGCTCTTTTTCAATCGGCTGCCTCGTTGGCCATGCCTCGGATGAAGGGCCTTCCAAATTTATCGGCAGAACGTCCCGGAAACGGTACCAGCAGGAAAAAATCAAAGAAACAGAGCAAAAGATTGCTGAAATCCGCCTTGCTCTTTTGCAAATGGAAAACAGCCTTTTAGACTGGGCCGGCAAAGTACAGGAAGCAGAAGATTGGAAAGCGGGCATTCCGGATGACAAAGATTTGCGCGACATTGAAGAACAGATGGAAAAAACGGCGCGCATCCTGAAGCAGGAACAGGAATTTCTGCGCGACATTGACCGCGAATGGAAACAAGTATACCAGGATTTGCAAAACATCCGGCTGCAATTGCATGAGCAAGGGGCCGGCCTGAATCTTGCACTTCAAAGCGGCCCGCTCGATGAAGCGCTGGCTGCTGCGAAAAGTTATGAAGAACATCTTCACAACCTGGAGCTCACTTTTCAACATTTGTTTTCTGGGCGCAGAATGCTCGCGCGCCTTACTGCGGATATCTTTGAAAAAGAGCAGGAACTTGATGAAATTCGCGGTGAAGAGAACGTCCGCCGGTCAGAATGGGAGAAAACAGCGGCAGATATCGAAGCGATTGAGCAGCAGCTGAAATTGCAAGGCATTGATGAGGTCCGCGCCCGGATTCAGGCAGTCCAGCATGAATATGCAAGTACGGACGAAAAAATTAGGGATATTTACGAAACGAAGCCGAAAAAAGAAGCAGAACTTGAAAAGTGCATAGCCGATTTGTCTCTTGCGAAAACGCGCGCCACATTTTGGGCAAATATGGCCGCGGAATGGGAGAAACTCGTAAAAGAAGAGCTTTCACTCGGCTTCGTGGAAAGCGGAGATACGGAACCGGAAAGCATTTTGGCGGCGTTTTCCGGCGTGCTGGAAAAATATGACCGCGCAAAATTAAATGAAAACCTGACAAAAATTTTTTTCAACGAACAGTCGAATTTAACAGAGTACCGCATGTCCGAGTTTACAAAAGAAGCGGATCCGCCAGAATGGTTCGCTGAAAAACTCGATGACTATTACGAAACGTTCAAAAAGGAATGGGAAGGTTTGCGGGGCCGCCGCCTCATCCAGATGGAATACCGCGGCCGCAGGGTGAGCCCGTATACGGTACTCGAGTCTCTTGAAAAAGAACTTTTAAACTTGCAAAGTTATTTGGATGAGCAGGACAGAAGGCTGTACGAGGATATTATCGTCAATACGGTCGGCGTCATCCTGCGGAACCGGATCCAGCGGGCAGCCAAGTGGGTGAAAGAAATGGACGCAATTATGAGAAACCGGGATAATTCGTCCGGGCTTACTTTTTCGATTGCCTGGAAAGAAAAAACGGCGGAGTCCGAAGACGAGCTCGACACGAAAGATCTTGTCGCGTTGCTGCAGCGCAACAGCAAGTTTTTAAACGAGGACGATTTAAACCGGATTACAAAACACTTCCGCTCGCGGATTGCGGCTGCCAAAGAACTGATTGAAATCCGCAATGAAGGGTCGACGCTCCATCAAGTTTTAAAAGAAGTGCTCGATTACCGGAAATGGTTCCAATTCGTGTTGTCATACAAACGTGCCGGCGAGCCGAAACGCGAGCTGAGCAATACTGCATTTTTTAAATTCAGCGGCGGGGAAAAGGCAATGGCCATGTATATTCCGCTCTTTACCGCAGCATATTCGCGTTATTTGGAGGCAGGAAGTATGGCGCCGTATATCATTTCGCTGGACGAAGCGTTTGCCGGGGTGGATGAAAACAATATCCGCGACATGTTCGAAGTCGTCGAGCAGCTCGGATTCAATTATATTATGAATTCGCAGGCGCTCTGGGGCGACTATGACACCATTTCCAGCCTTGCCATTTGCGAGCTTGTCCGCCCGAAAAACGCCAATTTTGTCACCGTGATCCGTTACCGGTGGGACGGGCATAAACGGTCGATAGTGGAAAAACCGGAAGAAGCATTGGCGGGAGCTCCGGACCGGCTTTGAAAAGCATAGACTTGCCAGTGTACGGCCGGGATGGAAAACCATTCCGGCTTCTTTTGACCGGTGTAAAAGAGGTTCCGGAAGCGGGAAACAAGATGTCGGGAGAGAGCTTGTGAAAAGGAGTTGGGAAGGATGAATGATGCGATCGATCTGTTAAGGAAGGAACCGGGGATGATGAAACTGTTCCGCCTTTTTAAAGAAAAATACCGTTCGCTCGGCCATATCGGGGGAACCATCAGTCTTGCCGGTTTTACGCGCACTGAACTGGAGGCGATTGCAGGTCTTGCCGGCACGTCCCCTGATTTGCTCAGAGAGAAAAACAAAATTTCGCTGCGGGCATTTGAAAAGGCGCTGGCGCCGACTGTTTTCGGCAAGTACACCCTGGTTGAGCTGCTTGAAGCGGTTTTGAGGGAAAAAATTTTTTCCAAAGCGGAAGAAGGGGAAATAGAGAAAAAGAAAGAGGAACAGTTTTTGGCGCGGCTGGCGGAGACGATGCCGGGCGGAAACTGGTGGTGGCGCCGGATTGCCGGTAAAACGGCTGACACGCGTTTTATCTGGCATGCGTACAAGCAGGATCCGGATACGTTGTCCGAACAGCTCACAACCGTCTTGAAAGCTTCCACAATGCTGCCGGAAGAAGGGAAATATGAACGAATTCCGTTTTTTTCCCAGCGTGTGACAGGGAACCCGCATTTTTTTGACCAGAACCGTTTCGAAGGCAGGCTCTTTGTCCATTGTTTGTTCACCAGCCAATTGTTGAAAGGGCTGATCGAAGAGATGCCGAAAACGACGGAAGAATTGAACGAACTGTACGCAAATGCCGGGCTGATGCGGGATGACTTATGGAGTTTTGTGACGTGCCGCGCATTTTTGGCGGAAACGGAAAACGGCCTGCACCCGGTCTGGCGGGAAGCAGCTGCTGCAGGGACGGTCATGAATGTCCCGGTGAAAGAATTATTGCAGCTTACGAACATTTGGCCGCGGGTGGGAAAAAAAGTCTGGATCATTGAGAATTCCGGCGTGGCTTCGGCCGTGCTTGATGAAGTGCCCGATGCGCCTGTGATTTGCACGCATGGCCAGTTCCGCACTGCTGCCTGGATCATGCTGCAGCGTCTTGCGGAAAACGGGTGTACTTTTTATTATTCGGGCGATCTCGATCCGGAAGGCGTTGCCATGGCGGAGCGCCTCAGCAACCGTTTTCCCGGGCAAACGGTATTTTGGCGGATGGACCCGGATGCATACTTGCGGGTTCTGTCGGAAGAGGATATATCCGCCCGGCTTTCCAAGCTGGATGCGGTTCAATCCCCTGAACTGCTTTTAGTGGCAAATGAAATGCGGTTGAAGAAAAAAGCGGGGTACCAGGAAGGCCTTGCCGATTTGCTTGTAGAAGATTTGAAAAAAAGATGGGCGGGCGGAAAAGAGATATGACATGGGCCGGAAATTCGGATGCTTCGCATAGAACGCCCCTGTGTTAAAATATTCGGAAAAAAAGGCATTGATTCCTTCACGCAGAGAGTCCATACGTGAATAAACCCGGCAAAAGCCCCAGCCTTTCTTCACATCGAGCGTTCTACGTGAAGGAATACTGAAAAACAGCAAGCTTATCCAAAAAACTGGCAGCACGCCCCGAAAACCAGCGGTATCTAAAAGAATCAACAGATTGCTTCCGGAATCGGAGCGGGCTGGAAAAAAGGCTGCCCGGCCATCTCGCCGGGCAGCCTGTTAAATTTGTTATGAGCCGGCCGGAAAAATCCCAGAACCCGGCATCAAATCTTTAAACTTCTTCCGGTACTGTATGTTTATGCAACTGTCCGTACTGGCGGCGGTAACGGATGACAAAGTACAACAGGGTGAGGACTTCGGCACCTACGATATAAATCAGCAGGATGCCGGCGTTTTGCCACATCACACCCATCTCTCCGCTGGAAACAACCGCTTTAAATCCGCGCACGCTGTAGGTCATCGGCAACAGCGGGTTAAACCATTGGATGAATTTCGGAATGACTTCCAATGGAAAAGTCCCGGCGCTGCTCGTCAGCTGCAGGATTAAAATAACAATGGCAAGGAATCTGCCGGGATTTTGCAAAAACGTAACCAAAAATTGAATCAGCGTCATAATTGAAGCAGTTCTTCTTTGTTTTTAAAAAAAGTATAAATTGTACCTTTGCCGACGCCTGCACTTCTTGCTACATGGTCCATTGTAGTCGCTTTGTAGCCGAATTCAGAAAAAGATTTCGCAGCTGCTTCCACAATCAGCTTTTTCCTGTCTGCCATTGCAACCCCCTCCCTTTTTTGACCAAATGAATGATTTGGTCAAGTAGTATATATACAGCAAAAAAATAACAGAATGAATCCGCTTTCCATTTTTAGTATAACAGACGATGGCCAAAATTGCATGTGACATTTTTTTTAATTGCCGGTTTTTTGGCTCCCGGATAAATGGCATTCTATTACGATTTATCCGGGAAACCGGGGTTTCGGGCTTGATTTATTCAAAAAGCGATTCGTAAATCCCCGTCCGTTCAAGGCCTTGCAAACCGGTTGGGTTTCATTCGTTTGTTAGCAGCCTTTAATCCGAAAGGGGGCTGTCTGACTCTGGGAGATCCGGATCGATGACTTGGAACGGGCGCATCATATCGTAGTCTTCGTGTTCGAGAATATGGCAGTGCCATACGTAGTCGCCGGCATACGGGGAAAACCGCATCATGACGCGGGTGATTTGCCCGCCCGGTGCGGCAACGGTATCTTTAAAGCCGCGTTCATTCGGTTCCGGCGGGGTCGCAGGGCCGGTATATACAATTTGGCCCGTTTCGTTATACAAGTCCAAGTCAAATGGGCGGCGGTCCAAAATTTGAAACTGGACAAGATGGATATGGATCGGATGGGTAAAAGCCGTTGTATTGGCAAGCGACCAGATTTCAGTTGTGCCGAGCCTTGGCATTTCCGTCACCGGATCCATCCATCTTTTTTTGTCCAGAAGCAATAGCGGGCGCCCGTATGAATCGGTTGCACCGGTCAGTTTTAAATGGCGGATGGCGCTCACGTTTTGGCTGGAAGGAACCGGGATGGAAGACAAGGACGGCGGAATGCGGCTTGTGTCTTCTCCGGAAACCGGCAGCACGACCCGAAACTGCATGACATCGCCGGTTTGGTCGGCCGGATCGGCATTAGGCCCGAGGTCATTTTTTAGTAAAATCGTCTGCCCGGCATATTCGGAAAAATCAAGGATCAAATCCGCCCGTTCTGCCGGTTCCAGTGCCAGATTTCCGACTTGCACCGGCCGCCTTAGCAGCCCGCCGTCCGTGCCGATCTGGTAAAAAGCCTGGCCGGAATCAAGGTACAACTGATAGGCCCGCGTGTTGGACGCATTGACAATCCGGAACCGGTATTTTCGCGGCTCCACTTCCAAATAGGGCCATACCTTTCCATTTACAAGAATCGTATCGCCGAGGAAAAACGGCACGACGGATGGATCCGGTGTTCCGGGCCCCGGATTTTGCGGCTGGCGCGGATAAAAAAGGGAACCGTCATTGTTAAAAGTCCGGTCCGTGAGAAGCAGCGGAATTTCGTATTTGCCGGATGGCAGATGGAAAGCCTTTTCTTTTTGATCGCGAATGATATACATGCCGGCCAGGCCTGCATACACATTGAGGCGCGTAATGCCGATCGCATGGTCATGGTACCACAAAGTGGCGGGGCGCTGTTTGTTTGAATACTCATAAACTTCATTTTTGAATGCCGGCCCGGTTTCGTTAAAATCGCGCGTAAACCAGGCTTCCGGATAGCCGTCGCTGTCCGGTTTGGTTTCCCCGCCATGGAGATGCACGACGGTCCGCACTTCCGGAAAGTCCGTTCCCATCCCGTCTAAGATGGTGGGGTCAATCGGGAGAAAATGTCTTTGCGGCAAATGATTCGTCCATTTCACCCGTATCTTTTTCCCGTGCGGCACGTCAAAAAGCGGCCCGGGAAAGCGGCGGTTGTACCCCCATAACCTTGTCGGCCTTAAATCCCGGTGCAGCTTTTGCCAAAATTCTTCCATTGTGACGTCATAATATGCGATCCCGCCCTCTTCCCGCACTGGCCGGATTTTTTCCGCGAGCGGCAGGCGGTCAACAAACTTTTCTAAATTCGGGCTCAAACTCCCCACTCCCTCATCAATTGATGCCGTACATTTCTAACAGAATATGAACCATCAAGGCTTTTGGAAAGGGCGAATGGTACCGGAGGCAGAGATAACGTTTTTGGCCCGCCCGTATCAAAAACATAGGCATGTTTGAAAAAGCTTTTAGAGGCGAGACAAAAAATTGAACGGGAACCGCAAAAATCATATAATAAGCTATATTGGTTTCCGAGACAGTTAGAAATGAAGGTGGCACAAATGAAAAAAATTTTGCTCTTGGCAACAGGCGGGACCATTGCTTCCGTTGAGGGGGATGAAGGGCTGAAACCCGGGCTTTCGGGAGAAGACTTGCTGAAATATTTTCAGCATGCTGCTTTGTCTGCCGATGTCACCGCAAAGATATTAATGAACCGCGACAGCACAAACATGCAGCCGGAACATTGGGTGCAGATTGCAAAAGCAGTTGCGGAACATTATGAACAGTATGACGGTTTTTTGATTACACACGGAACGGATACATTGGGATATACGTCGGCAGCCTTGTCGTATATGCTGCAGGGCCTGAATAAGCCGGTTGTGCTGACGGGTTCGCAGGTGCCGATCAGTTTTAAAAAGACCGATGCCAAGAAAAATCTTTTCAACGCCCTCCGCTTTGCCTGCGAGGAGATTGGCGGCGTTTTTGTCGTGTTTGACGGGCGCGTGATCATGGGCACAAGGGCGGTGAAAATGCGGACGAAAAGCTACGATGCGTTTGAAAGCATCAATTATCCGTATGTGGCTTATGTAGCAGGGGACGAGGTGCATTATCATTGGAGGCCACAACCGCCGGAGCAGCCGTTTCATATTGAGACAAGCCTGTCACCGGATGTCTTTCTTTTAAAATTGCACCCGGGCACAAAGCCGGAGATTTTTGATTTTTTAAAGGAACATTACCGCGGGGTGATCATTGAAAGTTTCGGGAACGGCGGGGTGCCGTTTGAAGGGCGCAACTTGCTGCCAAAAATCAAGGAATTGACCGATGCCGGGATTGTTGTTATGATTTCGACGCAATGCTTGGAAGAAGGGCATGATTTGTATTTGTATGAAGTCGGAAGAAAAGTCGCGCAATATCCGGTGATTGTTTCCGGGGATATGAATACGGAAGCGATCGTGCCGAAACTAATGTGGGCGCTTGGCAAAACGGATGATCCCGCTGAAGTGAAAAAGATCATTGAAACGCCGCTTGCTTATGATTTGTCACAGGATTGGGGGTAAAGCGCGCCGGAAAACGGCTGAAAGATTGCGGGAGGGGATGCCTGCAATTTTTTTTGCCGTTCGATGCGTTTGAGCATCCTGCTGCACAGCCCGCGTTTGCAGCGTTTTCCCGGCATTTTTTCAGCCGGTGTCTTCTATATAGAACGGGGTTTCTGCGTTTACAAAAAACCGCCGCCATAAATTCCATTAAATTTCATACCAACTGCGCGGGGAATCGAGTAAACTGGAGTTAGGAAACATGAAAAAACAGGCGCCAGGCCCGGCCTTAAAGGGGCGGTTTCCGGCATTCGCGAGGGAGGTAGCACGGTGGAAACGTCATTTGAAATGCTGCTGGAAATATTTGAGAGGGCTTCCCTTTTATTAACCTGCTTATTTTTTATCACGAGAATTCCGCGTTTTAAAGAAATCTTTCAACAGGAGCAGCCGTCTGTTTTTGAATTGAGTTTTATCACTGCAGTCTTTTGCAGTTTTGCCATCTTTGCGACTTACTCGGGCATTAAGGTGGACGGGTCCCTTGTCAATGTGCGGATTATTGCCATCGTATCCGGCGGTATCCTGTTCGGCCCGTGGGTTGGCATTATCACAGGCATCGTCTCCGGGTTGCACCGTTATTTAATAGATATTGGCGGGGTTACCTCCGTGCCGTGCTTGATTACGAGTATTACAGCCGGCGTCATTTCCGGCCTGATCAGCAGGAAAGTGAAAAATTCCTGGCGCTGGTTCGTCGGGATCGCAGCCGGGATGTTTTGTGAAATATTAACGATGCTTTTGATTCTTGTTTTTGCCCACCCGTTCAGCACCGGGGTGGATATTGTGTCCAAAATTGCCTTCCCGATGATCGCGGGCGACGTCAATATTGGATTGATTGTCCTGCTGATTAAGAGCGTGGAGGGCGAGAAGGAATTTGTGGCGGCAAAACAGGCAAAACTGGCGCTTGATATTGCCAATAAAACCATGCCGTATTTCCGCGCCATCAATGCAGAATCGTTGGAAAAAATCTGCGCCATCATTAAAAATGAGATCCGCGCCGATGCAGTTGCCATCACCGATAAGAAAAAAATCCTGGCTTATGTCGGCTTCGGACAGGAAAGGTACCAGATCGGCCATGAAATTATTAGTGATCTGACAAAAACTGCGATCAAAAGCGGGGAAATTACGATCCGCAACCATATCCAGGACCAGCAGACCCCGCAGATCCAGTGTCTGCTGATTATTCCGTTAAAGGAGCGGGATGAAGTCACCGGCACATTAAAAATTTATTATAAAAAAGCGAACAAAATCACCTACTCCCTGCAGACAATGGCAATCGGCCTTGCCCAGATGATTTCGACGCTCATGGAAATTTCGCGCATCGAAGAAATCAAAGAAGAAGCCAATAAAGCGGAGTGGAAGGCGCTCCAGACAAAAATCAACCCGCATTTTTTGTTTAACGCGTTAAATGCGATTGCCTCCACGACCCGCAGAAATCCCGATAAAGCAAGAAAATTAATCATGAACTTATCCGGTTTTATGCGCTATAATCTTGAATTGGCTGATGATTTTATTGATATCAATAAAGAACTGCAGCAGGTGCGCGACTATATTGAGATTGAAAAAGCGAGATTCGGCAGCCACCTGCAGGTTGAATATGAGATTGACGCCGTATCCGTGCTGATCCCGAGCCTGATTATCCAGCCGCTTGTGGAAAATGCAATCAACCATGGGATTTTAAAAGTAAAAGGGCCGGGGATCGTAAAAATCTCCGTCAAGGAGGTGGGAAATAAAGTCCGCATCAGTGTGGCGGATACAGGGGCAGGCATTCCGGAAGAAGTGATTGAGCATGTTTACCAGGATAATATGCCGGTCACACAGATTGGCCTTTATAATGTCCATCGCCGTGTCAAACTGATTTACGGAAACGGCCTGGCCATCAGAAGGCTGAATCCCGGAACAGAAGTTTATTTTGAGGTTCCGAAGGTGGGAGAATATGAAAGCCATTATAGTGGAAGACGAAATACCGGCACGTGAAGAACTGGCGTATTTGATTGAAACGTACAGCGGGATTGAGATTACCGATTGTTTTGAAGACGGGCTGGATGTGCTGAAATTTTTACAGGAACATGAAACAGATGCGATTTTTCTTGATATTAATATTCCTTCCCTGGACGGCATGCTGCTGGCAGGAAGCATCAGCAAATTTGCGCATAAACCGTATATTATTTTTACAACGGCTTATAAGGAACACGCCGTACAGGCTTTTGAACTGGAAGCATTTGATTATATTTTAAAACCATATGAAGAAAAAAGAATTGCCGCCATGTTGAAAAGGCTTGAGGCTGCGTATAAAAGAGAGCATCCATTGCCGGGAGAAGAAGGGGCTGTGCCGCGAAATGGCGGGCTTCACCGGAAAGAGCGGGTGAATTTGCGCAAGGGAGAGAAAATTATTGTGGCGGATGCAAACGATATTTTTTACTGCGCCGCTCAGGAAAAAATCACGCTTGTTTATACACAACAGGAAACGTTTGAAATGCCCATGGCGATATCCGAGTTCCAGTCCCTTTTGCCTGAGGATCTTTTCTTTCGCTGCCACCGGTCTTATCTTGTAAATTTAACGAAGATCCGGGAAATTGTGCCGTGGTTCAATCAGACGTATTTGCTCCGTTTAAAAGGGATGGACGCGGAAATACCGGTAAGCAGAAGAAATGTGAAACAGTTTAAAGCGCTGATGCATTTTTAATATAAAGCGCCATAAAGCGCCCAGCCATGCAGGAAAAGCGGCAGCATGAACAAAAAGTGTATGTCGGCTTTTTCCTTTTTTGCCGGGGCGGGCGTGAAAAATAGCATGGCCTACTTTGCGCACTGCAGCCGTTCGCGTGTGAAAAGTTGCCTGCTTTCCAATTTGCCATCCTCCAAGGTGTTGCGCCGAAAAAGCGGGCATGGCCTGCTTCCGGCAATACCGTTTTTCAGGAAGATTGTGCATAAATTGGAATACCTGATTTTATCCATATGCCATCTTTTATGGACATTGCGCGGGAAAGTTTCAAGAAGCGGTTTGTTCCTGTGCCATCCATTCCTTTCTGTATACCGTTTATTCCTTTTTAAAGCATTCTCGTTCCGAAAATGAGTTCCCTCCTTATTTTCGTACTATAATTTGAACTGTAGAAAAGGACAGAAGAAACGGAGGGAATCGGACATGTTAGAACGAAAAGCAAACCGCAGCCTGATTGTATTAGGGACGATGATTGTACAAATGGGGCTTGGGACTGTTTATACATGGAGTTTATTTAACCAGCCGCTTGTTGATAAATTCGGGTGGCAATTGAGTGCAGTATCGACGACATTTTCTATTTTAAGCCTGGCACTTGCAGTATCGACATTGTTTGCGACAAAATTGCAGGCAAGATGGGGGCTGCGCCGCCTGGTTGCTTTTTCCGGCATTTTGCTTGGCGCAGGATTAATCTTGAGTTCATTTGCACCTTCACTTTGGATGCTCTATCTGTTGGCAGGCCTTATTGTCGGTTATGCAGACGGGACAGCTTATATCACGACTTTATCCAATTTAATGAAATGGTTTCCGGATAAAAAAGGCCTCGTTTCAGGCATCTCCGTCGGGGCATACGGGACCGGCAGCCTAGTATTTAAGTTTGTAAACGGTGCCATCCTCAGTTCGTTTGGTGTCACACAGGCTTTTCTTTGCTGGGGAGTGATTGCAATTGCCATGATCACCGGCGGATCTTTCCTCTTGAAAGAAGCAGAAAATACAACCACATCCGGTACTGTGTCCAAACAGCCGGCCGGAAAAGATTTTACCATCAAAGAAATGCTCAAAACGAAACAAGCTTACCTCTTATTCATCGTGTTCTTCACGGCGTGTATGAGCGGTTTATATCTGATCGGCCTTGTTAAAGACATCGGCACGAGGCTTGTCGGGCTGGATGTTGCGACGGCCAGCAATGCAGTGGCGCTGATTGCCGTCTTTAACACCATCGGGCGGCTCGTTCTCGGCGGTTTATCAGACCATGTGGGAAGAATGAAAGTGGTATCAGGGACGCTGCTCGCGACGGCCGTTGCGGTTTCCATTTTGAGCTATGCCCACTTAAATTTCGCCCTGTTCTTTATCTGTGTTGCTGCGATTGCTTTCGGTTTCGGCGGAAATGTCACCGTATTTCCGGCTATTATTTCAGACTTCTTCGGCCTGAAAAATCAAAGCGCCAATTATTCAGTGATTTACCAAGGCTTCGGCATCGGCGCATTATCCGGATCGGTCATCGCTTCCCTTCTCGGGGGCTTTATGCCGACATTCCATGCGATCACGATTCTCTGCCTGGTCTCTTTTGCGATTACGCTTTTCATTAAATCGCCGGCTGAAGAAGCAGCCCACGCACACGGGGTTCGGGGGAATGTCAACCGTGCCCAGCATTCGCATTAAAGCAAGGGCTGTGTGCTTCGATCATGAACAAGCAGACAGGAAAGGGATTCGTGCCTCCATCATGATAAAAAACCCGCTGGCTGCCCCAGCGGGTTTTCCCGGTTTATCCCCAAATTTCCTTTGCGGTATCCACAATATATTTTACTTTGTCCCACTGCTGCTCTTCTGTTAAAAGATTGCCGTGGTGGGTGGAGGAGAAGCCGCACTGGGTGCTGATGCAAAGCTGTTCGAGCGGTACATACCTGGATGCTTCCCGAATCCGGTTTTTGATCAGCACTTTATCTTCAAGCTCTCCCTTTTTCGATGTAAAAATACCAAGCACGACTTTCGGCCCGCCTTCCGGAATGTATTTCAACGGTTCAAACCCGCCGGAACGCTCATCGTCGTATTCAAGGAAAAACCCGTCTACTTTTTCATTTGCAAAGATTTTCGGGGCAATTTTATCATACGGACCTTCAAAAGCCCATTTCGACTGGTAGTTGCCGCGGCACAGATGGGTTGTGATGGTCAGATCATCCGGCTTGTCTTCCAGTACGCTGTTTGCTACATGTAAAGCGAGATCAATCAATCTTTCCCTTTCGAGCTCACTGTCTGCAAACGGCAGTTTCGGTGCACACAGGCCGGCAAGATAAACATCATCCAGCTGCAAGTAGCGGCAGCCGGCATCATAAAAAGCTTTGATCGCATCCCGGTAAGTTTGGATAATATCATTTGCGTATTCTTCAAGATCCGGGTAAATGTCTTCATTGCGGATTCCGGCATTGAAAAACTGATTCGGGCTTGGAATAGTCATTTTCGCAACCGCCCTGTCCCCGGCGATTTCTTTCAGCGCAATAAAATCTTTTATGTGCGGATGGTCCGGGTTAAAGGAGACTTTTCCGGTTACCCGGACGTCATAAGCTTCCGTTTCGATGCCGACAAACCGGTATCCATGGTTCGGCACGTACCCTTTTACCCCGTTTAAATGTTCCATGAAATCCGTATGCCAGAATCTCCGCCGGAATTCTCCGTCCGTTACCGCTTCGAGGCCGGCTTCAATTTGTTTGCCGACCAGGCGGCGGATTTCTTCATTTTCAATTGCACGCAAGTCTTCGGCCGGGATGGTTCCCGCTGCAAATTTTTCCCGCGCTTCGTGCAACCGGGCCGGGCGCAAAAAGCTTCCGACAATGTCTGCCCTGTACGGCGCTTTTGTTAATGTTTTCGTCATCATGATTCCCTCTTTCTGGATATTTTTTAAAACAGCTGCTGTGCGCAGAAAAAAATTGCTTTTAGCTGCATGGGCCCATTAAAAAACCTCTTCTGCAATAAGAAGAGGTTTGGATTGCAAAACTGAACCGTCCGCTCTTCTTATCTTCAAGCAATGCTTTCTGGAATTGGCACAGTTCTTTAAAAAAGACCGCTGCCGAGGCTTCAAGGGGCCAGTCCCTCCACCTCTCTGGATAAGAATTTTAAATATTATTTAGTTTAAATACACTTTAAATGTTCCACCTATTTTTGTCAAGGGCATTCGCAAAATTTTTTAAAATGGGACGGGAAGATTGAAATCAGGGGCGATGTGAAAATATAATAGTAATAAGAAAAACAAAGGAGGGATTTTATGGAGGCCATACAATCAAGGTCTGTATTCCAGAAAGTGCTTGGCGTCTTTGCCGTTTCACTGCTGTTTGCAACGGCGGGTTTATATACGGGGAGATTCATTCCGCCTGCGCTTATGATGCCGCTGATGGTTGCAGAAATTGCAATGGTCATCGCCGCTTTCTGGTTAAGAAGGAAAAAGAGCGTTGGGTATTTGTTCGTTTATGCTTTCACCTTTATTTCCGGTATTACGACATATCCGATTGTAGCTTATTATGCATCCCAGGCCGGTGCTGAGGTCGTCCTGCTCGCTTTTGGTTCCACGTTCGGCATTTTTGCCGTGATGGGCGTTATTGGGGCCGTTACCAAGAGGGATCTTGGCTTTTTAAGCACCGCATTGCTTGTCGCATTGTTGGCGCTGATCTTCATCGGAATATTCAGCATTTTCAGCCCGTTAACCTCAACCGGGATGCTCGCGTACTCCTTCATTGGCGCGATTGTTTTTTCCCTGTATGTTGTTTTTGACTTTAACCAAATGAAGCACCATGGCATTTCCGAGGAAATGGTCCCGCTTTTGGCTTTAAGCCTGTACCTTGATTTTATCAACCTGTTTATTTACATTTTGCAAATTCTCGGCATTTTGGGAAGAGACGATTGAGAAAAAAGAAAACGCCCGCCATTCACCGGCAGGCGTTTTCTTTTTCACATGTTGGATGTCAAACAAAACAATACGGTCTTTTTGCTCCCATTCGGGGATGCGCGCTTCCCATGCTGCCCGGACCATTTGTGCCAAATGCTGCTGCGCATCCGGCCCCATCAGCGATAAAAACAGCGCTTTCCGGTGGAGATGCTTTTTTCCATCGAGCGTCTGGATCGTATTTTCGCCAAACAACGTTTTTTGAATACGTTTCGGCCCAGCCCCGTTTCGTTTGAATTTTTCCGGGTCATAAAACATTTTGACTGCTTCCTCGCCGCTGATGCACACCGCTTTTTGCCCGAGCAGACGGGTTTCAAACAAGATTGCATGATAATCGTCCGTCCGGTTTTTAATGTAGAGATACCCTTATTTCATCAAATCAATGGTATCATCAATCGTTTTTTCATTAGGAATTTGCCCAGCCATTGCTCTGCTCCTTTTTTCATGTGCCCGTTTTCCCCGGCTGCTTCCGGAAAAAACAGGGCACATCCTTTTTTTATCTTCTTGCACTTTTTCATCTTCATTCAAACATTGCACGCAACATAATCGAAGTTTACCCGCAAGATCGAAGTTTACCCGCAAGCCGGCGAAATTATGCCATGTTTCGGTTCACATCCAAACAGGGTATAAGGAAATAGAAATACAAAAGGAGAGGGAAGAAAATGGCAAAGGAAATCAATGTGGGCATCGGATTTGCAACAGGAAGAAAAAGTTTTAAAAATGTTTTAAAAACGTATATGTATAACTTGAAGGAATCCGAACTGACGGAGAGCGACAGGATCAAGCTGCATTTGTTTGTTGCCTATGATTTGCACTACGAAAATGCAGAGCCTGAAGACTTTGTACATATTGAAACGGAATGCATGGAAGATATTGACCGGGCTTATTTCATCGGGGAGAAGGAGACGCGTAAAGCAACCGAAGAACTCGTATCCCAAATGGGCATGAGCAGAAAAGAAGCAGTCCTTTTGTTCGGCGAAGGATACGCGTCCAAACGCAATATCATCGTTTATGAGGCGTTGAAAAGAGGCATCGATTATCTCATTTTTCTTGATGATGACGAGTATCCGGTTGCCGTGACAAAAAGCAGGAAAACGGCTGTCTGGGGGGGCCAGCAAGTGCTCCGGAAGCATTTGGAACATATCCGGAATGCCGATATTACGAACGGATACCATTGCGGCTACATTTCCCCGATTCCGTTCATTTCTTTCAATGACGTCCTGCAAGAAAAAGATTTCCGCACGCTCATTGAGGCCTTGAGCAACGATATTGTCAATTGGGATACGATCAAAACCGTGATGAAAAACGGCGGGGTGACATATGCCGATACAGGTGTGCTTGTAAAGGATGAAGCGGAAGAAGTGCCGGAGATCAACCGTGCAAAATTTATTTCAGGATCGAATTTGACGCTGAATTTAACAGATCCGGACCGTGTGCTGCCGTTTTACAATCCGCCGAATGCACGGGGCGAGGATACTTTCTTAGGCACATGCCTGGCAGACCGGACTGTGCTGCGCGTTCCGGCCTATACTTTCCATGACGGATTCGGCGCTTACCAGCATTTGCTGCTCGGGGTGCTGCCGACCAATTTAAGCTATATTAAAGCGGATACGAAACAGGTCGTGGAGCGTTTTTACAAAGCATGTGTCGGCTGGATCCGGTACAAGCCGCTTTATGTATATATCACCGACAGGGAAAACTATGAAGAAAAAATGGCGGAAGTGCGTGCCCGGCTGAAAGAGACGCTTCCGAAAGTTTGCCGCTACTTCGGACGGGATGACTTTATGAATGTACTGGAGGAATTCGAGCAGTACCACCGCAACGTCAGACAGCATTACCGCGATTTTCAGGATACAAAAGCAGCCTGGAGGAAAATGACCGCGCAATTGGTTTCAAGAGAAAAAAGGGAAACAGCCATTTAAGCCGCTTTGGATGGAGCGGCTTTTTGCCGGTTGGAAAGGAAAAACCTGGCCGGATGGGGAAAGTCATAGGGGAGACCCCTTTCGCGCATAGCCGCCCATCCCACAACGCTGGTGCAAATTGTCCACGGCCGCTTTTTGCACGGCCGGAGACCCGGGTGAAAATAATGGCCCCTTATGCATGATATTGCCGCTCTGTTGCCTGCTGCAAAAAGTCATCCTCATGCAAATTGGCGCCTGGTCCTGGGGAGGAATTTAAGTTCATTTATATAGCATCATGTTAATTTATTTGGTGTATGGGGTATAAGAATGGTGTTCTTTTAGAGGCGGGGCCATCTTTCCCTGTCCTGGCTGATCTTCGGACAGGCCGCAAAAACGCGGGCGGCCGCCGCTTCAACAGCCATCCTTTTATCATAATAGATGAGGTGTGGAATAATGAGATCGATTGTAAATGAACAAGAAGAAATTATCACATACCTTAAGAAAAATAGAAACAGCTTCGAACAGAAGTTATTAAATGAGGCCGTAAATGTAAAAAATAAAATTGATGAAATTTTAAGAATAGGGAACATTGATTTGTTGAATAATGCCTTTAAAATTGTGACGTATGTCGTCGAACAGCAGGATGAGGAATTGGTCACTTTTGCCCGCCAGGAAGGGATTGCCTGGGCAACGCATTCTTTGACGCTCGGACTGAAACTGGAGTGGGTGCAGGCGATCCGCCGGACATTATGGGTATTTCTGAGAAAGTACGGGGAAGAAAAAGGGATTGAAGTGGACCAGGACTACTTTTTTAACATGGAGAAAAAAATCAATGACCGTATTGACCAATTTTTAAATCACTTTTTTATCCGGTATTCTACCTATAAAGATGAACTGATCGACCAGCAAAAAAGATTGGTGGAAAACCTGTCCGTCCCGATCATTCCGATTACATCGAGCGTCTGTATTTTGCCGTTAATCGGCTCTATTGATATGTTCCGCACCAATATTTTGGAAGAAAAAGTTTTGCTTGAGGTAGGGCGGCTGCATGTCCAAACGTTGATAATGGATTTCTCCGGCATTGCAGAAGTAGAGATGGAGGTAGTCGACCATATTTTTAAGATGATTGACGGCACTTCGATGATGGGATGCAAAGTGGTCATCACCGGCCTGCGCCCGGAAATTGTAAGGCAGATGGTCACAAGGGGCCTTTCCTTTGAAAATAAAGCAGAAACAAAAGGGACATTACAGCAGGCATTGAAAAAATATATTCAATATGATGATTTAAGCAAGGAAATTACGCTGTATTAACGGTTATATTATAGAAATCATAAAAAAGGCCCCGCACTTTTCCAGGAGGCGGGGCCTTTTTTTGCGGCTGAAAACGTAAAGCGTTTATGATTCGATTACAGGCTTTGCGCCGGGCGAAAAATTTGCCCGCAATTCCCCATACTTTCCTCCCGGGGGAATTGCGGTCCGATCCGTGGGAAAAGCGAGACCAGGCTGGCCGCCTCGAAGCTTTTCCGGGCCGCTACAAACTTTGTTCCCTTGCCTGGACGGCACGTGTTTCTTTTGTGTGGTGTTCCAGCCGGCTGAATAAAAGCCCGATGGCCGTTCCGCAAAGAGCCGGCATTACCCATTCAAGGCCGGCGGCGGCAAGCGGCAGTTTTTGGGCGAATGCCCCGATAAAGCCAAGCGGGACGCCGAACCCTTTCAGCCCTTCGATTAAAGCAAACACGCCCGTAAACAACAATGCAAAGCCGTATACTTTTTTCGAACCGCGGAATGCCGCGTGGAAAAATGTCAGGACAACGAGCACGATCGTAACCGGATAAGCCATTTCCAAAAACGGGACGGAAAATTTTAAAATGGTATTAAGCCCGAGATTGGAGAGCGTAAAGCCGGTAAGGGCAACGGCAATGATAACGCCATGGTAGCTGAATTTCGGCACCAGATTGGAAAAATATTGCCCGCACGCTGTTGTTAAACCGGCGACGGTTGTAAAGCAGGCCAGCATAAAAATAAAACCGAGCAGCATTTTTCCGGCCTGCCCGAATAGCAGGGAAGACATTGCCGTCAGGACATCGGTGCCGTTTTGGAACGTGCCGCTTGCAGCCATTTTTGCGCCGATCAATCCGAGTGCGACATAGACGAGCGCCAAAATCGCGCCGGCAATCAACCCGGCTTTTAATGTATAGGCCGTCATTTGTTTCCGGTTTGCGACGCCGCGGTGTTTGACCGCTGTTAAAATGACGATGCCAAACGCCAGGGAAGCGAGCGCATCCATCGTGGAGTATCCGTCAATAAAGCCTTTATAGAAAGAACCGGTCTGGTATCCGGCTGCCGGTGCCGTAAACGGGCGGCCAGAAAGTTTAAAGAAGCCGGCTGTGCAAAGGACAGCCATTGCCAGCAATAATACCGGTGTAATCCAGCGCCCGAGCGTATTTGACATTTTGTCAGGATTCAGGCTGGTCAAATAGACGAGCAGGAAAAAGACGGCGCTAAACAACAGCAAAGAGACTGGCGAACTGTGGGCGGACCCGGAAAGAAACGGTTTAACCCCCATTTCATAAGCGACGTTTGCATTTCTTGGGATCGCCAAAAACGGCCCGATACATAAATAGACAATCACGGTAAATACTGTACTGAAAACCGGATGGACCCGGTTTCCGATCGCCTGGATGCCGCCATCTACAAAAGAGACTGCCGCGATAACGAGAACCGGCAGCCCGACCCCCGTTACGATAAAGCCTGCCATTGCCGGCCAGTAAGACGATCCCGACTGGATGCCGAGAAAAGGAGGGAAAATTAAATTTCCGGCTCCGAAGAACATGGAAAACAACATAAAGCCGATAAACAATACTTCGTTTCTTTTCATAACTATGTCCGCTTCCTTTCGATGCAATATAGAGAAAAACAAAAAACCCGCCCCTGAAACAGGGACGAGTTTGCTCGCGTTACCACCCTTATTCCGCACAAAAGCGTGCGGCACCTCATACAACGTACCAACATACGTGTTCCTTTCTTAACGGGGGAATCGCCGTCAAAGCCTACTGTAAACTTCAGCTTTGCATCTCGGGGATGATCTTCGGAATGGCCTTGAACATTGGCTTTCAGCAATATGCCAACTCTCTGGGGAACAAGATCCAAACTTACTCTTCCCGTCCTCGACTTTTGTTTTTTTATATTATTTGAAAATAAGATTATCACTGAACATTTCATCTGTCAACATCTCTCCCAGAAAATTTTTTAGCCCCGTCCCTGCCATCAAAAAGGACAGAAGTCGCAAAAATCAATTGCTGAAATGGGATAAGAAAGAACAGAAGCCAAAAGCCGGCCCAATACAAGAGCTATCTGAAAAAGCGGCAAGCAGATGAAACGAAAGAAGTCAGGGGCCAACCCCGAGCAATTCAAAAAATGAAAAAGGAAAAAGTCGATGAAATCAATAATGAAAGCGTTTCCAAATAGATTTTCAAATCAAAATTGTCAAAAAAGTTTACAGAAAAGGGTTGACCTCGGCGGCCAAAAGTCGTATGATTGACAACAATTAAAGAATATAAAAAATTCTCTCGGGCGGATATTTAAAAATCCGGATTTTCACCGGGCACAAGAAAAACCCCGCAGGCAATAGAATGGGAGTGATGGAATGCGAAGTGACATGATCAAAAAAGGGATCGACCGTGCCCCGCACCGAAGCCTTTTATATGCAGCAGGGCTGAAAACGGAAGATTTCGATAAGCCTTTCATCGGGGTGTGCAATTCCTATATTGATATTATCCCGGGGCACAAACACCTCAATAAGTTTGCGGAAGTGGTAAAAGAAGCCATCAGGGAAGCGGGCGGTGTCCCGTTTGAA
Organism: Heyndrickxia coagulans DSM 1 = ATCC 7050; assembly: GCF_000290615.1. Classification (GTDB taxonomy): domain Bacteria; phylum Bacillota; class Bacilli; order Bacillales; family Bacillaceae_C; genus Weizmannia; species Weizmannia coagulans. The sequence goes on from NZ_ALAS01000118.1 coordinate 34,123, forward strand.
TTTAATACGATCGGGGTGGATGACGGCATTGCGATGGGGCATATCGGCATGCGGTATTCGCTTCCGAGCCGCGAATTGATTGCCGACAGTGCCGAAACGGTCATCAACGCCCACTGGTTTGACGGGGTCTTTTACATTCCAAACTGTGACAAGATCACCCCTGGCATGCTGATGGCAGCCGTGAGGACAAATGTGCCGGCGGTCTTTGTTTCCGGGGGGCCGATGGAAGCCGGTATGGCGCCGGATGGAAAACAGTTGTCCCTTACATCGGTATTTGAAGGCGTCGGTGCCCATAAATCCGGAAAAATCAGTTATGAAGAGCTGAAAATGCTGGAAACGAGCGCTTGCCCGACATGCGGATCGTGTTCAGGCATGTTTACGGCAAACTCGATGAATTCATTAATGGAAATGCTTGGCCTGACGCCGCCCGGCAACGCCACCATCGTTGCCACGTCGGAGGAACGGCACCGCATTATCCGGGAAGCCGTCGGTCATTTAATGAACTGTATCAAAAATGATATCCGGCCGCGCGATATTGTCACAGAAGAAGCGATTGATGATGCTTTCGCGCTTGATATGGCGATGGGCGGTTCAACCAATACCGTGCTGCATACGCTGGCAATTGCCCGGGAAGCGGGAATTGACTACGATTTGGAACGGATTAACAAGGTGGCGGAAAGAGTCCCGTATCTTGCAAAAATTATGCCGGCGTCGGATTACTCGATGCACGACGTCCACCTTGCAGGCGGAATCAGCGCAATTGTCCATGAACTTTGCAAGATTAAGGGGGCGATTCACCCCGGCCGGCTGACGATCACCGGCAAAAGCATCTATGAAAATGTGAAAAATGCGGAAATCCGCAATCCTGAAGTGATCAGGCCGAAAGAAAATCCTTACAGCCCGGTCGGCGGTTTGTCCATCCTGTATGGCAACATTGCCCCGGACGGTGCCGTGATCAAAGTGGGAGCGGTCGATCCGGATATTCACACCTTTACCGGGGAGGCCATTGTATTCGAGTCCCAGGAAGAGGCTCAAAAAGGGATTGACAGCGGCCTTGTCCGTGAAGGGCATGTCGTCGTGATCCGTTATGAAGGGCCAAAAGGCGGGCCGGGCATGCCGGAAATGCTCGCGCCAACATCCTCCATTATGGGCCGGGGGCTTGGCAAAACCGTTGCCTTGATTACGGACGGCAGATTTTCCGGCGCAACCCGCGGCATCTGCGTCGGCCATATTTCACCGGAAGCGGCGGAAGGCGGGCCGATCGCACTTGTTGAAAACGGCGACCGCATTACGATTGATTTAATCAACAGAAGGATTGAGCTCCATGTTCCGAATGAAGAATTGCAAAGAAGAAAACAAAATTGGGTGCAGCCGGAGCCGAAAATCACAAGCGGTTACCTGGCAAGATATTCCGCACTCGTGACTTCCGCGAATACAGGCGGGGTTTTAAAAATCGGATTACCGCAAAAAACGTTGACGGGGACAAAGTGATCGGATCAGGTATTTTTTAGAGAGCCGGGGATGCTGGGAGCCCGGTAAATACCCCGGTCACGACATCGCCTCTGAGTGCAAGTCTGAACGGTTCTGCCTACTAGGACTTGCCGGGTCGGCCGCATGAAGCGGAGGACCCGTTACCAAAAGCAGCATTTTGTAAACGATGCTGCATGAGGCGGCGTTTGTGAGAACGCTGTGAAGTTGGGTGGTACCATGAAAAGATGCCTTTTCATCCCTGCAAAACCGGTAAAAACGATTATTCCTTTTGCCGTTTTCAAGGAGAGAAAGGCGTTTTTTATTGGGATAAATCAAGGAGCCTGCGCAAATCAGAATAGGAGGTTAAATCGTGTGTGCGAAAGCAAGAATGGATGGCAATGTGAAAACAGCAGAATGTACGGGTGCTGAGGCGCTTGTCCAGTTATTGGTGCGGGAAGGAGTCGAAGTCATGTTCGGCTATCCGGGGGGTGCGGTTTTACCGATTTACGATGCCCTATACAACCAGCCGGTCAGGCATATCCTGGCCCGGCATGAGCAGGGGGCCATTCACGCGGCAGAAGGTTACGCGCGCGTTAGCGGAAAACCAGGTGTCGTCATTGCGACTTCGGGCCCGGGGGCAACCAACCTGATCACCGGGATTGCCGATGCGATGATGGACTCGCTCCCGCTCGTCGTCTTTACCGGCCAGGTCGGCACTTCCGTCATCGGCTCGGACGCGTTCCAGGAAGCCGATGTTATCGGCATGACGGCCCCGATTACCAAGCACAATTACCAGGTAAGGGATTTGCGGGATTTGCCGCGGGTCGTCAAAGAAGCTTTTCATATTGCAAAATCCGGCCGGCCCGGACCGGTGGTGGTCGATATCCCGAAAGATATCCAGCAGGGCACGGTGGAAATGGGAGAAAACCGGGAAGTATATCTCCCCGGTTACCAGCCGAATACAAGCCCGAATCCGCTCCAGATTAAAAAGCTTGTGGAAGCTGTCTCTTATTCTGCAAAACCGGTCATATTGGCAGGAGCCGGCATCCTCCATGCAAAGGCGTCTGATCTTTTGCTCAAGTTCGCGGAAAAGTGCCACATCCCGGTCGTAAACACGCTGCTCGGCCTTGGCAGTTTTCCGTTCAGCCACCCGCTTTTTCTCGGCATGGGCGGCATGCATGGAACGTATGCGGCAAACATGGCCATTTGCGAGTGCGATCTGCTCATTAATATCGGGGCCCGGTTCGATGACCGACTGACAGGCAACTTAGCCCACTTTGCCCCGAATGCAATGGTTGTCCATATTGATATCGACCCGGCTGAAATCGGCAAAAATGTCAAAACCGATATCCCGATCGTGGCAGATGCAAAGGAAGCCTTGCAGAAGATTTGTTCGGAAGATTTGCAAAACGCCGGCACGGATGAGTGGGTCCGCCATGTAAAAGCATACGCCGAAAATTTTCCGCTTTGGTACGAAGATGACGGCGAGGAATTGTCCCCGCAGCATGTTATTCGAAGAATCCATCATTACACAAACGGAGATGCGATCATTTCGACGGATGTCGGCCAGCATCAGATGTGGGCGGCGCAGTATTACGGGTTTGAAAAGCCGCACAAGTGGATTACATCCGGCGGGCTCGGCACGATGGGATTCGGATTTCCGGCCGCAATCGGCGCGCAAATCGCATGTCCGGACCAACTGGTGGTTTCGATCAGCGGCGACGGCGGCTTCCAGATGACATTACAGGAACTTGCCGTTGTAAAAGAATTAAATCTGCCGCTCAAGATATTCATTGTGAATAACCAGTATCTCGGCATGGTACGGCAGTGGCAGGAATCTTTCTACGAAGAACGCTATTCCTATTCGACGATCCCGGTGCAGCCCGATTTTGTCAAACTTGCGGAAAGCTACGGCATCAAAGGCTGCCGCGCAACGAACAACGAAGAACTCGAACAGGTGCTGAAATCCGTTTTCGAGGATGACGGGCCTGCCGTTGTCGACTGCCGCGTGAAAAGGCTTGGAGCGGTGTTCCCGATGGTCGCGCCGGGTGCAGGCTTGCATGAAATGATGGGGGTGAAGCCATGAAGCGGATTGTTGTAGCCACTGTTTTAAACCAGAGCGGGGTGCTGAACAAAATTACCGGCGTTCTCGCAAAGCGGCAGTTTAATATTGACAGCATTACGGTCGGCCGCACCGAAACGGAGGGCATCTCGCGCATGACCATTGTCGTCAATGTCGAAGACGACAGACAGGCAGAGCAGCTGACAAAACAGCTGAACAAGCTGATCGATGTGATCAAAGTCCAGGACATCACAGGCCAGGCCATCGTCTCACGGGAACTTGCTTTGATTAAAGTATTGAGCACACCGCAGACGAGAAGCGAAATCGGCGGGCTTGTCGAACCGTTCCGTGCCTCCATCATAGATGTCAGCAGGGAATCTGTCACCATCCAGGTAACCGGCGACAGCGACAAGGTGGAGGCGCTCGTTGACCTGCTTAAACCGTACGGCATCAAAGAAATGGTCCGTACCGGGATGACCGCATTTCTGCGCGGCTCGCAAAAACAAGTAACCGATTTAAGCTCGTATTCCCTATTAAAATAAAAATCTTGAACTTAAGGAGAGAATGAAAAATGGCAAAAGTTTATCTTGAAAAAGACATCAAAGAAGAAGCATTGAGAGGGAAAAAAATCGCCGTTGTCGGCTATGGCTCCCAGGGCCATGCCCATGCACAAAACCTTCGTGATAACGGTTTTGACGTTGTTGTCGGTGTCAGGCCGGGCCGGTCGTTTAACCGTGCGGAACAGGACGGATTTTCCGTTAAGCCTGTGAAGGAAGCCGCAAAAGAAGCGGATGTCATCATGATGCTTCTGCCGGATGAGCAGCAAACAAAAGTATACAAAGAAGAAGTGGAAGCAGGGCTCGAACCCGGCAATGCAATCGCATTTGCCCACGGATTCAACATCCATTTTACCCAGATTGTCCCGCCGGAAAATGTTGACGTCTTTATGGTTGCGCCAAAAGGCCCGGGGCATCTCGTCAGAAGGACATTTGAAGAAGGGGCCGGGGTGCCTGCGCTTGTTGCCGTCCACCAGGATGTGACGGGGGAAGCAAAAGACCTGGCGTTTGCTTATGCAAAAGGAATCGGGGCTGCCCGGGCCGGCGTTTTGGAAACAACCTTTAAGGAAGAAACCGAAACGGATTTGTTCGGTGAGCAGGCTGTCCTGTGCGGCGGGTTGACCTCCTTAATCAAAGCCGGTTTTGAAACGTTAACGGAAGCAGGGTACCAGCCGGAACTCGCTTACTTTGAAGTGTGTCATGAGATGAAGCTGATCGTCGATTTGATCTATGAAGGAGGCCTGAAAAATATGCGCTATTCCATCTCTGATACGGCGCAATGGGGCGATTTCGTTTCCGGCCCGCGCGTTGTGAATGAAGATACGAAAAAGCGCATGAAAGAGGTTTTAAAAGATATCCAAAACGGCACATTTGCCAAAGGATGGCTGCTTGAAAACCAGACAAACCGCCCGATGTTCAATGCCATCAACACACGCGAGCAAAATCATCCGCTCGAAAAAGTCGGTGAAGAACTGCGCGATTTAATGCCTTTTGTCAAAAATCCGATTAAACAAAAGGAAGTGGCTGTGAATGCAAAAGGTTAATGTTTTTGACACGACGTTAAGGGACGGGGAACAATCGGCAGGCGTCAACCTCAACACCGTGGAAAAAGTCGAAATTGCCAAACAGCTGGAAAAATTTGGCGTTGATATCATGGAGGCGGGGTTTCCTGCCTCTTCAAAAGGGGATTTTGAAGCGGTTGAAAAAATCGCAAAAACCATCCGGAACAGTTCCGTTACCGGCCTGGCGAGGGCATACAAGCAGGATATTGATGTAGCCTGGGATGCACTGAAGCATTCCGCCGAGCCAAGGATCCATATTTTTCTGGCCACATCGCCGATCCATATGCAATACAAACTGCGAAAAACGCCAGATGAAGTGGCAGCTATCGCTGTTGAGGCTGTGAAATATGCGAAGCAAAAATTCCCGCTGGTGCAATGGTCGGCAGAAGATGCGACAAGGTCGGATAAAGACTTTCTCGTCCGGATCATTACAGAAGTGATCAATGCCGGCGCAAATGTTATCAACCTGCCGGACACCGTCGGTTATACGACGCCGAAAGAATATGGTGCAATGTATGACTATATACGGGAGCACGTTCCGAATATTGATAAAGTCATTTTATCCGCCCACTGCCATGACGATCTCGGGATGGCGACGGCCAATACGCTTTCAGCCATTGAACACGGTGTCCTCCAAGTGGAAGGGACGATCAACGGTATCGGCGAACGGGCCGGCAATGTTGCCCTCGAAGAAGTGGCGGTCGCCCTTCACATCAGGCAGGATTATTACAACAAGAAAACCCGCTTGAAATTGGATGAAATCAAACGCACAAGCCAATTGGTCAGCAAACTGACCGGGATGGTTGTACCAGGCAATAAAGCGGTTGTCGGCGCGAATGCTTTTGCCCACGAATCCGGCATCCACCAGGACGGCGTGTTAAAAGAGGCTTCGACATATGAAATCATCACTCCGGAACTGGTTGGATTCTCAAGCAACCGGCTTGTGCTCGGAAAACATTCCGGCCGCCACGCTTTTAAAGAACGGGCGGCAGCGCTCGGCTTTGATCTTGGCCAGGAAAAACTGAACGAAGCGTTTAAAGCTTTCAAAGCATTGACGGATAAGAAAAAAGAAGTGACCGATGACGATTTGTTCGCCATTTTAGCCGAAAAGCAAACCGATGCGGCAGATGCTGCGCATTATGAACTGGAAAGTGTGCAGGTGCAGTATGGCACATTGAATATTCCGACCGCCACAGTAAGAATCAAAACACCGGAGGGAACGCTTGTTGAAGAAGCCGGCACCGGATCGGGGAGTGTTGAGGCGATTTACCATACGATCACCAAGTTGTTTGACGGTCCGATTGAGTTGAAAGATTATAAACTGCAGTCAGTCGGTTCCGGGCAGGATGCGCTTGCGGATGCTTTTGTCAAAGTGAAATGCGGGGAGTTTGAATGCGGCGGGCGCGGGTCTGCCCAAGACGTACTGGAAGCTTCCGCAAAATCATTTTTAAATGCAATCAACAGGGCGCACGCAATGGAACAGCAATCGAGAAAACAAGTACAGGTGTGATTTTCGGGGAGGAACGACAATGAAAATGAAACTGGCCGTACTGCCCGGCGATGGGATCGGGCCGGAAGTGATGGATGCAGCGATCCGCGTTTTAAAAACAGTGTTGGACAATGACGGGCATGAAGCCGTTTTTGAAAATGCGCTGATTGGGGGCGCCGCCATTGATGAAGCGGGGACGCCCCTACCGGAAGAAACGCTTGACATTTGCCGCAGGAGCGATGCCATTTTGCTCGGCGCGGTAGGGGGGCCGAAATGGGATCATAACCCGGCTTCCCTCCGCCCGGAAAAAGGCCTGCTCGGGCTCCGGAAAGAAATGGGGCTGTTTGCGAACCTGCGCCCGGTTAAAGCATATGCCACACTTTTAAACGCATCGCCTTTAAAACGGGAACGTGTGGAAAACGTCGATCTTGTTATTGTCCGCGAACTGACGGGCGGCCTCTATTTTGGGCGCCCGAGTGAAAGGCGCGGGCCGGGCGAGAATGAAGTGGTAGACACGCTTGCCTATACAAGGGAAGAGATTGAAAGAATTATTGAGAAAGCATTCCAGCTTGCCCAAATCAGAAGAAAAAAACTGGCATCCGTCGATAAGGCGAATGTGCTGGAATCAAGCAGAATGTGGCGCGAAATTGCGGAAGAAACCGCGAAAAAGTATCCGGACGTGGAATTGAGCCATATGCTTGTCGACTCAACTTCGATGCAGCTGATTGCAAATCCGGGCCAATTTGATGTCATTGTAACAGAGAATATGTTCGGCGATATTTTAAGCGATGAAGCGTCCGTGATTACCGGCAGCCTCGGCATGTTGCCATCCGCAAGCCTCCGTTCCGACCGGTTCGGCATGTATGAACCGGTCCACGGCTCCGCGCCGGATATTGCCGGGCAGGGAAAAGCCAACCCGCTCGGGACAGTGCTGTCAGCGGCTTTGATGCTCCGTTATTCGTTCGGGCTTGAGAAAGAAGCGGCGGCCATTGAAAAAGCAGTGGATGATGTGCTTCAAGACGGCTATTGTACAGGCGATTTGCAGGTGGCAAACGGAAAAGTGGTCAGTACAATTGAGCTCACAGACCGGCTGATCGAAAAATTAAATAACAGCGCAGCCCGTCCGCGCATTTTTCAATAAGAGGGCGTATCTTTCAATAAAAAAGGATTTGGCAAGTGGCAGTTTACAGCGGTGCACGTTTTCTGGATGGAAAAACAGCACGGATTTTTAATCATGAAAAAAGGAATTGGCAAAACGGAGATTGATCTCCAAAAAACGAAAAGCGGCAGATGGGAGTGATACGATGGCACCGAAAACGATTATCGATAAAATATGGGAAAACCATTTGGTCCACCGCGAAGAAGGGAAGCCGGACCTGCTCTATATTGATTTGCACCTTGTCCATGAGGTCACGTCCCCGCAGGCGTTTGAGGGGCTGCGGATAAACGGCCGCAAAGTGCGGAGGCCGGATCTAACCTTTGCCACCGTTGATCATAATGTTGCGACAACAAGGGGCCGGATTTCAAAAGACCCGGTCTCGAAAAAACAAATGTCCACTTTGGAAAAAAACTGTGGGGAATTCGGCATCCCGCTTGCCGGCATCAACCATCCGGACCAGGGGATCGTCCACGTCATCGGGCCGGAACTGGGGCTCACCCAGCCCGGGAAAACGATTGTATGCGGCGATTCCCACACGTCCACGCACGGTGCATTTGGCGCCATTGCTTTCGGAATCGGCACGAGTGAAGTGGAACACGTGTTGGCGACCCAGACATTATGGCAAAAGCGCCCGAAAACGATGCAGATCAAAATCAACGGCAAACTCGGGCCGGGCGTGACGGCTAAAGATTTAATCCTTGCCATCATTGCCAAATTCGGGATTGGCGTCGGCACCGGCCATATTGTCGAATACACCGGCGAAGCGATCCGCAATTTGTCAATGGAAGAGCGGATGATCGTCTGCAATATGTCGATTGAAGCAGGAGCCAGGGCAGGGTTGATCAGCCCGGATGAAACGACCATTTCCTTTTTGCGCGGAAGGAAATATGCGCCGAAGGAAGATTTTGAAGAAAAAGCGGCATACTGGCTCTCGCTGGCATCAGATGAAGGCGCCGTCTATGACAAAACGCTTGAAATGGATGCAGCAGAAATTGAGCCGCAGGTCACTTGGGGCACGAACCCTTCCATGTGCCTCCCGGTCAGTGAAAAACTGCCTGATCCGGCTGAAATCAACGATCCCGGCGAACGGCAGGCGGTTGAAAAAGCGTTGCAATACATGGGCCTTGAGCCGGGGATGAAGATTACAGACATCCCTGTCCAGCATGTATTTATCGGTTCATGCACGAACTCGCGGCTTGCCGATTTGCGGGCTGCAGCGGAAATTGTAAAGGGACGGCATGTAAGAGAAGGAGTCCGGGCCCTCATTGTTCCAGGGTCGCAAAGCGTGAAAGCACAGGCGGAAGAAGAAGGACTTGACAAAATATTTACGGAAGCCGGGTTTGAATGGCGCGAGTCGGGCTGCAGCATGTGCCTTGCGATGAATGATGATATTGTCCCGGCCGGAGAACGATGCGCTTCAACATCGAACCGCAATTTCGAAGGCCGGCAGGGGACTGGCGCCAGAACGCATCTTGTCAGCCCGGAGATGGCCGCAGCCGCCGCCATTTACGGCAAATTTGTCGATGTCCGGAAGCTCGGCCAGACTGTGCCGGCCCGCTAAATGGCGGCATGGCGCGCTGCTTCTTTTGCAGCAGGCAGCAGAAGTAAATTCATTCATCTATACGGAGAGAGGGGGCAAAAGCAAATGGAGCCATTTCAAACTTTTTCAGGGCTCGTATTCCCATTGGACCGAAAAAATGTCGATACCGACCAGATCATTCCAAAACAGTTTTTGAAACGGATTGAGCGCAAGGGATTCGGGGAATGTCTGTTTTACAACTGGCGCTTCGATGAAAACGGAAATAAAAGGGAAGATTTTCCTTTAAATGATCCGAAATACGAGGGAGCACAGATTTTAGTGGCAGGCGACAACTTCGGATGCGGCTCTTCACGGGAGCACGCGCCGTGGGCCTTGCAGGATTACGGCTTTAAAGTGGTCATCGCAACAAGTTTTGCTGATATTTTCCATAATAACTGTCTGAAAAACGGGATTTTAACCGTAGAGTTGCCGGAAGAAGAAGTGCGCGAGTTGATTGGCAAGGCACAGGCAGAACGGCTCGTTTTAACGGTTGATCTTGAAAAACAAGTGGTATTAACGGGAGAAAAGTCCATCCACTTTGACATTGATCCGTATCCGAAGAATATGCTGTTAAAGGGACTGGATGAAATCGGGCTGACATTATTGCTTGAAGATGAAATTTCAAAATTTGAAGCGTCTGAAAACGCAGGAGTGTGACGGGAACAATGGGGATTTCTTACAAACGAAAGACATTGTAGCAGCATTTGAAAACTTATTGCCGGTCGTGCACCGGACGCCGTTGAACGAATCGGCGACATTCAATGAAATGGCAGGAACAAGGCTTTACTTTAAAATGGAGAACCTGCAGCGCACCGGGTCTTTTAAAATCAGGGGCGCACTGAATAAAATTACGAACCTGGCAGGGGATGCGAGAAAAAACGGCGTGATTGCGGCATCGGCGGGCAACCATGCGCAGGGTGTCGCTTTTTCGGCAACGAAACAGGGGTTGAAGGCAAAAATATATATGCCGGAAAAAACGCCGCTTGCCAAAGTGTTGGCAACAAAGGCGTATGGCGCGGAAGTCGTGCTGACCGGCGAATCCTTTCAGGAAGCGTATGAAGCAGCTGTGTTGGACCAGCAAATCACAGGCGCAACGTTTATTCACCCGTTTGACGATTATGAAGTGATGGCCGGCCAGGGCACGATTGCCCTCGAAATGATCCAGCAATGCGCGGATCTTGATACGGTTGTGATTCCGGTCGGGGGCGGCGGTTTAATTGCTGGCATGGCCTGCCTCCTGAAAAATTATGATCCGAAAATCCGCGTCATCGGCGTGCAGTCCGAGGGGGCGCCTGCTGTTTATAACCGCTTTAAAGGGATGGGAAACAGTCGGCTCGAACATGTTTCGGGCATCGCGGACGGCATTCTTGTAAAAGAGACCGGCCAGCTGACTTTTCCGTTAATCAGCAAGTATGTGGATGATGTCGTGACGGTGAGCGATGAAGACATTGCCATTGCCATCATTTATATGCTCGAACGTGAAAAAATGTTTGTCGAAGGGGCAGGAGCGGCGGCTTTCGCGGCTGTATTAAGCGGCAAAGTTGGCGTTTCGGGAAAGCATATTGGCATTGTTGTAAGCGGCGGAAATGCTGATCTGGATAAAATCTCCCACTTCAAACGGCTGGCTGCGGCCGGCAAAAAAAAACATAAGGTTGTTTCGCTTTAGAACCGGGCACCAGCAGGCCGGGGCATGCCAGGCGTGTTCACCAGGCTTGCCCCGGGGCGCCTTTTCTTTAATGCAGGCCGAAAAGTGAAAAAACGATACAAAAAAACAGCATCCTTTGTTACACTGATGTAGGAAAGAGGTGAAGAGATGATTCAAACGGTATTATTTGATGTGGACGGGGTATTGCTGAGCGAGGAACGTTATTTTGACGCATCCGGCTTGACCGTCTGGGAATTGATACATAGCGGCCATTATTTAGGGCTCGCACCGGAACAATTTAAAACAGCCTTAACAGATGAGGAAATCAGGCGGATCCGGGCTGATGTTTTTCAGCATGATGAAGTGTTGCGGTTTTTAAAATCGCGCGGCATGAACGCCAACTGGGATATGATTTATTTGACGTTCACCTGCCAGCTGTTACACTTGCTTTCGCAAATAAAGGAAGAGGAAGCAGGCCGGATCCGCGGCTGGCTGGCGCGTGAAATCGATTATGAAACGCTTCATGAAATCCGCGGGGTGCTTGCACACTATCCGGTTGAAACCGACTACGGCATATTTTTAAACTGGTTTGCAAAGAGGCCCGAAACAAAACAGGATTTGTTGAAAGTGCTGGACCAGCTTGCTTATGAAATCTTCGGGCTTACAGATACGCAGCTTGGCAAAAAAGGCGCGCTCTGGTCGGTGTGCGAGCAGATTTCCCAGGAATGGTATGTCGGCGACCAAAATATTATGGCCTCTACCGGGAAGCCGAGCGTGCAAACGGGGAAAAAAGGCTTTCTCGATGAAGAGATCCCGCTTGCCGAACCGGAAAAAATCGGTGCCTTGTTTTCCTTTTTGGCGGAGAAAGGGCTGAAACTCGGCGTCGGCACGGGGAGGCCGCAGCTTGAAACGTACGGGCCGTTCCGGGCGCTTGGCTGGCTGCCGCTGTTTCATGAGGCGCATATCGTGACGGCGGACGACGTTTTAAAGGCGGAAGAGGAGCTTGGAGGCCATACGCCGCTTGCAAAGCCGAATCCTTTTACCTACCTGCTTGCTTTAAAAGGGAAAAACACGCCCACCCGCGACTGTGCGGAATGCAGCCTCCCGCTTGAAAACGGGCAGGAAATCCTGATTGTCGGGGACTCGCTCGCGGACCTGCTTGCTGCAAAAAAAATAGGCGCCCAATTTGCCGGCATCTTAACCGGCTTGTCCGGAAAAGAAGCAAAAGCCGAATTTGAAGAACACGGGGCAGATTATATTTTTGAGAATGTAGTAGGCCTCAAAAACATATTTTTGTAGACTGCTGGGGTATGCTGAGGCATGCCTCTTTTTCGCAGGATATTCCGCGCCGTAAAAAACGGCAATTTCCGAAAAAATTTTTTTGCAGGGAAACCTTACATGATCACTTTATTAATATAGTGTAATTTTTCCAGTTCCTCTATAAAAACGGGATGAAAAGTTTGGAAAAATATTTTTAAATAAAATTAAATGTTGACTTTATTTTAAAATTAATGTAATATTTCAACATCACAAAAGAAGGAGCAGAAATCAAGGTGGAAACCCGTAAGAACCTTCATTTTGCGGAAATCGTTGAAGTCCTGAAAATAAAACAGAAACGGTGATCTTTTAATTCGGAGTATTTCAAGGAGTGGGAAAGATGAAACAAGCAACTAAAGATTATGTAATTGACAGGGCATATAAAGCATCGGCCGGGGTAGCAAACGCTGTGCTCGTGACTTTGGGGCTGGGCCTTTTGTTTGAAACGTTCGGGAAATTCCTCGGCTGGGACGGCTTTTTGGCCATCGGGGCGGCGACGAAATCGCTGTTGGCGCCGGCCATCGGCGCAGGGATTGCATATCAGCTTGGCGGCAATACATTGGTCATTTTCAGTTCGATGGCTTGTGCGGCGGTTGGCGGAAATGCGATCGGCACCACCCAGGACGGCTTGATTACGATTGTCACCGGACAGCCTGTAAGTGCTGTGCTGGCTGCAGTTGTTGCAACGTGGGTCGGGAAGCGCGTGTCCGGCAAAACGAAGCTCGATATGATGGCAATTCCGTTTGCCGCCATTCTTGCCGGCGGTGTTGCCGGCGTTGGCCTTGCTGCTGTCACCACGCCGTTTTTGCAATGGCTGAGCGGTGAAATTACGGCCTCTGTACAAGGTTCGCCGCTTTTCGGTTCAATGGTTGTATCGCTCGTCTGGAGCATCCTGCTCATGTCACCTGCTTCTTCGGCCGCGCTTGCCATTGCGTTGCAGCTTGATCCGGTATCCAGCGCAGCTGCACTGATCGGCTGTACGGTCCAGTTTGTCGGTTTTACGGCAATGTCGCTGAAACAAAATGACTGGGGCGGCAATATTGCACAGTCCTTGATTACGCCAAAAGTCCAGTTCCCAAATTTGGTGAAAAATCCGCGCCTTGTCATTCCGCCGTTTGTTTCGTCGCTCATTTGCGCGCCGGTTGCAACGATGATGTTTCACTTGAAAGTGCCGTATGAACTCGGCGGGCTCGGCCTGAATTCATTAATTGCGCCGCTTAATATTCTCGCCAACCAGGGAACCGGCCCGCTGCTTGCTTATGTTGCGGCAGGTGTGATTTTACCCATTTTTACGACGCTCGGCATCTATCATTTCCTTAAATTGTTCGGCTGGGCAAAAGCCGGCGACCTCAGAATGGAAGTCCAATAATACCGGAAAGTAAAGCCGGGCCGTACAAGCCCGGTTTTTGCCTGTATCCGAAAAAAAAAGCATTCACAGCGTTTTGCCGTGAATGCTTTTTATTTATACTTCTACAAAAGGTTCTTCCTGAAAGGTATAGCCGGTTGCGAGTTCCAAAGTCTGGACGGCTTTAATGCCGATGATCTCTTTTAATTGGTCCAGCACTTGCCGGCTTGCGGTTTTATCGAGCGTGAGCACCATGATCGCTTCCCCACCGATTTCTTTCCGGCCCACCTGCATCGTGCCGATATTCGTGTCGTTGCTGCCGAGAATCGAACCGACCCGGCCGATCATGCCCGGGATGTCCAGATGCCGGATATAAAGAAGGTGCTGTTCCGGGCGGAGATCGACGCGGTAATCGTTCAGCTTCACGATGCGGCCGCCGAACCCGTTAATGATCGAAGCGCCGATATTCACTTGTTTGCCTTTTTTATACAGCGCCAGTTCCAGATAATTGGAAAAGCCCTTAAGCGACGCATTGCGCTGCAGATTGTATGTCAAGCCCTGTTCCTTTAAGAGATGAAGGGCATTGACAAGATTGACGGTGCTGCCGAGGTGGCGCGCCAGGATCCCTTTGATGATCGTTCTTGTCAGCAGTTTTGTATCTTCATCCAAAAGCTCGCCGGCGTACGTAATTTCAATTTTTTCCGGCGCTTCATCCAAAAGCTGGATGCCGAGTTGTGCCACCTGTTCGCCAAGAAGGAGGAACGGTTCCATCCGTTCGCGGTTTTCCCCGGAAGTTTGCGGCATATTGATGGCATTGCGGATTTCCTCAGATTCAAAGATATGGATGATTTCGTCGCTGACATCCGCCGCCACCCGGACCTGTGCTTCGCGGGTCGACGCGCCGAGATGCGGGGTTACAATAACATTCGGCAGTTCCAAAAGCCCCGGTGTGATGTCCGGCTCGTTTTCAAAAACGTCCAAGGCGGCCCCTGCAACGCGGCCTTCCTGAAGCGCCTGAAGCAGCGCCTGTTCGTCAACGAGCCCGCCGCGTGCGCAATTGATGATGCGGACACCTTTTTTCGTTTTTGCCAAAAATGCTTCATTGATCAAATGCTTCGTTTCTTTCATCAGCGGCGTATGGAGCGTGATGAAATCAGCCCGGGCGGCAATTTCGCCAAGCGTTGCTTTTTTGATGCCAAGCTTGGCCGCGCGTTCTTCGGTTAAATACGGGTCGTACCCGAGCACGGCCATTCCGAATGCTTTTGCCCGTTTCGCCACTTCTGTCCCGATTTTGCCCGTTCCGATTACGCCGAGCGTTTTCTTGAAAAGCTCGACGCCTTTGAACTTTTCGCGCTCCCATTTTCCCGCGGATGCGGACTTGTGTGCCTGCGGGATATTGCGGGAAAGGGAAAGCATCATGGCGAGTGTATGCTCCGTTGCGGAAATCGTGTTTCCTCCCGGCGAATTGACGACAATAATCCCTTTTCTCGTCGCAGCATCGACATCAATATTGTCAACGCCGACCCCGGCCCTTGCAATGACGCGCAAATTGCCGGATGCCTCAATGATGTCTTTTGTCACTTTTGTTTGGTTCCGCACAATCAGCCCGTCATACTGGCCGATCCTGGCTTTTAAATCTTCCGGCGCAATGCCCGGCTGGTGCTCAACTAAAAAATCTTTGTGCGCATACAGTTTTTTCAAGCCTTCTTCGCTTACTTTATCCGTTACTAAAATTTTAAACATGCGCTTTCCATGCCTCCTCCGCTTTTTTCACTGCAATGCCGAATGTATCCCTTCCGTTCAGTTCGTGTACCGCCATTTCCAGCGCGGTTAAAACGTTGATCACGTCAAAAGGGGTGCTGTACCCCATATGGCCAATCCGGAAAATTTTTCCCTTCAACTGCTTTTGCCCGCTTGCGACAACCATTGAAAAATGATCCTGCAAATATTTTTTGATTGCCCCGGCCTGTTCGCCATCCGGTTTCACCGCTGTGACGGTCGGCGAAGCATCCGCATCGTTTTCGACAAGGAGCGGAAGGCCCAAAGCTTTCACGCCGGCGCGGGTCATATCGCGCAAAATTTCATGGCGCTTGATGACATTGCCCCAGCCTTCTTCCTCAATCATCCGGCACACTTCTTCCGCGCCAAACACGAGGGAAACGGGCGGGGTGAACGGTGTTGTCACGGCTTCATCATATGAATCGATATACCGGTTCAAGTCGAGATAAAACCGTTTTTCCGGTCCGTTCTTGATTGCCTCTTTGGCCCGTTTATTGACGGCGACAAAGGCAAGGCCCGGCGGCAGCATGAGCGCTTTTTGCGAACCGGAAACAAGGATATCAATCTGGTAATCTTCCATATCCGCGGGCACGCCGCCAATGCAGCTGACGCCGTCAACGATATACAAGGCATCGGTCAGCCGTTTTACAACGGCGCCAAGGTCTTTCACCGGGTTCAACACCGAGGTGGATGTTTCGCAAAAGGTGGCAAAAACCGCTTTGACCGGATCTTTTAGCCCCTTAAGGAACGTTTCCAGCTGTTCCGGGCGGCAGGCGGTTCCCCATTCTATATTGAGGCGGTGGACATGGGCGCCGTATGATTCGCAAATGGAAGCAAAACGCTCCCCGAACACGCCGGTGACAACGACAACGACATGGTCGCCTTCATGGACAACGTTGCAGACGGCGCTTTCCAGTGCGGATGTCCCGCTGCCGGCAATGACAACCACCGGTTCTTTTGTGCCAAAGACCGGCATCAGTTTTGTCGCCACTTGCTTCAGGCTATTTGAAAAGACTTCACTGCGGTGGGCGACCATAGGCTGGTTCATGGCCTGTTTTACACGGTCCGGTACGGGTGTTGGACCTGGTGTGAATAGCGATTCCTTACAAAAAAGCATGAGTACGTCAATCCTCCAATATAAAATTAAAATAAAACGCCCCTCCGCCACAAAGAAATCCTTGTGGAGGAGGGACGTCATGTACCGTGGTGCCACCCTCTTTTGCTGCGTACGGCAGCCTCTGGGAAAATAACGGCATATGCCGGGTGCGGCCTACATCACTTTCGGCCGGCCAGTTCAGAAGCGCTGGGCATTGTATCAGCAAAAGCATCGGTTCGCAGCAACCACCGACTCTCTGCGGCTTTTTGCAAATACGCCTTCTTCATCATTACTTTTCGAATATCATTTTGCTCTGTGCTAAATATTCTAACAGCTGGTTTTAGTTCTGTAAAGGGAAAAATGAAATAATTTAAAAATCATCGTATTTTTTGATTCGCGCAAAAAGGTTAATAACCTTTTTTGTAGTCGACAAGATGAATGTCCGGCTTGCTGCCAGCGAGGTACCGTTTTAAATTCGGGATGAAGATATCCCGGACAACCCGTTCGTCGTAATGTTCGGTTGAGCCGGCGGTGTGCGGGGTGATGATCACATTTTCCAGCTCCCAAAGCGGGCTGTCTTCAGGGAGCGGTTCCTTTTCAAACACATCCAGCCCGGCGCCGGCAATTTCGCCGGAGGCAAGGGCATCGGCCAGTTCTTTTTCATTTGCGATTTCCCCTCTGCCGATATTGATAAAAAATGCAGACGGCTTCATCCGGGCAAATGCTTCTTTCCCGAATAAATGGTACGTTTCTTTCGTAAGCGGCAGGCAGACGGCGACATAATCACAAAGCGGAAGCATATCATGGAGCTGCCCGTTGGTATACATTTCGTCTACAAACCCGGCAGGCGCACCGGAACGCCGCACGCCCAGCACTTTCATCCCGAAGGCTTTGGCAATTTTTGCCGTTTCAAGCCCGATTTCCCCGACACCGATAATGCCGATCACCTTTTCGTGCATTTCCAGTTTTAACCCGGCATGGTCCCATTTCTTTTTCGTTTGATTTCTGACATATGTATGGATTTTCCTTGTCAATGCCAGCATCATTGCAAAAATGGTTTCAGAAATCGGATAGGCGTGGATGCCGCTTGCGGAAGTCAGAAAGAGCCCCTTTTTCTCAAATTGTTCGAGCGGGAAACTGTTCACCCCCGCACTCCAGCTTTGAACCCAGCGGAGAGCGGAATCTTCCGATAATGCATCTTTTTCCATTTTCTTTCGAAAGCTCGCAATTACTTCAGCTTTCTTCACTTCACTCTGCCAATGCGCCGGATCTTTTCCGGCCAGTATGCGCCATTCCGGAACCAGTTTCCTGATTTCACCAAGCAGGCCGGGGGCAAGATTTTCTGCAATAATCATGGTTCTTTCCGCCATCAAACTCCCTCCTTTATTCCATTAAATCATATATTCGATATACCATAAAAAATTTCCTGCTTATTCTGGTAATTCCTGCCATAAACTTTTCACATTTGCAAAAACCGCCATCCCTTCAGCCTGTAAGCCTTATCAATTATTTGCACGCATGTTTCCGGGTATAAAGACCTATGAAAAAGTAACTAAAAGGTACGATAAAAGAATTGGTGATATCCGCAAAAGAATTAGTGATATCCGCTATGAAAATGATTAAAGGAGTTGCCCTGTTATGCGAAAGATGGTAGAAAAACATGTACGATGGAATATGAAAGCGAAATTGATTGTTTCTATCCTCGCGATCCTGCTCGTTCCATCTGTACTGATCGGATATTTTTCAATAAAATCAGCAGGAAGTGAAGTCCAATCGCAAATGCTGAATGCCGCTACGGAAAATGTCAATCTGTTGCAGAATATCATCCATGATGCGATCCAGCCGAGCATGGATGATGTGGATTATTTTTCTAAAAGAATTTCGGCCCAAACGGAAAAAAAACCGTCCGAAATCAAGTCGATGTTCAGCCTGTACGCAAACCTGCATAACAATGTCCGGAATGTTTACGTTGGGACAGCATCCGGGAAAATGATGATCGAACCGAATGTCAACTTGCCTGCAGGCTATGATCCAAGGCAAAGGCCGTGGTATAAGGAAGCGATGGAACAGCCCGGAAAAGTGATTGTGACAGCCCCGTACCAGGACGCGACCACGGGGGAAACGATTGTCACCATTGCCAAAACGGCGCAAGACAACTCCGGGGTTGTCGCAGTTGACCTGAAAATGAGCGCGCTCCAAAAAATGGCGAAAGAAATCAAAATCGGGAAAAACGGGTATGCGGTGCTTGTAGACCCGGCGCGCCGCATCGTCGTGATGCCGGGAAGAAAACCGGGGGCGTATGCAAAAGAAAAAGTGTATGATACCGTATTTAACCATGTTTCCGGACACACTTCCTATACGTATCAGGGGAAGGAAAAAATGATGATTTATACAACCGACAGCCTGACGGGTTGGAAAATTGCAGGGACAATGTATGCCGATGAGGTCGGCAAAGCTGTACAGCCGATCATTGACCGGATGATTCTTGTCATCGTCATTTTTCTCGTTCTCGGTACGGCATTAGCCTATTTTGTCATCCGTTCTGTGACACGGCCGATTAACCGCCTGAAAGAAGCGGCATTAAAAATTTCCTCAGGGGACTTAACAGAGGAAATTGATATCCGGAAAAAAGATGAAGTCGGCGAACTGGCTGTAAGTTTTAAAAAAATGCAGGACAGCCTGCGCGACCTTCTCGACCAGGTCGATAAAAGCGCGGAGATGGTCGTTTCCTCTTCCGAAGAGCTGAAGGCAAATGCGGAAAATACAACGCAGGCAAGCCATGAAATCAACTCCGCTGCTGCCCAGATTGCAAGCGGTGCGGAAACACAGACGAACGGCACGGAAAACAGCGCCCAGGCGATGAGCGAAATCGCAAAAGCAATGGAAAAAGTAACCGACAGTACGATGGCGATTTCCAGCCTGTCCAATGCCACGCTTGAACATGCGAAACAAGGCGGCGAGGCTGTCCGTGAGACGGTTGCACAAATGAAGTCCATTGCCGGTTCTGTCGCGCAATCTAACGCAAAAATCCAGGCACTCTTTGAAAATTCGAAGCAAATCAGCCAAATTACAGAAGTGATAAAAGGAATTGCGGCCCAGACGAATTTGCTTGCTTTAAATGCAGCGATTGAAGCGGCAAGGGCGGGCGAGCACGGAAAAGGGTTTGCGGTCGTGGCAGACGAAATCCGGAAATTGGCCGACCAGTCGCAAAACTCGACCAAAGAAATTGAAAAGCTGATTACGCAAATCCAGCATGATACGGAAGATTCCGTCCGCGAAATGGAACAAGTGTCCAAAGATGTGGAAGCCGGCGTGTCACGTTCCAAAGATTCGATCGGAAAATTTGACACGATCATGAACGGGATGAAAGAAATCACACCGCAAGTAGAAGAAATGGCGGCGATCTCGGAAGAAATTTCCGCCTCCGTCCAGGAAGTGACTTCGACTGCGAACGAACTTGCCCAAATTGCTGAAGAAAATGCGGCGGCAACCGAAGAAATGGCCGCTTCCATTGAAAGCCACCTGAAATCGATGGATGACATCAGCGATTCGGCCAGAGCGTTGTCCTATCTGGCGGAGTACTTGCAGGAAATGGTGAAGAAATACAAGTTTTAAAGAAGAAGCGCCCAAAGCAGGAATCCTGCTTTAGGCGCTTTTTTTGGCGCATGGATTCAACTGAAAACGGGTTCCGCCCGGGCAAAGCAAAAGGCAATGCAAGTGCGGGAATTTTTGGGGATGAATTTTGCCCGCCGCACAACGGCTGTGGCAGTTGCCACGCGAGAAAACGATGGAGCAGCGGCCACAAAAGGGCTTCGGAGCGCCGGCAAAATATTTTCGGTGACAATGGCTCCGGCGTCCTTTAAAATAAAACTATGAAGCGGATGAACAAATTTTTTGAAAAAGGAAATGACCTTATATGGGGGAAGAGAAAAGCATGCATCAATATGTCAATTGGCCTGATGTGGTTTTTCAGTTGGGCTGGCTTATTTTTCTTTGTGCCGCCGGATTTGCGATTTATAAAATCTTGAAAATCAGGAAAATGAAGACTCAGCATTTGAAAAAATAGTGCAGGAACGGCTCTGGACCTCTCCGGAGAAAGGGCTGCAGGACGGGCAAAAACGGGAGGAAATGGGATGGAACTCACAAAGGAACAATTTAAGGCCGATTTCGAAAGGATGCTGTCGGACTGCTTCACAATGGATGTGGAAAAATCTGATTTGACAGAACAGTATGTGACACTCGGAAAATTGATCGGTTCATATGCAGCGAAAGAATGGCGGAACACGAATCAGCGTTACTTGGAAAAAGGGGAGAAACAAGTTTACTATTTTTCAATGGAATTTTTGCTCGGCAGGATGTTGAAAAGCAATTTGTTCAACCTTGGCATTCTCGATACAGTCCGGGCGGGGCTTCAAGAAATGGGGATGGAACTCGAGGCATTGGAACAGGTGGAACTGGATGCCGGGCTGGGAAACGGCGGCCTTGGCCGGCTGGCAGCTTGTTTCATCGACTCAATGGCGACACATGCGATCCCCGGGCACGGAAACGGTATCCGTTTTAAGTACGGGCTTTTCAGGCAGAAGTTTGTCAACGGCTACCAGGTCGAACTGCCTGAAAATTGGCTGCGGAATGGCAATGTGTGGGAGACCCGCCGGCTGAACAAGGCGGTAAATGTGCGGTTTTACGGCAACGTCCGGCTTGAGAAAGACGCATCGGGACATCTTGTCCCCCATTATGAAAATGAAGAAACGGTGCTTGCCGTGCCGTATGATACCCCGGTAATCGGTTACGGGGACAACACGGTCAACACTTTAAGATTGTGGTCGGCAGAAATGCCGCTTGAGGATGCGAACACGGAGTACCATGCTTTTATTCAGCAGCAGAGCCGGATCGAAAGCATTTCCGAAGTGCTGTATCCGGACGATTCCAATTATGAAGGGCGCCTGTTGCGTTTGAAGCAAGAATATTTTTTCGTCTCGGCCGGCATTCAAAGCATTATCCGCACCTATAAAAAACTCGGCCTGCCGATTGCGCATCTGGCCGAAAAAGTCGCCATCCACATCAATGATACACACCCGGCATTGTGTGTCCCCGAACTGATGCGCATTTTACTGGATGAGGAAGGGATGGGCTGGGAACCGGCATGGGATGTGACGGTAAAAGTGCTCAGCTATACCAACCATACCATTATGTCCGAAGCGCTGGAAAGCTGGCCGACAGATATGATGGCACAGCTTTTGCCACGCATTTATCAAATCATTTGCGAAATTGACCGCCGCTATATAGAGGATATGGCCCGTTTGTATGACCGGGATAAGATTGAGCGGACAAGGGTGATTTCGGACGGGAGCGTGAAGATGGCACACCTTGCGATCATCGGGAGCCACAGCATCAACGGGGTGGCAAAGCTCCATACGAATATTTTGAAAGAAAAAGTGCTTCGTGACTTCTACTGCATTTTCCCGTCCAGATTTAACAATAAAACAAACGGCATTACCCACCGGCGCTGGCTGCTGCTTTCCAATGAACCGCTGCGTAGTTTTATTGACAGCAAAATCGGCAGGGAGTGGGCGGCGAAACCGACTGACCTGAAAATGCTCGAACCTTTCCGCCGCGACGAAAGCGCACTCAGGCAACTTGCCGAAATCAAACAAACCAATAAGCAGCGGCTCGCGGACTATATCGAGAAAACGACAGGGCTTGCCATCCGGACAGATGCCATTTTTGATGTGCAGGTCAAACGTTTCCATGCTTATAAAAGGCAGCTGCTGAATCTTTTGCATATTTTAAGCTTGTATTTTAAATTGAAGGATGAACCGGAAGCAGATATTTACCCGCGCGTCTTCATTTTTGGCGGCAAAGCGGCACCGAGTTACACCTATGCCAAGGAAATCATTAAGCTGATAAACGCAGCGGCGGATCTGATTAACCATGACCCGGCAGTGAGGGACAGGCTGAAGATCGTTTTTATTGAAAATTACGGTGTGTCGCTGGCCGAGCGGATCATCCCGGCGGCTGACGTGAGCGAACAGATTTCACTCGCATCCAAGGAAGCGTCTGGGACGAGCAATATGAAGTTTATGCTCAATGGCGCGGTCACATTGGCCACGCTGGACGGTGCCAATGTCGAAATCCGCGATCTCGTCGGGGAGGACAATATTATCCTCTTCGGGCTGACCGATCAGGAAGTTTTCCAATATTACCATGACATGTCTTATCATTCTTATGATTATTATAAGAACAATCCGGTGCTGCACCGTGTGCTCGATGCGCTGATTGACGGCTCGATTCCTGGGGTGCAGGCGGAAGGGCGGGATGTCTTTGATTCCCTGATTAAATACGGGGATGAGTTTTTTGTATTAAGAGATTTCGAGGATTACGCGCTGGCGCAGAAAAAAGTGGACAAGCTTTACCGCGAGCCGCTCAAATGGCAGGAGATGGCACTCGTCAATATTGCCAATGCCGGCGTATTTTCCTCTGATTATACCGTGCTCAAGTATGCCGGCGAGATTTGGAACGTGCATAGCAAAACAAGGCTTTTTTAACGGATTTCTGAAAGGCTTCCTGCAGGGGAAAACTCGAAAAGGACTGTTTGCTTTCAGCTGCTGCATACTGCCCGGAATTCCTCCGCTAAAAAGCAGCCGGCAAGGGCCGGGCTTTTCATGGGGGGACCGGGCATCCAGCAGCATAAGCCGTTTTCCGAAATTAAATTTTGTCCGAATTTTTGCTTTTCTGCAGGAAAATATGCCGGCTTGGCGAGTATCATCCAATAGATTTCCGGCAGGAGGGGCTTAAACGGCATTGGATCAGTCATTAACAGTTTAACCTACTTCATTAGCGCAATTGCCGGGATTTCGCTGTTTATTGCTGGGATTGGTGTAATGAACATGATGTATATTTCTGTCTCTGAGCGTACCCGGGAAATTGGCATTCGTCTCGCTATCGGCGCAACCCCAAAGCATATCTTATTCCAGTTCCTTTTGGAAGCGGTGTTGTTGACGGGAATAGGCGGCTTGATTGGTTTTGGGATAGGTGGTGGACTCGCGTGGCTTATTTCGCTCTTCTTACCTTTCCGTGCCGTGATCGGTGTAGGAAGCTTTTTACTCGCTTTTTGCGTCTCTACCTTTGTCGGCATTCTATTTGGCATATTGCCGGCTAAAAATGCAGCCAATAAGAACTTGATCGATATTTTGCGTTAGGATGTTGATTGGAAGAATACAGTGGTCTAAACAATGATGAATGTGCAAAGTAAAATGTCCTAACCGGACCCCTTCTTCGAACGAAGTGGCCATGCGTGCCCTTTCGCGTATTTTTTCCCGGGCAGGCTAAGCCACTTTTTCACAAGAAAGACAAGGTTTGTCCGCCAAATGTTACTTGGAAAAATGGGCTGAAAAAAATAAAAAAAATTTTTGAAATGAAGGTTGACAATTTTTATTTTCAGCATTAAGATAATAATCAATCAATGAAACATTTTTCAGGCGATGAAGAAGAAGAGTAACCTGTGTGGATTCCGAAGAGAGCCGGTGGGTGGTGCGAACCGGTGATGACGTGCAGGCGAATGGGCTTCCGAGCTTCCAAACCGAAACGATTCCGGAGTAGGCTTTGGCGAATGCCTTATCGTTACAAGAGGCAGGTATTACGTTTTTTCCCTGATACCGTCAAAGCCGGGCTGATAAAGCCAATAAAGGTGGCACCGCGGGTTCCCCGTCCTTTACATGGATTGGGAACCCTTTTTGCGTTCCGTTAAAAATCTCATAAAAGAAAATCGCTGAGTAAGAAGAGTATGCAAATGGTAAGCGTCCCAGAGAGCCGGCGCAGGTGGGAGTCCGGCACGACTGCCTTTGCAGAATGGGCTTACGAGAGGTTTCCTGAACTTGTGCAGTAGGGAAACACGGCTTCCCCCGTTACCGGGATAGGGTATAAAGAGTGGCTTGCTCCGTACCCGAATAAGCGGAAAGGTTTTAAATCCTTTCAAGAGAGGTGGCACCGCGTTGGAAAACGTCCTCTGTCCTGCAGCATACAGCTGCGGGCAGAGGACGTTTTTTTTATTTAGCCGGGACCCGGGATCTGTATCGGAACCCGCCTGTTAAGCGAAGGATATACAGCCGGTGCAGAGGTGAAGAGCCGGAGCGCGAAAGACGGCCTGCTAGTTACCATTTCAATAAAAAAGGAGTGCGGACGGATGCAATACAAAATCGTTAAGCTAAATGGCGATGTGTTAACGCCGGTCATGATTTTTACGAGACTGAGAGGAAAATGCAAGTTTTTGTTCGAAAGTTCGCTGCAAAATGACAGCAACGGCCGGTTTTCTTTTATCGGGGCTGATCCGGTAAAAGCGTTCATCGGGCGGGATAATGAACTGGAGGTGATTGACCGGATGACGGGGCGGCGTGAAATAAAAAAAGGTAAGCCGCTCGATCTTGTCAAAGGCCTGTTGCCGCGTCTTAATATCCAGCTTCCCTTTCCGTTTTACGGCGGGTCGGTCGGCTATATCGGCTATGACGCCATCCGCCAGTATGAAGAAATCGGCCATGTACCGGAAGATGAAACAGGAATCCCGGATCTGCATTTGATGCTGTACCAAAATATAGCTGTTTACGACCATAAAAGCCAGACCGTCTACCTTGTTTCAACCGGGGAAGACGGGGAGGCAATAGAAAAAAATCTTGCGGCAATGGAAAAAGCGATCTGCCGGCAGACAAGCGCAGAACCATTTGTCGACCATGGCCCGGTTGACTTTGCCCCCGCCATTCAAAAGCAGGCATTTATGAAGATGGTCGAAACCGCAAAACAGCATATCGAAAACGGGGACATTTTCCAGGTTGTCCTGTCACAGCGTATGAAAGGGACGCTTTCGCACGATCCGTTCTATTTTTACCGGAAGTTAAGGAAAGCGAACCCGTCCCCGTATATGTTTTATCTCGACTTCGGCGGTTATGTCGTTCTAGGGGCATCGCCGGAAAGTTTGATCAAAACGAAGGGGCGTGTGGTATATACGAATCCGATTGCGGGAACACGCCCGCGCGCCAATGCCCCGGAAGAAGATGAGCGCCTTGAAAGCGAGCTTTTACACGATGAGAAAGAACTCGCTGAACATAAAATGCTCGTTGATCTGAGCCGGAACGACCTCGGCCGGGTGTGCGAGCCCGGCAGCATCCGGGTGCAAAAATACATGGAAGTTGAGCGGTTCCAGCATGTGATGCATATCGTTTCGGAAGTGCGGGGGAAATTGCGGGACGGTTTTAGCGGAATTGACGCGCTCATCTCCTGTCTTCCGGCCGGCACGGTATCAGGCGCGCCGAAAATCCGCGCGATGCAGATTATCAACAGCCTGGAAAGCCTGAAGCGCGGCATGTACGCGGGCGCGGTCGGCTATATCAATCTGAACGGCGACATTGATTTTGCACTCGCCATCCGCTCGCTCCTGATTAAAGACAACACCGCTTATTTGCAGTCGGGCGCGGGCATTGTGTACGATTCCGATCCGGAAAAAGAGTATGAAGAAACGCTCAACAAGGCGAGATCGATTCTGGAGGTACAGACGCATGATTTTATTGCTCGATAACTATGATTCGTTCACTTACAACTTGTACCAGTATTTATGCGAACTTGGGGAGGAAGTAAGGGTGTTCCGCAATGACCGGATCACCATAGATGAAATCAGAAGGCTCAAGCCGGAAGCGATTGTCCTGTCACCGGGGCCCGGCGTGCCGGAAGATGCCGGCATTTCCATTGAAACTGTAAAAACATTTTACCGGCAAGTCCCAATGCTCGGCGTCTGTCTCGGCCATCAGGCAATTGCCGCAGCGTTCGGGGCAGGGATCACAAAAGCAAAAGAAATCAAACATGGCAAAACTTCCCTTGTACGCCATGGCGGGAAAGGAATGTTCAGCGGGCAGCCGGATCCGGTCGAAGTGATGCGCTACCACTCGCTTGTCGTGGACCGGACAAAGATCCCGGAAGTCCTGGAAGTGGTTGCCAAGTCTCTTGATGACGGAGAAATCATGGCCATTCAACATAAATCCGCCCCGTGTTTCGGCGTCCAGTTTCATCCCGAGTCGATCGGGACGGAAACCGGTAAACAGATGCTTGAAAACTTTTTACGCGAAATCAGAAAGGATGAGAAAGTTGAAACCGTATCTTGAAAAAATTTTGGCACAAGAAGGGCTGACGGTTGAAGAAATGCGGGAAGCCTCTCGTGCACTGTTTTCTGATGAAGTGACAGAAGGGGAGATGGGCGCATTTTTAGCCGCCTTGAAATGTAAAGGCGAAACGGCGGAAGAAATTGCCGGGCTGGTCGAAGTGATCCGTGAAAAAGCCGTGCCGGTTCCATGCAACGTTCCAGGGCTTATGGACAACTGCGGGACGGGCGGGGACGGCAGCCACAGTTTTAACATCAGCTCGACCTCCGCGTTTGTGCTGGCGGCAAGCGGCGTGAAAGTTGCCAAACATGGCAACCGCAGCGTCTCAAGCCAGACCGGGAGCGCCGATGTCCTAGAGACGCTCGGGATTTCCTTGTCTTTCCCGGCGGAAGAAATTGAAGGCTTGCTGAGAGAAATCGGCATCGTCTTCCTGTTTGCCCCGAATGTCCATCCGGCCCTTGGAAAAATGATGAAAATCCGGAAAGATTTGCGAATCCCGACGATTTTTAACTTGATCGGCCCGCTCACAAATCCGATGAACCTGGAAACACAGCTGCTCGGGCTGTACCGGCGTGACATGCTCGGGACGATGGCGGAAGTGCTCGGCCGCCTTGGCAGAAAACGCGCGCTCGTTGTCAATGGCGCCGGCTATCTTGATGAAGCGTCATTATCCGGGGAAAACCATTTTGCGCTGCTTGACGG
Organism: Heyndrickxia coagulans DSM 1 = ATCC 7050; assembly: GCF_000290615.1. Taxonomy (GTDB): domain Bacteria; phylum Bacillota; class Bacilli; order Bacillales; family Bacillaceae_C; genus Weizmannia; species Weizmannia coagulans. Next base: position 61,526 of record NZ_ALAS01000118.1, read on the forward strand.
CGGGAAGATTACGATGTTTACGCTGACGCCGGAAGAGGTTGGCTTGCCGTATTACCCGCTGGAAGCGATCCGCGGCGGTGATGCGCAAAAAAACAGCGATATTTTGCTGTCAGTATTAAAAGGAGAAAAAGGCGCTTACCATGATACAGTGGTCTTCAATACCGGGCTTGCGCTCTTTGCTGCAGGGCGGGCAGAGACGGTAAAAGAAGGAATCCAGATTGCGGAGCAGGCAATCCGTTCGGGCGCAGCACTTGAAAAACTGCACGCACTCATTGAAGCGAGCCGGAAACTCACGCAAGAAGCGATTTGAATGGCAATTTCCGAAACATTTTTACCCGGAAAAGAAACGAGAAGAGCAATTTCAGGGTGTGAACTGCACGCACTTATTGAAATAAGCCTGAAACTCACACAGGAGGCGATTTGAATGGCGTTTTTGGAAAAGATTTTAGCCGAAAAAGAAAAAGAAGTGGCCCGTATAAAAGGTGCTGGAAAGGCTTTTGCCACAAATGTGCGCAAAGCCCCGTCCCTTTATGAAACTTTTATGCAGTCTGAAAAAACAAGCATTATTGCGGAAATCAAGCGGGCCTCCCCGTCAAAAGGGGATATCCGGACGGCCGTAGATCCAATCCGGCAGGCACTTGCCTATGAAAAAGCAGGCGCCGGCGCCATTTCCGTTTTAACGGATGAAGCCTTTTTTAAAGGGTCAGTGGAAGATTTGAAAGCCGTAAGCGATGCAGTCCGGCTTCCGGTGCTCTGCAAAGACTTTATTATCGATGAAATTCAGATCGACCGGGCAAAAGCGTATGGTGCAAGCGTGATTCTCCTGATCGCAGCGGCTCTTTCCCCCGAAAGGCTCCGGCAGCTGTACGATTACGCCCGGGACACCGGTCTTGAAGTGCTGCTGGAAGTGCACAATGAAGCGGAACTCGAAACCGCTGTCGAAACAGGGGCCCGGATCATCGGCATCAACAACCGCAATTTAAAGACGTTTGAGGTTGATCTCGGCGTTGTTGAAAAGCTTGCGCCACAAATCTCAAACCCGGACGTGCTTGTGATCAGCGAAAGCGGCATCCGCACCCGGAAAGACGTCGTCCGCGCTGAGCATGCCGGGGCAAAAGGGATTTTAGTCGGGGAAACGCTTATGCGCGCAAACGACCCGCAAACGGAAATGAAAAAGCTGGCCGGTGTTCCGGAAAAACGGAAAGTAAAGATTTGCGGCATTCGCACGCTTGAAGCGGCCCGGGCGGCTGTTTGCGCGGGGGCGGACATGATCGGCTTTGTATTTGCCGAAAGCAAACGGAAGATTACACCGGAAAAAGCGGCACAGATTGCAAAAGCGTTGCCGGAACATGTCGAAAAAGTCGGTGTATTCGTTAATGAATCTCCTGAAAAAATGGCGGAAATTGCAGAGCGGGCCGGGCTCGATTACCTGCAGCTGCACGGCGATGAAACAGCGGAGGAAGCCGCGCAAATGCCTTACCCGGTGATCAAAGCTTTCCCGGTAAGGACAGATGCTGATCTTGATATCATACACGGTTACCATTGCGATCTGGTGCTTTTGGACAGCGCCGGCGGAAAATACCGCGGCGGAAGTGGAAAGACGTTTGACTGGGAGCTGGCAAAGGCGCTATCGGATGAGCGGGCGGTGATGCTTGCCGGCGGGCTCACGCCGGAAAATGCCGAAGCCGCGATCCTTGCTGTCTGTCCGTATATCGTCGACGTTTCAAGCGGGGTGGAAACAAACGGAGAAAAAGACCCGGATAAAATCAAAGCATTTGTGCAAGCAGCAAGAAAAGCGTTTCAAAAATTAGAGGAGCGTGACAAAAATGCAAACATACAAACTGCCTGATACAAACGGCCGTTTCGGAACTTTCGGGGGGAGATTCGTACCGGAAACCCTGATGCCGGCTGTAGGCGAACTCGAGCAGGCTTATCATGAGGCCATGAACGACCCGGCTTTTCATGCAGAGCTGGATAAATTGCTGAAACAATATGTCGGCCGTGAAACCCCGCTTTACTATGCGGAAAATTTAACGGAACTTGGCGGCGGCCCGAAAATTTTCCTGAAACGCGAAGATTTGAACCATACCGGCGCACATAAAATCAACAACACAGTCGGCCAGGCGCTGCTTACGCTTAGAATGGGAAAAAAGAAAGTCGTTGCCGAAACGGGCGCCGGCCAGCACGGGGTGGCAACAGCAACCGTCTGCGCGCTGCTCGGCCTTGAATGTATTATTTTTATGGGGGAAGAAGATATCCGCCGGCAAAAACTGAACGTCTTCCGGATGGAATTGCTTGGCGCGAAAGTCGAGAGCGTCTCGCAGGGGAGCGGCACATTGAAGGATGCGGTCAACGAGGCGCTCCGCTACTGGGTTGCCCATGTGGAAGACACGCACTATATTATGGGTTCAGCAGTCGGCCCGCATCCGTTTCCGCAAATTGTCCGCGATTTCCAAAGTGTGATTGGAAAAGAAACGAAAAAACAGATTACAGAACAGACAGGCAGACTTCCCGATGCAGTTGTCGCCTGTGTCGGCGGCGGCAGCAATTCGATCGGCATGTTTTATCCGTTTGTGGAAGATAAGGCCGTAAAATTGTTCGGTGTGGAAGCGGGCGGTGCCGGCCTTGGAACCGGAAAGCACGCGGCGTCTTTAAGTGACGGCAAACTCGGCGTGCTTCACGGAATGAAAACGTATTTGCTGCAAAATGATGACGGGCAAATCCAGGAAGCTTATTCGGTATCGGCCGGGCTTGATTATCCGGGAGTCGGGCCGGAACACAGTTATTTAAAAGAAACGGGCCGGGTTACGTATACGTCTGTGAACGACGCTGAAGCATTGGATGCATTCCGGCTGCTTTCGAGAACAGAAGGCATTATCCCGGCACTCGAAAGCGCCCATGCCATTCGTTTTGCCCTGAAGCTGGCAAAAACGATGGGAAAAGACGAAACGATCGCTGTTTGCCTGTCAGGGCGCGGGGACAAAGATGTAGAAGCCGTCAGCCATTTGCTTGGAGGGGAAAACAATGGGTGAAATTTTTGCATTGGAAAGCGCCCATGCCGTCCGTATGGCCCTGAAACCGGCAAAAACGACTGCCGTCCTGCCAGGATGCGGGGACAAAATTGGAGAAGCGGCCAGCCGCTTGTTTGGAGGGGAAAACAATGGGTAAACAAAAATTGGAAGCACAGTTTGAAGCGGTTCTTGCACGCGGTGACCAGGCATTTGTCCCTTATATTATGGCGGGGGACGGTGGAATGGAAGAGACGGAGAAAAGGCTTGCGTTTTTGGAAGCTTGCGGGGCAACGGCAATTGAACTTGGCATCCCGTTTTCCGACCCTGTCGCAGACGGTCCGGTCATCCAGGCGGCCGGACTCCGCGCTTTTAAGGCAGGCACGACAATGAAAAAAGTGCTGAGCCATTTAAAAGCCCATCCGAGACAAGTCCCGGTTATTCTCATGACGTATTTTAACCCGGTTTTTGCCTATGGTCTGGAAAAATTTGCAGCAGACTGCGCGGCTGCCGGTGTTGACGGGCTGATTATTCCGGATTTGCCGCTTGAGGAAGAGGGGATTGTCGCCGGAGAACTGGCAACATGCGGCCTTGCGCTCATCCGGCTGGCTGCGATTACAAGCCCGAAAGACCGGCTTAAGAAAATCGCCTCCCGCTCTGAAGGGTTTCTGTATGCTGTTACGGTCACCGGCACAACCGGCACCCGCACAAGTTTTCACGACAATATCGAGGATTACCTCGCTTTCTTATCAAGCATCAGCCGGGTACCTGTTCTCGCCGGCTTTGGCGTTTCCAGCCCCGAGCAGGTCCGCCGTTTAACCCGCTACTGCAGCGGCGTTGTGGCCGGGAGCAAAATTATCGAGCTCTTTCAGAACGGGGAAACGGAAAAAATCCGTGCGCTTGTGGAAAGCGCAAAGCAACAAGCAGCACCAAACCAGCTGTAAAAATGCCTGGATGCATGCTCCGAACCGGCGCACATGCTGCCCATACATTTCCCACAGGTTTATCCACATCCGGAATATGCAAAGAAAAGGATATAGGGGCGGTTATCCACAATATCCACATTTTATACACAAAAAATGTGCACAATTTTATACACATCAAAGGATATTGTCAATAGAGGCATTGAAAGGTTTATGCACATCATCCACAAAAAACGGGGGCCCAATGGAAAGGCCGCCCGTTTTTATTTTACCGCCTGTTTTTCGCTCTTTTTTCCGCAGCATCGGAACGGGCCTGTGCTTCCAAATCTTCCCCGTCTGCGAGTTCCCTCGAATATTCAATGTCTTTTCCGTCCATTTTCATGTTCTTCGGTACTTGCGGCAGTGTTGCTTTATTTTTATCGCGTGTTTTATGCTGATGCCCGCGGCCCATTGAAAAAACCCCTTTCAAGCAGTTTGCGGTTGCCTCCGCAAAACTACTTTTTGCGTAAAAGGTTTTTCTTAAACAGGTAATTATTTGCGCCCTCTGTCCGTGTATCCTCCGGCCCGGTCGGCTTTTTTAAATTCGTGCTGGTAAGTCACTTCCTGCATGCTTCTTAATGTGCTTTTCGTCTGAACTTTTTTATCTTTCGGCATTCGCAAAACCTCCTTTTTTGGATTATTGTTCCCGGTAATACCGCTTTCTACACTTTCAATGGTAAAATAGACAAGGGAGGAATTCATGTGCCTGTCATTACAAAAATTTCGCTTCAAAAAAACAATAAAGAACGATACAATATTTTTCTTGACGGAAAGTACCGGTTCAGTGTTGATGAAGAAGTGCTGGCACGGTACCAGCTTTTAAAAGGGAAAGAATTGGATGAGCTTGATATTGAAGCGATCCTTGCCGAGGATGATATCCGGAAAGGCGTCAATACCGCCATCCGTTTTCTTTCCTACCGGATGCGGTCGGAAAAAGAAGTGCGTGATGATTTGATAAAAAAGGAATTTGCGCCGGAAGTCGTCCGGAGTGTCATATCAAAGCTTTATGAAATGCAGTATCTTGATGATGCGGAATTTGCCGCAAGTTTCGTGCGGACACAAATGAATACAACGCATAAAGGGCCTGTTGTCATTAACAGGGAACTTCAGCAAAAAGGCATTGCACCAGAGATGATCGAAAAAGCGCTTGAAATTTTTGATGCTGATCAGCAAGTGGAACATGCCCGTGCCCTTGCAGAAAAACTTTCCAGGCAGCATGCCCGGTTGTCGGAGAAGCTTTTAAAGCAAAAAGTGAAGCAGGGGCTTACAGTAAAAGGCTATCCGCCTGAAGTGATTTCCGCTGCGATGGCGGCGCTTCATGTTGAAAAGGATGAAGAAACGGAATGGAAAGCACTTCTTCAGCATGCCGAAAAAGCAAAGCGCAAATACGGAAAGTTTTCGGGATATGTATACAGGCAAAAAATGAAGCAGTTTTTATACCGGAAAGGGTTCCCGATGGATTTGATAGAGCGCTATTTGCGGGAAGAGGGGGATTAAGGATGGAAAAAAGATACAGTCAAATGAGTGAATATGAGTTAAAACAGGAAATTGCACAATTGACGGAGAAAGCGCGCAAGGCCGAACAACTCGGTATTGTGAATGAGTTCGCCGTGCTGGAGCGGAAAATTGCGATGGCAAAGTCGTATTTGCTGGACCCCGCTTCTTTTCAAAAAGGGGGAATTTATAAAATTGAAGGAGACCCCGGCGCCTATTTTAAAATTGATTATATCGACGGCGTCTTTGCCTGGGGTTACCGGGTCAGCGGCGGCAAACCGATCGAAGCCCTCCCGATTTCGATGCTGAAACGGGTGGATTGATTTGTTACTCTTTTACAGGGGATCAAAAGAAATGGGCCCGGTGCTATTCAACATGTAAGGGCTGCCGGCATCATCCAGCAGCCCTTTCTGTCATGACTCTTCGCGGCGGCCTGATGCGCGCATGCGTTCCTGCGGATGCGTATTGGTCGTGCCATCCGCGCGTTTCGAAGCATATTCGGCTTTTGCCTGCGGTTTGTCTTCATATACATTGTCATGATCGTACGGGAAACCTTTTTCTTTATTCCGCATGTTCATGCCCTCCTTAACAAAATAACCGGTGGGGAATGCCCCGCACCGGTTATTTTGCACGTTTTCAGACGGAAAACGTGCGCCTTATCTTGGTACAATATCAAGTTTTTTCTTCAGCTTCTCTTTATTAAAAATCCAACCGGTATAAGAGCCGATTATTTCCAGATCTTCATTTAACTTCACAACAGCAACAAACGGATAATGCCCGTTTTTCCGGTAGCGGAGATCAGTAAAGCGGACTTCCCAGCCGTTATCCAGTTCCTTGATCTGCCAGTTATAGACAGGGGAAAAACTTAAGAAAGCAGACAAATTTTTATCTTGCTTTGCCACTTCTAAAATTTTATTTTCCGGAACCGGAAGCCGTTTGAATTTGTCAAGAATGGTGACCGCCGATTTAAACGCAAATGCAACATAGTAGGCATCTTTTGTTCTTACGGCAATCTTCCATTGATGAAAATGAATGGTCGGGGAAATGATGATTCTTTCCGCATCCGGAATCCTGGCCAGCACGGCTTTTTTTACATGGTGACGTGCCGTGAATCTGGCGATATAATATAAAAATATGAAGATGTACATGACCAGAAACGTCGGCCCCGGTTGTGCCCCGAACAACCAGGCGGCAATGCCGGCCACATGGATGATAAAAATGAACGGGTCAAATGTGTTGATCACGCCGAGCGCGATCCATTTATATGAGAATGGTCGCAGTGCCTGTGTCCCGTATGCATTAAAGATATCGACGAACACATGCAGAAAAACAGCCAAAAAAGACCAAAGCCATAAATGAAGCGCATCGGTTCCAGGGAAAAAGATGCTGAGCACTGCTGTAATGGCAAGCGGCCACAGCAAGACAGCCGGAAGAGAATGTGTAATGCCGCGGTGGTTGCGAATATAAACCGCATTATTTTTAAATTTGAGCAGAGTATCGATGTCTGGTGCCTGTGAACCTAAAACCGTGGCAATGAGAACGCTGTGAAAATGAACCGCATCTTGTGCGACCACAGGGTCCAACGTTGCCAAACCTCCGAGTGCAATGCCCATAACAACATGGGTTCCAGTATCCAATCTTATTCCTCCTAAAAGTGGTTCTGGCTCCTTACTAAAGCGCTTATTTCTTTCATCATGCCTTCATCATATGGTAAATTAAGAAGAATTGCAATAGACAAAGGCGGTCAATCAGGATTTTCTGTTTGTATTTTTCCCGCTTATAAAAAGTTATAGCAATCATTTGGGGGAATTAAACATTGAAAAATTTTCCAGTCGGCGACTTTGATGTAAAATCTTTTCAAGAGGATCTGATCTCCTGGTTTAAAAGGGAACAGCGGGACCTGCCATGGCGGGAGGACCGCGACCCGTATAAAATTTGGGTATCGGAAATCATGCTGCAACAGACAAGGGTGGACACTGTCATTCCCTATTTCCGGCGCTTTATGGAAAAATTTCCGACCCTTGAAGCGCTGGCGGATGCCGGTGAAGATGAGGTGCTAAAAGCGTGGGAAGGGCTTGGCTACTATTCACGCGTCCGGAATTTGCACGCTGCCGTAAAAGAAGTGAAGGAACATTATGGCGGCACGGTTCCGGACACACCGGAAGAAGTTTCGAAGCTAAAAGGCGTAGGGCCCTATACGGCCGGTGCGATTTTGAGCATTGCATACGGCTTGCCGGAACCGGCTGTGGACGGAAATGTGATGCGGGTGCTTTCAAGAATTTTATCCATATGGGAAGACATTGCAAAGCCTTCTGCAAGAAAGGTTTTTGAAGAAGCCGTCCGCAAGTTGATTTCTCAGGAGAATCCGTCTTATTTTAATCAGGCTTTGATGGAACTTGGTGCGCTCGTTTGCACGCCAAAATCGCCGTCATGTTTGCTTTGCCCGGTCCGGGAGCATTGCCGGGCGTTTGCAGAGGGAACCATTAATGAGCTGCCTGTGAAATCAAAAGGGAAAAAGCAGAAACAGATCCGGCTCCAGGCGGCCGTTTTGGAAGATGAAGACGGGCGCATTTTGATCCATAAGCGTCCGGATAAAGGGCTGCTTGCAAATATGTGGGAATTTGTTCAAGTGGAAGAAAGTGCCGTTTTGCCGGCGAGGCAGGTATTGAAGGACTATCTTGGAGAGGCATTTCAAATTGAAGCCGCACTCGAGACGGAGCATTTTACGGAAATACGGCATGTTTTTACCCATTTAATTTGGGACATCCGGGTATACCGCGGGAAAATTTTAAATCATGTGCAGGAAACGGATGAACTAAAATGCGTGCTTCCTGACGAGATTGAAACGTTTGCATTTCCTGTGCCCCATCAAAAAATCTGGAAAGCCTTCCGGGTCATCAGTAAGTAATGATTGCAAATTTGCTGGAAAATGCAGAGATTTCTTGTCATAATTATTGTTGAAAATAATCAGGTTTGGTTATTTCTTCTTGCAATGGAAGGGCTTAAACAGTTTTTAATAACTTATAAAAAGTTATAAAATTTTTGTTTACTTTATAATTTATTATCAAATGAATAAGGAGGGTTATTTATGTACTTCAAGTTTTCTCTTCTTAGTTTTATAACTGGTCTAATAATGATTTTTGTTATTCAATTAGCAACATTTTATAGAAATTTACAAATAAAAACGGGGAGAATGGATGGAGATACGACCTATACTCTATTAAGTTCTAGTTTAATAGTTATTCCGATAATTTTATTTGTTTTAGCGCTAATCTTTTTTCAGTTGCATATCAAAGATAAACAAAAACATTAAAAATCTCTTATTTGGGCTTGTACGTGGTTTTAAGAATACGATGATATAGGCAACACGATGAGAGTTATATTTGAAGTGGATTTATGAAGTTCCCTCTTTCACGATTAATCGCTATGAAAGAAAAAAAGGACGAACCGCAAGCCAAAATGTCCTTCAAAAGGGCATTCAGCAACAAAACAGCCCCGAGCTTTTTGAAAAGCTTGGGGCTGTTTTTTATGCAGATGGCTGGCAGGCCGCTTTGTTTTTTTGTGAGAGATACAGGTCTATTTCTTTTGCGGCTTTTTTGCCTTCCTGCATTGCCCAGACAATCAGGCTTGCGCCGCGTTTCGCATCGCCGGCGGCAAAAATGCCTTCCCGATTTGTCCGGAAACTCCCGGGCAAGGTGTGTATCAGCCCGTTTTGAAGTTCGATGCCGGCTGATTTGGCATCATCGACACCCTGGAATCCGATCGCGATGAGCACAAGATCCGCATCCCATATCTGCTGTTCCGCTCCCCGCTGATCTGAAAACGGCACGGTAACAAGCCCTGTTACTTCGCCGTTATCATTACCGAGAAATGCTGTGGTTTGGATATAATATTGCCGCGGATCTTCCCCGAACACTTTAAATGATTCTTCATATGCATAATCCAGTGTGAACAGGGAAGGGTTCACCGGCCATGGTTCGTGTTCCGGGCGTTCTTTCGGCAGTTCTCCGTGCTTTCCGAACTGTACGACGCTCTTGCACCCTTGCCGGATTGCGGTTGCCACACAGTCCGCACCGGTATCGCCGCCGCCAATGACAATCACTTTTTTCCCTTTTGCCGAAATTTGCGGTTCACCGTTTTCTCCATGGTCAAGCAGATGTTTTGTGCTGGCTTTCAAATATTTCATTGCCGGGTAGATGCCTTTTAAATCACGCCCCGGAATGTCCATGTCACGTTGTTTCTCCGCGCCGATGCAAAGCAGGACGGCGTCAAAAGCAGCCTCCAGTTCTGCAAGCGTGATGTCTTTGCCGATTTCGGTATTGGCTTTAAATGTGATGCCTTCCGCCTGCAACAGGTCCACTCTGCGCTCTACATACTGCTTTTCAATTTTCATATTCGGAATCCCGTACATGAGCAGCCCGCCAAAACGGTCTTCTTTTTCAAAGAGGGTAACATCATAGCCTGCCTGGTTTAAATCGTCAGCTGCCGTCAATCCGGCCGGCCCGCTTCCGACAACGGCTGCTTTTAAGCCGTTCCGTTTCAGCGGGATTCTCGGCTTGATCCAGCCTTCTTCCCAGGCACGGTCAATGATGGCTCTTTCAATGCTTTTAATGGTGACAGGTTCACTGACCAGCCCGGCTGTGCACGAGCCTTCGCATGGTGCCGGGCAGGCGCGCGATGTGAATTCCGGGAAATTATTGGTTAAAAGCAAACGCTGGTAGGCCTCTTCCCATTTTCCCTGGGCGGCAAGGGTGTTCCATTCCGGAATTAAATTATACAAAGGGCAGCCGCTCGTTTGCCTGCCGATCAGTTCCCCCATCTGGCAGAACGGGGTGCCGCATTCCATGCAGCGGGATGCCTGCGTTCTCAGTTTTTCTGCCGGAAATGGCTGCACGTATTCTTTCCATGTAGCCACCCGTTTTGCGGCATCCAGTTCTTTCGGTTTTTCACGTTTCTGGTCAACAAAATCTGTCGTTCCGCGCATGTCTCACACTCCTCACAAATCACCCGGCCGCTGCCGGAGGGATATAGATGTCGTACAATTTCAGCTTTTTTCCGGAAAAAAGTTTCCGTTTTGCGTGCGATGCTCCATTTTTCTTAAAACAGCCATCCTCGTGCTTCTTATCGGTCCGCTGACGGGACATGATAGGTCTCCGTTTTTTTTCGTTTCAATCCACACACAATCCTGTAAATCCATCCGGACGCTTCCGGATGGATTTACCCATCTACTTTACTTCTGTCGGGAAAGCTTTTTCTTTTTCGATTTCCGGCAGGTGCTTTCCGGATTTTTTATATTCAAAAGCGGCAAGCCTCGCTTCATCAAGCGGCATTTGCTGATCCAGGAAGTACTGGATGAGTTCCATCATCGCTTTGTATTCGCGTGGAACAATCTTGACAAACTGATGCAGGGCCAGCTCCCAATTCTTCAAAATCCGTTTGGCAACAGGGCTGCCGGTGTATTGATAATGTTTCTGGATCATATGGTAAAGTTCGCGCATATCTTCATCAGAATCCACACCTTCAATGCTGACAAGTTCCTGGTTGATCCGGGATAAAACTTCATCTTCACCCATTGCGCCGGTATAAATGTAGGCAATCCCGCCGGACATCCCGGCCGCAAAGTTTTTGCCGATCGGGCCGAGCACGGCAACGCGTCCGCCGGTCATATATTCGCAGCCGTGGTCTCCGATGCCTTCGACAACGGCATGTACGCCGCTGTTACGGACACAGAAACGCTGGCCGGCCGTTCCGCGGATATATGCTTCGCCCGATGTTGCCCCGAAAAAGGCGATGTTGCCGATGATGGCCTGTTCTTCGTCCCGGCTCCATCCGGCACCCGGCTTCACAACGATTTTTCCGCCCGATAATCCTTTCCCGACGTAGTCATTGGCATCTCCTTCAAGGTTCAGTGTCAGGCCTTTCGGGATAAAGGCGCCGAGGCTTTGCCCTGCTGAACCATGCAGATGAATGTGGATAAAATCTTCCGGCAGCCCTTCGTCACCGTAAGTTTTTGTAATGATATGGCCCAAAGTGGTGCCGATTGCCCGGTCGGTGTTGCGCACAGGCAAGGTGACGGCTGTTTGCTGCCTGTTCCGGACGGATACGGATAAATGGTTCAATTCCCGGCTGTCAAAGCGTTCTTCCAGTTTATGGCTTTGCGCCGTTTTGCCTTGCACAGCAAATGGTGTATCACCCGCTTTAAACAGTAATTTATCAAAATGAAGCTGTTTCGCTTTCCAATGGTTTTTAACCTCATCTTTCACTTTCAGCAAGCCGGTTTCGCCGACAAGTTCATCAAGGCTGCGGTAGCCGCATTCAGCCAATATTTCGCGGACCTCTTCTGCGATGAACCGCATATAGTTGACAACATATTCCGGTTTGCCCATGAATTTGGCGCGCAGCTTCGGATTTTGCGTGGCCACGCCGACCGGGCATGTATCAAGATGGCAGGCGCGCATCATGATACAGCCGAGGACAACAAGCGGGGCAGTGGAAAACCCGAATTCTTCGGCGCCAAGGCAGGCGGCGATGACGACATCACGCCCGGTCATCAGTTTACCGTCTGTTTCCAGTACGACACGGTCACGCAGGCCGTTCAGCGTTAGCGTCTGATGGGTTTCTGCAAGGCCGAGTTCCCATGGCATGCCGGCATGTTTGATGCTCGTTTGCGGGCTCGCCCCGGTGCCGCCGTCATGGCCGCTGATTAAAATCGTATCGGCCAGGCCTTTCGCTACACCGGCCGCGATGGTCCCGACGCCTGACTTTGCCACCAGTTTTACCGAAATGCGGGCGCGCGGGTTGGCGCTTTTCAAATCGTAAATCAGCTGCGCCAGGTCTTCAATCGAGTATATATCATGGTGCGGAGGAGGCGAGATTAAACCGACGCCCGGAGTGGAGCCGCGGACTTCGGCAATCCACGGATAAACTTTCGAGCCCGGAAGCTGGCCGCCTTCGCCCGGTTTCGCACCCTGGGCCATTTTAATCTGGATTTCGTCCGCATCTGTTAAATACAGGCTGGTGACGCCGAAACGGCCGGATGCCACCTGTTTAATGGCGCTCCGTCTTGAATCTCCGTTCGCATCAGGCGTGTAGCGTTCTTTTTCTTCGCCGCCCTCGCCGCTGTTGCTTTTTCCACCGATGCGGTTCATCGCAATCGCGAGTGCTTCGTGCGCTTCTTTGCTTAATGCCCCGTACGACATCGCGCCGGTTTTAAACCTTTTCCAAATCGATTCGACCGGCTCCACTTCATCCAGCGGAACAGGTTTCCGGTTGCTCTCGATGGCCAGCAGGCTCCGGATCGTGGCGTACGGACCGTGGTGGTACGTTTCCGAAAATTTGCGGTACAGTTCCTTGTTGTTCGTTCTGGTTGCCTGCTGCAAAGTGTACATCATTTGCGGGTTGAACAAATGGTATTCGCCGTCTTTCCGCCATTGCAGCTCGCTTCCCGGATCAAGCGCTTTGTTGTGCTGGAAAAGCAATTTCTGCGCTTTTTCAAAACGTTTCAATGATTCCTGGCCGATTTCCGCGAGCCCGATCCCGCCAAGCTGCGAGACGGTGCCGGTAAAATAGCGGTCGCAGACGCTTTCCGCAATGCCGAGCGCTTCAAAAGTTTGCGCCCCGCGATAGCTTTGCATCGTCGTAATCCCGACTTTCGACATGATTTTGACGACGCTTTTCTTAAGGGTGGTTAAATAGTTTTCACTTGCTTTTTTATACGGCAGATCGATATGCCCTTCGCCGATTAAATTTTGAATCGTTTCAAGTGCGAGATACGGGTGTACCGCATCGGCACCGTAGCCCAATAGAGCGGCCATATGGTGTGAATCCCGCGGTTCACCGGAATCCAGCACGATGCTTGCTTTCGGCCTTGTGCCGGAGCGGATCATATGCTGGTGCAGGGCTGAAACGGCAAGCAGGGAAGGGATCGGCACGGCACGATGGCCTTGCGCACGGTCGGAAAGAATTAAAATTTCCGCACCTTCCCCGATTTTTTCGTCCGCTTCCCTGAGCAATTGTTCCAGCGCCTGGTCAAGGCTGATATCCGGCGAATGGTACGCAGGAAGAAAAGCCGTTTTCATTCCCTGGTTTAAAATGGCGTTAAATTTGGCCGTGCTTAAAAACGGGTGTTCCAGCCGGATTTTTTTATGGGCGGTATCGTCATGGCCGTCAAGCGATACTTGCGGGCCGAGCCAGGTAACCGTAGATATGACGTATGCTTCGCGAATGGAATCAATCGGGGGGTTCGTGACCTGCGAGAAGCTTTGTTTGAAATAATGGAACAAAAGCTGCGGGCGCTCCGATAAAACTGCAATCGGTGTATCGACGCCCATTGCCCCGATCGGTTCATTCTTTTCCTGCGCCATTGGCACGATGGACTTTGTGCATTCTTCATAAGTGTAGCCGAATAATGTCTGCCAATAAGCCAGTTCATTTTTTTCAAGACTGGATGCAGCCGGGATAAAGTGGCTTTCCTCCAGGTCTATCACTGAATCTTCGAGATGCTCTGCATACGGTTTTTCAAGGCTGACCTGTGCTTTTAGTTCGTCGCTCGGGATAAGGGCCCCCTTTTCAAGATCCACGAACAACAGCTGACCCGGTTTTAAATGGCGCCGTTCTTTGACGTTTTCCGGCTCCACATCGACGACGCCGACTTCAGATGCAAAAATGATTTTATCATCATGGGTAATGTAGTAACGGGCCGGGCGCAAGCCGTTTCTGTCAAGCACCGCCCCGATTTGTTTTCCGTTCGTAAACTCGAGCGCCATCGGTCCGTCCCACGGTTCCATAATCTGGCTATGGTATTCATAAAATGATTTTAAGTAAGGCGGCAGGTCTTCGTTGTCTTCCCACGGCTCCGGCACCATCATCATGATCGCATGCGGAAGGGAGATGCCGTTTGTTGTTAAAAATTCAAGGACATTGTCAAAAATCGCCGAATCCGAACCGTTTTTGTTGATCACAGGCTGGATTTTTTTCAATGTGCCAAGGTCCAGTTCGTTTGCAAACAATTCGATTTTTGCATTGAACCAGTTGACGTTCCCTTTGATGGTGTTGATCTCTCCGTTGTGGGCGATCATCCGGTTCGGGTGGGCCCGCTCCCAGCTGGGAAACGTATTGGTGCTGAACCGCGAGTGGATCAGCGCAAGGGCAGATTGAAACCGTTCGTCCGCAAGATCAGTGTAGAACAGAGGGAGCTGTTCCGCCGAAACCATGCCTTTATATACAATTGTCCGGTTCGAAAAACTGGCGGCATAAAAAGAGGAACCGAATTTGTTCTCAACCAGTTTCCGCAATATATAGATCTTTCTTTGAAAAACCGCTTCTTCCGTGTTATCGTTTGAAGAAGAAGAAACGAAAATCTGAACGATGTGCGGCCGCGATTCTTCCGCCTGGCGCCCAAGAACTTCCGGATTTACCGGAACTTCACGGACACCGGGCACTGAAAGGCCGAGTGATGCAGCCTGGATGCGGAATTCATTCAGAATGTCCTCCGCAGCATGCGGATCATGCGGCAGAAAAAGCATTCCCACTGCATACTCCCCTTTTTTTGGAAGGGTGAAGGAGCATACGGCCTCAAAAAACGCGTGCGGGATTTGCATTGAAATACCGGCGCCGTCGCTCGTTGTCCCGTCGGCATTTTTACCGGCGCGGTGGTCCAGCCTTCTCAGCATCTCCAAAGCAGTGGTGATGATCTTATGAGACGCGCGGCCCTTGATGTCCGCGTAAAAGCCGATGCCGCATGCATCATGTTCAAATTCAGGTCGGTAAAGTCCATAATGTTGATTATTCATTGCTTCACATTCCTTCCATCATCAGGTCGAGTCCGAAAAGTAAGATTATTTTAAATTTTACCCTCTTGTGATCCTTTCTTACAATATATAGTTAAGATGAAATTAATCTCAAATTAAGAATGGTGTGATTCGCATGGAGTTAAGACAGTTAATTTATTTTATTGAAGTCGCCAAAAGGGAGCATGTGACACACGCTGCAGATGAGCTGCATGTCGCCCAATCCGCCATCAGCCGGCAAATTTCCCTTTTGGAAGCCGAACTTGGCGTTTCCCTTTTTTGGCGTGAAGGAAGGAATGTCAGGCTGACGCCGATCGGAAGAGTTTTTTTAGAACACGCTGAAAAAGTCGTGCTCGAAATTGATAAAGCCAAGCAAAGAATGCAGGAATTCCTCGATCCGGATAACGGGACGGTCCGCCTCGGTTTTTCGACCGGGTTATCGGTCCAGACCTTTTCTTCCCTGTTGGCACAGTTTCGCGAAAAACATCCCGGCCTCGAGTACCAGTTTGTGCAAGGGACCCCCGGCTATTTGATCCGGTTGATTGAAAACGGGGAACTTGAGCTGGCGCTTGCCTCTCCTGTGCCGGATGACCATCCCGGGGTTAGCGGTGAAATTTTATACATGGAAAAGCTCATGCTGCTCTTCCGCCGCGACCACCCGCTTTCCGGGCAGGAAATGATCCGGCTCGCCCAGCTGAAAAACGAACGTTTCATTACATTTCGGGAGGGCTTTTCGATTCGTGAAATTCTGTTCTCCGCCTGCCGGAAGTCCGGTTTTGAGCCTGCGATTGCATTTGAAGGCGAGGACATGGAGACGATTAAAGGCCTTGTTGCAAGCGGAACGGGTGTTGCAATTCTGCCTGAGCCTGCGCTATTATTTAATCTGTCTGAAGAAATCGTAAAAGCGGAAATCAGCGATGTAGAACTGATGCGCCCGGTCGGCGTGATGATCCCGAAAAAAAGGGAAATGGCGGCTTCAGAAAAAGCCCTTTATGCATTTTTAACATCATTTTATGACAGGCTGAACCGGTTCCAAAGATAAGCCAGCGGAGCGCCGCGCAATCCGAATCGGTTCCGCAACAAGGGACAGCCGCGTTTCTGTAAACCGGGCTTCAGGCAGGCGTGGAAAATGCCGCATTCCAGGGTGATAAGGAGCAGGATGCATCGCGGCTTTTTGAAAAAGGGAGAGCGTTGCAAAAATCATAAAGAAAACGGAGAAGGTGGAATCATTGGCAAATAAGGTGGCACTTGTAACCGGATCAAGCAAGGGGCTGGGCCGGGCGATTGCGCTCGATCTTGCAAAGAGCGGCTATGATCTGGTCATCAATTATGCGCGCAGCCGGCCCAAAGCCGAAGAAGTGGCAGCAGAAATTGAAAAGCTGGGGCAAAAAGCGCTTCTGATCAAAGCAAATGTCGGGGACGTGAAAAAAATAAAAGAAATGTTCGCGCAAATCCGGGATACATACGGCAGGCTTGATGTGCTTGTCAATAATGCCGCTTCAGGTGTCGAGCGCCCGGCAATGGAGCTGGAAGAACGCCATTGGGACTGGACGATGAATATTAACAGCAGGGCGCTCCTGTTTTGTGCGCAGGAAGCCGCAAAACTGATGGAAGAAAACGGCGGGGGAAAAATTGTGAGCCTCAGTTCGCTCGGTTCGATCCGCTATATCGAAAATTATACGGCGGTCGGTGTGTCGAAAGCAGCGCTTGAAGCTTTAACCCGCTATTTGGCAGTTGAGTTGGCGCCGAGTATTTGTGTGAATGCAGTTTCGGGCGGCGTATTGAATACGGATGCGCTCAAGTCTTTCCCGAACCGCGAAGCACTACTGGAAGACGCGCGGAAACATACGCCGGCAGGAAGAATGGTTGAGGTCGAGGATATGGTGAACGCCGTGCGCTTTTTAATTTCAGACGAGGCGTTTATGATCCGCGGCCAGACGATCATTGTGGACGGCGGCCGCTCGCTTCTTTTAAGTTGAGCACGCCAGCTTTGAGTTCCTTTATTTTCCAGTTTTTATGGGAAGGATAAATCGTTGCGCCTCTGGTTATATTAATACCCGTGGAGGTGATAACGATGGCAAACAACAACAACTTCAATAAAGCTGCCAAAGGAAATTTTGGTTCTGAATTTGCCAGCGAAACAAATGCGCAGGAAGTAAGAAAGCAAAATGCGAAGTCTGCTTCCGGCCAAGGTTCTTTCGGTTCTGAATTCGCAAGCGAAACGAGCGCACAGGAAGTAAAAAAACAAAACCAGCAATCTGAAGCGAAAAAATCGCAAAACGCCGGGCAATTCGGCCAGCAATAACCGATAGAAAGAGGTTTCCCGAACCGGGGGCCTCTTTTTTCTTTTAAGGCTTTCGGAGTTCGACAAAAGAAGTCAAAGGATTTTGCCCTTCCATCGAGAATATGTGTGAATGAAAAGTTCAATTCATCCTTTAGGGGGTAAAAAACTTTGATGGAAGAATTTAATCGGCTTGTGGCACAGCAAATGGACACGATGGATAGGCTGCTGTTTTTGCAATCGGAAATGGAGAGATGCAACGAAGTGAAAAGCGAACTGTTGAAGTTGCAGGAGGAAACAATGGCGGAAGATATCCTTGATAAAATCGGCCGGATGAATAAAGAATTGCAGGAAATTGAAAAAGTTTTTGAATCGCAGACGGTTGAACTGATCCGGGTTTATCGCAGTTCAAAAATTTGCACATAAACAATCCTATTTCAAATAGGATTGTTTAGTTTTAATCGCGTTCAGAAACCGTTATAATAGATAGAAAACAGATCGTTTGATTACATAAGTTTCATTCCGGCACATAACGGGCACAGGTTTACATATAAACAATCATGAAAGTGGGCATGAGATGATGGGAATCCCGGCAGAAGGTGATAAAATCCAAATCCAAAGTTATAAGCATAACGGCCATATTCACCGGATATGGGAAGAAACAACCGTTTTGAAGGGCACAAAAAGCCTGGTGATCGGGGGAAACGACCGGACTTTGGTAACCGAATCGGACGGAAGGACATGGATTACGAGAGAACCTGCAATCTGCTACTTTCATGCCGACCACTGGTTCAATGTTATCGGCATGATCCGTGAAGACGGCGTCTACTACTACTGCAACTTGGGGTCGCCGTTTGTTTATGACGGTGAAGCGTTAAAATATATTGATTATGATCTCGACATCAAAGTCTATCCGGATATGACGTTTACGCTGCTGGATGAGGATGAATATGAATACCATCGCAAAAAAATGGGCTATCCCGATGTCATCGACCATATTTTAAAGCGGAACGTGGACATTCTCATCCACTGGATCCGGCAGCGGAAGGGCCCGTTCAGCTCCGACTTTATTGATATTTGGTACGAACGCTATCTGACCTATTTGCGTTAAGCAAACCGCCTGTTGAACGCCAACAGGTTTTTTGTATGCGTAAATTTTGAAAAAAGATGGAAATAAATGGTACGTTTTGTTTGCTCAGGAGGTTTAATGCATGGGTAGTGTGAAAAGATACATGAAATTTGTAAAGCCGTATTGGTTTCAAATCGTTGCGACGATCATCATCGGGATCATCAAGTTTGCGATCCCGCTTTTAATCCCGCTTTTGATTAAATATGTGATCGATGATATTATCGGCAACCACGGGCTTTCACCGGATGAGAAGTTACATAAGCTTGTTTGGGTGATGTCGGCCATGCTTGCCATTTTTGTCATCGTCCGGCCGCCCGTTGAATATTACCGGCAATATTTTGCGCAGTGGACGGCAAGCAAAATCTTGTATGATATCCGCGGCCGCTTTTTTACCCATCTTCAAAAATTAAGTTTCCGGTTTTATGCCAATACACGCGGAGGGGAAGTCATTTCCCGGGTGATTAATGATGTCGAGCAGACGAAAGATTTTGTCATTACCGGGCTGATGAACGTCTGGCTCGACATGACAACGGTCGTGATTGCAATTGTCATGATGTTTATGATGGATGCCCGGCTGACTTTGATTTCACTCGCCGTATTTCCGGTTTATATTTTTTCGGTCAAATATTTTTTCGGCAATTTGCGTTTTTTGACGAGAAAACGGTCGCAGGCGCTGGCGGAGGTGCAGGGCTATCTCCATGAGCGGGTGCAAGGCATGGCGGTTATTAAGAGTTTTGCCATTGAAGACCATGAGCAAAAGCAGTTTGACAAGCATAACCGCAATTTTCTGGAAAAAGCGCTGGCACACACGAGCTGGACGGCTAAATCGTTTGCGGTTGTGAACACCATTACCGATATTGCGCCGCTGTTAATTATTTTTGTTTCCGGCTATCTCGTAATTAAAGGCAGCCTTACCGTCGGCACGCTCGCGGCGTTTATCGCTTATATTGATAATTTGTACAGCCCGCTCAGAAGGCTCGTCAACTCCGGCACGACGCTGACGCAGGCATTCGCTTCAATGGACCGGGTGTTTGAACTGCTGGATGAAAAATATGACATTGATGACCGGCCGGGCGCGGTAGAGTGCCGGAATGTACGCGGAAATATCCGGTTTGATGGCGTCGAATTTCGGTATGATGATGAAAAAGAGCCGGTGTTAAAAAATATCAATCTTGAGATCAGGGCAGGGGAGACGGTTGCCTTTGTCGGGATGAGCGGGGGCGGCAAGTCTTCCCTTGTGAGCCTCATCCCCCGGTTTTATGATGTGACAAAAGGGGTGGTTTACCTGGACGGTCAGGATATCCGCACGTTTAAAGTACAAAGCCTGCGCGATAAAATCGGAATGGTGCTGCAGGACAATATTTTGTTCAGTGATTCGGTGAAATCCAATATTTTGCTCGGGAATCCGCAGGCGACGGACGAGGAAGTCGTACAGGCGGCAAAAGCGGCGAACGCCCACGGCTTTATTCTGAATCTTCCCGACGGGTATGAAACAACGGTGGGCGAGCGAGGCGTTAAACTGTCCGGGGGGCAGAAGCAGCGGATTGCGATTGCGCGCGTATTTCTGAAAAACCCGCCGATTCTCATTCTCGACGAAGCGACATCCGCGCTTGATTTAGAAAGCGAGCATCTGATCCAGGAAGCCATTGAAAAACTGGCGCGCAACCGGACAACTTTAATCGTTGCCCACCGGCTGTCCACCATCACCCACGCAGACCGCATTGTCTTAATTGAAAACGGGGAGATCAAAGAAACCGGCACCCACGAACAATTAATGGAAAAACAAGGGCTCTATTACAACCTATTCCAAATCCAACAACTGGATGATTAGAAAAGCGGAGGGCGCTTGCCCGTCGGCGTATGAATTTCATAGTCCCCGAACTGAGATAAAGGAAACACGATGAGCCGCAGGCGAATCGATGCCCGCTTATCGTAGGGGAGGGGACTGGAAATTCACTAGCCGACAGCGCCCGGAGCTGGACAAGGAAAAGCGGAGGGCGCTTGCCCGTCGGCGTATGAATTTCATAGTCCCCAAACTGAGATAACGTGAAACTTCAAACAGCGGAGGGCCAGCCTCCGCTGTTTGTTAGTTGAACTAATCGGACATTTACGGGCAGTTGACCCTCTAGCTTATTGGGTTGTATTTTCTGTATGTCCTTTGGCGGGGGTCTTGCTGCCCGTTAATGTGGGATAAAGGAAACACGATGAGCCGCAGGCGAATCGATGCCCGCTTATCGTAGGGGAGGGGACTGGAAATTCACTAGCCGACAGCGCCCGGAGCTGGACAAAGAAAAGCGGAGGGCGCTTGCCCGTCGGAGGGATCCCGTTTCAACGACGGGGTCTCCGGTTTTTTTGTCAGGAAATGAAACAAAATTTCCTTTATAAATATAATAATGAGGTAATTGCGATGTTACAGACTCCTTGTAGCCCAAGGGTTTGAAAAAAGGATAAAAAAATTTTCCCCCTAAAAAGAGGGGGAAAC